>CAZKWK010000033.1:0-17495 GCA_964556335.1 uncultured Bordetella sp. | reverse complement strand
ATACAACCCGGCCATCAGCCACGGTATCGCGCAGCATGTTGGGTCTATTGAACAGGGAAAGCTTGCCGATTTGGTACTGTGGCGTCCTTCCCATTTTGGGGTGAAGCCTAGCCTCGTCATTAAGGGTGGCATGATTGCCTGGGCCTTGATGGGCGATGCCAATGCCTCTATTCCTACACCGCAGCCGGTGCATTATCGCCCGATGTTTGGTGCCTTCGGCCGTGGCCTGAAGACCTCGGTCACTTTTGTTTCTCAGGCGGCACTGCAGTCCGGCAGCCTCGATCGCCTGGGCCTGGAGAAGCCGTTGCTCGCGGTGGAGAACTGTCGGTCGGTGAAGAAGGCCGATATGGTGCACAACCATTGGCAGCCCAATATCTCGGTGGACCCCCAGACCTACGAGGTGGTGGCCGACGGCGAACTCCTGCGCTGCGAGCCGGCCACGGTGCTACCAATGGCGCAACGCTACTTCCTTTTCTAAGTCGTCCCATGCGGGTGTTCAGTCTCTCTCCTGGCCTTGCGGCAGTCCCTTTCGACTGCCTTTTTCTTGACTTTGAGACGCGAAGCAAGAGCCGTTTCAAGGCGCGACTGATGACCACTGGGGAGGAGGTGGGCGTACTGCTACCGCGGGGCACGGTACTACGCGGCGGAAGTATTCTTTTCGATAACGCTGGCAACTCGGTGGAGGTTGTGGCTGCAGATGAATCGCTGCTATGCGTTGGGGGCTCCCCCTATGACCGAATGCGCTGCGCCTACCACCTGGGAAACCGGCATGTCCGGCTTGAGGTACGCGAAGACTGCCTGCAACTGCAGTTTGACCCCGTGCTTGCGGACATGCTGCGCAACCTAGGTATGGTTCCCACGCTCGTCTACGCACCCTTTGAGCCTGAGGCAGGGGCCTATGGTGGCGGGCATCAGCATGGACACGACAGCACCTTTGAGGAAGACTATGCCTTGGCGCAGGCCGCTTTCCAGGCCCACGGGGAGCGCTAGCGACTACCCGTGGGTGGGCTCCAGCGCGTTGGGCTGGCGATTGATCTTTTCTTTGGCCGCATCAGTCAGAATTCCCAGAAACTGACGCGCTGCCCCCGAAAGCGCACGCCCATGCGGTGTGACAATATCAATACTTGCAGCGCTACAGAGGCGATCGGTAATCGGGCAGGCCGACAGGCGGTTATTGCTCACCTCACGCTCGAACACGATTTCTGGCAGGCAAGTCACCATGTCCGTCTGCGAAACAATTTGCTTAATCAGTAAAAGCGAATCCGACTCGAATGCAATGTGGCCTTCGACCTGATGCAGTCGCAGGGCTTGTTCGATGAGTCTGCGAATACCGAACTGGCGCGTCGGCAGGGCAAGCCTTAGACCCGCAAGGTCGCTGAATGCCGCTAAGTCCTTCTGAACCGCAGGATGATGGCGGTGTCCTACAAGGTGCAGGGGCTGTGGAATACGGGTTCGTAAGACCAGGTCGTCGCGTGATGGACAGTTAAAGGCAATTCCGATTTCACTGTCCCCGCTGCCTACTCGGTCTGCGACATCGTTAGACCCGCCGACAACCACCTCAAAGCGGATCCCGGGAAACCCCTCTGAGAATCGGGCCATCAGGTCTGGTAGAAAACTGATGGTGGCGCCTTCGACAGAGGCGATACGTACGGCCCCGTGGCGTAGCTCGTCGATGTCTTCGATGCGCTGGAGTAAGGCATCGATGTTTCGGTTGTTCTCTTCTATGTAGATATAGAGCTCTTTACCGACTTCGGTGAGGTGCATTCCCTTTGCAGACCGAATAAAAAGCTTGGTGTCTAAGAATTTCTCAAGCTGATTGATCTGCCGGCTCAATGCACTCGGTGCGATTTCGTGTTGATCTGCCGTGACCCTGAGAGAGCCCGATCGGGCGACCTCTGCAAAGTGTCGAAGCACATGGGGCTGGAGCATGTTGAAAAGTTATGTTCCAAAAAGTAGAACACCGGATTCAAGTATATAGAATTCCCGTTGTGTACCCACCTGGATACACTCCAAACGTTTGGACTCATTTGGTCTTTGGTGTCGCAATCGTCTAAGGAGGCGGATATGGAAAACGAAAAGTCGGTGGGAATCACCCATCAGCGGTCCTGCGGTCGTAGGGCATTTCTCAGGTTCTCCGCGGCAGTGGCCGCAGCATCTGGCGTATTGCTCTCTGCGCCTGTGCATGCGCAAGAGGTCATTAAGTTTGGTGCGCCCCTGCCCATTACGGGCCCCCTGGCGCCGGAGGCACTCAAACAGCAGCAGGGTTATGACCTCTGGGCCAAGCAGGTGAACCAGGCGGGGGGCATTTCGGTGGGCGGTAAGAAGATGAGGGTGGAGATTGTCTACACCGATTACCAGTCCAACACCCCACGTGCGGTACAGGCTACCGAGCGACTCATTACCCAAGACCAGGTGCAGTTTGTTTTTGCGCCTTTTGGCTCGGGCGCTGCGAAGGCGGCAAGTACGGTGGCAGAGCGCTACGGCGTACCAATGATTGCGGCGACCGCCTCGTCTTCTCAGGTCTACGATCAGGGCTATAAGTTTCTTTTTGGTACGTTTACCCCCAACGACACTCTGACCAATCCTCTGGCAGACATCATTCGGCAAAAGGCCCCCGATGTGAAGCGCGTCGCCATTCTCGCGCGCAACGATCTTTTCCCTCTGGCGATCGCCCAAGAGATGGAGAAGTCTGCCAAAGACCGGGGTCTTGAGGTCGTCTTCTTTGAGAAGTACGCCATTAATACCCTCGATCATTCGGCTGCGCTGGCGCAGCTCAAGGCCACCAATCCACAGTGGATTTTTGCAACGGGCTACACCAACGATTTGGTGTTAATGCGTAAGCAGATGGCCGACCAACGGATCGAGGCCCCTGTGGTCACGATGATTGCTGCACCTGCCTATCAAGAGTTTATTGATGCGGCCGGAAAAGGGGCGGAAAACATTAGCAGCGCCGCCTGGTGGCATCCAGCGGTGCGGTACAAGGGCACCGATATCTTTGGCACCACCGAGAATTATGTGCGGCTCTTTAAAGAGGCCTACAAGGCAGACCCCGACTACGCCCATGCCTCCGCCTCGGTCTCCGGCGCACTCTTTCAGATGGCCATTGAGCGGGCAGGCAGCATCGATCGACAGAAGGTCCGTGACGCGCTGGCGAGCTTAAACGTGATGACCTTCTGGGGGCCGGTGCGATTTGGCCCGACAGGCCAGATCACCTCGCTTGAGCCGCCGGTCTTCCAGATTCAGGGGGCAAAGCCCATCGTGGTTCATCCTGCCCCGATCCGGCAGGGAGACCTGCGCCTGGGTGTGAAGTAAGCCGCACGCCGCGCTCTAGAAGAAAAACGACCCATGTTTGCCCTTCAGGTACTTGTCAACGGACTGGTGTTGGGATGCCTTTATGCCTGCATCGCCGCTGGTTTCTCGTTGGTCTGGGGGGTGTTGAATGTCATCAACATCATGCATGGGTCGTTTATAGTGCTCGGCTCGTATCTGGCCTGGATGTCCTATAGCGCCATGGGCCTGAGCCCATGGACCACCTTGTTGATTGCCGCCCCGTTATTTTTCGCCGTGGGCTATCTCATTCAACGCGGTATTCTGAATCGCGTAATTGCTGCCCCGGTGTTGGTGACCCTCACCCTCACCTTTGGCCTGGACCTCATCCTCAACAACGGCATGTTGCTTGCCTTTAGTGCCGACTATCGCAAGCTCTTGCTCGACCCGCCCCTGGGAACACTCGCGTTTTCTGGCTTGGTGGTGCCTGTGGATCGCGTTCTGGCGATGGTTCTTGCACTCATACTGACCTTAGCGCTCTACATCATCCTGCGGCACTCTCGGGTAGGCCGGGCGATTATTGCCGTACGTATGGACCGTGATGCGGCGCTTCTGATGGGGGTGAATATCCGTACGATCTACGCGGTGGCCTTTGGCCTCGGGGCGGCTATGGCGGGCTGTGCCGGCGTGCTCCTGGCGTTGATTTTTCCGATTTCCCCATTGTCTGCTGGTGCCTATTTGGGTAAGGCCTTCGTGGTCTGTGTACTCGGTGGCCTTGGCAGCGTGCCTGGCGCAGTGCTCGGGGGGCTCTTTTTGGGCATCACCGAAAGTGTCGGGGCCGTGGTCTTTGGGCCAGAGCATTCGGTCACCCTCTCTTTTGCGTTGCTCATCGTCTTTTTGATTTTTCGGCCCCATGGACTGTTGGGTAAGAAGGGCTACGAATGACGCGCACGAGTCTCCTGATTCTCGCGGCACTGGTGCTGGTATTGGCAGCGCTACCCTTGGTCGGCGGTCCCTATGCCTTACGTATTGGCACCTTCGCCAGCATGTATGCGATCTTGGCCGTCTCATGGAATGTGATCGGCGGTATGGCGGGCTACCCGTCTTTTGCAACCGCTGCATTCTTCGGTTTTGGTGCCTATGCGGGCGGTGTCTTGCTCGCTGCTGGCGCGGGACTGCTCACCGCAGTAGCGGCCGCGGGGGCAATGGCCTTTCTAGGTGCTGTCTTGTTGGGGGCGATCTTATTGCGACTGCGCGGGCATTACTTTGCGATCGCGAGCCTCGCAGTCGCTGAGGTCTTGCGCGAACTCACCAATGCAGCCACTGACCTGACCGGTGGCGGCATGGGCCTGAATATCCCGCTGTCCTCTGTCGTTACCAGTGTGGAAGGTGAGGCGCGTTTTTTCTTCTTTGCCATGTGGGCGCTTTTGGTGGTGACCCTGGTGGTGGTGGTGGCCGTGGAGCGCTCCAAACTGGGCTTTGGGTTGCGCTGCATCCGACAAAATGAGTCGGCTGCCGACATGATCGGCGTGCACGCGACACTCTATAAAAGCCTTGCCTTTGCCCTATCGGGTATTTTTGTGGCCATGGCAGGCGTGCTCTATGCCGGCTGGGTGCATTACATTGAGCCGCCGGATGTCTACGATATTCTGTATTCGGTCAAGCCTATCGTCATGGCCTTACTTGGCGGTCTGGGCTCTACCCTCGGTGCAGTGATCGGCGCGTTTCTTTTTCTGGGTATTGAAGAACTCGTCTGGCGTAATCTGTTGCAGATTCATACCGGGGTTTTGGGGCTCCTGATCGTGGTCCTGCTCCTCTTTCTCCCAAAGGGCATCACCTCGTTTGCAGACACACGCTTCTGGAAGCGACTGCGTCAGAAGGAGGGTGGGCGTGACTGAGTTGATGCGGCTCGAGTCTGTCAGCCGGCAGTTTGGTGGCTTACAGGCTCTGGAGAATGTCTCGTTGACTATCGGGCCGGGCGAGGTGCTCGGGCTCATAGGCCCCAATGGAGCAGGCAAAACTACCCTGGTCAACGTGATTACCGGTGTACACCCCGCCTCCTCGGGGCGGGTGGTCTTTCAGGGGCGTGATATCTCCCGGCTAAAGCCCTATCAGACCGCGCGTATCGGCCTGGCGCGCACCTTTCAGATTGTCCAGCCCTTTCCAGAACTAAGTGTCCTCGACAACGTATCGGCTGCCGCACTTTTTTCGCAGTCGGGCAGTTCGGTGGCGCAGGCCAGAGCCTACGCCCAAGAGCAACTCGATTTTGTTGGCCTCTCGGCTCAGGCAAATCAGCCGGCCGCGAGCCTTACGCTGGCGATGCGAAAGCGCTTAGAGCTTGCGAAAGCCTTAGCGATGCGGCCCAAGCTGTTGTTTCTCGATGAGGTCAATGCGGGCCTGAACTCCGCAGAGGTGGAGCAGGCGATGTCCTTAATTCGTCAGATTGCCGCATTAGGCACCACCATTGTCTTAATTGAGCATCTGATGAAGGTAGTGGTCACCGTCTGCAGCCGCATCGTGGTCTTGCATAACGGCAGGCTAATTTCAGAAGGTAGCCCCAAGGAGGTGGTACACGATCCGAAGGTGGTCGAGGCCTACCTTGGAAAGCGCTATTCCGATGCGGCGCGGGCCCATATTCAGCAGGCAGAGGGGGGCGGTCATGACCGAAAAGACTGATTTCCTTACCGTACGGTCTCTGCGTGCAGGCTATGGCGAGATTACGGTCTTGTGGGGCGTTGATTTTAGTATTCCGCAGGGCCAGATCACTGCGTTGATTGGCTCGAATGGTGCGGGAAAGTCAACCCTGATGCGTACCCTCTCGGGCCTCATTAGCCCCACCGAGGGCGAGATTGTTTTTGATGGGGTGCCTATTGGGGGCCAGTCGCCTGCCAAGATCCTTGACATGGGCCTGGCCCATGTGCCGGAGGGACGGCGCCTTTTTGGCGCAATGACCATTGAAGAAAATCTTCTGATGGGCGCGTACTCACGAGTGGCGGCAAGCCGCGCTGAGCTTGCGCGCGATATGGAGCGGGTCTACCAGATTTTTCCGAAGCTCTACGAGCGACGCAGACAGGCAGCGGCAACCCTCTCTGGAGGGGAGCAACAGATGTGTGCGATTGGCCGCGGGCTCATGAGTGCGCCACGCCTGCTGATGATTGACGAGCTCTCGCTAGGTCTTGCCCCGGTGCTCGTAGAACAGCTTATCGAGTCTCTGATGACCCTGAATAAAGAGGGCCTGTCGATTTTTGTGGTCGAGCAGGATGTGGTGACGGCACTGGAAGTCTCTCAGACCAGCCTTGTGATGGATCAGGGGCGTATTGTGCGGCAGGGGCCGAGTCGTGAGCTCTTGGCCGACCCATCGATCCGCGCTGCCTACCTGGGCGAATTGGCATAAGGAGCCTACAGTGCCTCAGGCCTGTGATCGATGTATGTTTTTTGTTGGTGCGTACGAAGCGTGAGCGTGAGTGTGAGTGTGAGTGTGAGCTTAATAGAGGGGGATAGATGTCTACACGCGTTTTTGCGCCGGGCGGTTATCGCTATGTGCCCGGGGTATCACAGTATTCGGCAGGGGTAGCCGCAGAATCGGGCTATGAAATTCATCGGGCGGGCTTCCGTCGCCCGGTTGAACTCGATAAGGGGTTTGATCAGATAGAGGCCCATCTGCGATCGTTGAACCGACCTGTGTTGGCCTTTTGTGCCTGTGAGCTGAGATCGCCTGCGCCCTTCACGGAGGAGGGCTTTCGGGCTTTTAATGAAATCTATACCGGCCGGCTGAAAGACTGGCAGATTATTCGCGATGGCGTGAACCCGATTGCGCGCAGTAACGTCTGTCCGGAGATTGATCCGCCTGCAGAGCCTAGCCTGCATGCATTTTCTTACACGATGCCCGCATCGGCGTCTGCACCGTCCTCGTTTGTGATCGCGGGCAGTGCCGAGGCCCCAGAGGGGCATGCCACCTACAAGGAAGCCACCGTTGCGCTCGGAGATCTCTCTGAGTCGGGGTTGCGGGCCAAGATGCAGTTCGTCATTGGTGAGATGCGTCGTCGGATGCAGTCGTTGGGATACGACTGGCCCATGGTGACCGCCACCCAAATTTATACGGTGCACGATTTTCACCGGCTCTTGGCAGAGCAGTTCTCCCAAACCGATGCCCTGGGTCGCGGCCTCACCTGGCACTTCAACCGCCCACCCGTTCAGTACCTGGAGTATGAAATGGACTGTCGGGCGGTCTACCACGAGCAGGTTATCCCTGTCGCTTAGTCGTGCGCCGACCCCACACAGTGCTTCTGGGGTTCGGTGCCATCGGCCGGGCCATACTGCAGGCCTATCCGATAGGGCCGGGTGTGCCCTGGTTACAGACTCTGGTGGTACGGCCAGGACAAGAAGAGGCGGTTCGAAAGCAGGTGGACCCGAGAATTATGGTGACTGCTGCAGTTCCTGATGCCGCGACACTTCTTTTGGAATGTGCGGGCCATGAGGCTGTGGCGAGCCATGTACTGCCAGCCCTCGCGCGGGGGGTACGGGTAGGCATGGTGTCGACCGGTGCCTTGTCCGATAGCGTTCTTCTTGCCGAGTTGGATGCTGCGGCCCATCGCGGTCAGACCCAGTTGTATCTGTTGTCTGGGGCACTCGGCGGGATTGATGCGTTGTCGGCCGCACGTGCGGCCGGACTCGATGCCGTGGTCTATACCGGTAGGAAACCCCCGAAGGCGTGGATCGGAACCCCAGCAGAGCAACAGGTGGAACTCACAGGGCTCTCGACACCCCAGATATTTTTTTCGGGCTCAGCCCGCGACGCCTGCCGCCTCTACCCGAAGAATGCCAACGTCGCAGCCACGATCGCCCTGGCAGGTCTGGGCCTGGATCAGACCGAGGTGCGTCTGGTCGCGGATCCCACCATCGACGGTAATAGCCACGCCTTTGAAGCGAAGGGTGTCTTTGGCGCGATGCAGGTGCATCTGCAGGTTCGGCCTCTTGCTGATAATCCCAAGACTTCGGCCCTGACGGTCTGGTCTGCGGTAAGATTTCTGCGTTCTCAACAGGTGGGAATCATCGTTTAACGTTTCTTGCATCGAAGGCGTCTATGCGGGTTGTACAGGTGTCGGACTGGGAAGATTTTGTAGAAAAGACCGACGCCCTTACCGGCTGGGCGTTTCGTGGAGAAGTCTCGGCCCAGTGGCCATTGATGACCGCCATTGCCCGACGCCTCACCGCCTACTGTCCGGACCCTGTGCTCTGGCCGCTGCGGGAGTCTCGCGCCTTGCGTGTGTTTCGCCGAAAGGCCCACAACTACCTCACCGACAGCAGTGGTCTCACTGACGATCTGCGGTCCTTAGCCCTTATGCAGCATCATGGCGCGCCCACGCGCCTTCTCGATTTCACAAAGTCCCCCTACGTCGCGGCCTTCTTTGCGCTGGAAAATGCCCAGGGAGATTCCGCGGTCTATGGCCTCAACACGCCCCGGTTATGGTCAGCAGCCCCTATGTTCGATCGGAGCCTGACGCGAGAGACCATTGACCCACGACTTCCAGGTAACTACGAACGCTTTTTTTTAAAGAATACTTATCCGGTAGTCTGGGTGGGCGAACCCCTGGAGATGGACCGACGCCTCGTCTCTCAGTCGGGCCTTTTTGTGATGCCGGGACAGATTCAGAAGACGCTCGGGGAGTTGCTTGAGAGCTATGACCAGGGCGAGGATATGCTCGTCAAGTATGTACTTCCTTTTAGCCTACGTGCCCAGGCGATGCAGTCGTTGTATCGCATGAATATCACCTATGCCACGTTGTTCCCCGACTTAGAGGGGCTTGCAAGTTCCAGTGGCTACGAGCTCGAAGTGGTCTGGGAGAGTCTCGTGCAGGAATACCTTCTCACTGAGCACGGACGGGGTTCTGGCGATTAGCCCTCGCTAGTGCTGAAAGAGTTGCGACTCGATTTCTTGAATGACCCGGTCTAGCCCTGTTCCTGATTTGAGATTACACATCACCCAGGGGCGACCCGGCCGCATTCTGTCCGTGTCCTCCGCCATGACCTCAAGGCGCGCACCCACCATCGGGGCGAGGTCTGTCTTATTGATCACCAGCAGATCGGAGCGGGTAATGCCCGGCCCTCCTTTGCGCGGAATCTTTTCCCCGCCCGCGACATCGATCACATAGATGGTGAAGTCGGAGAGTTCGGGGCTGAAGGTGGCCGCGAGGTTGTCGCCTCCCGACTCAATGAAGATCAGATCGACATCCGGAAATTTCTGGACCATCCGGTCGACCGCCTCGAGGTTAATCGATGCATCTTCACGAATGGCAGTATGGGGGCAGCCCCCAGTTTCCACCCCAAGAATACGCTCGGCCGGTAGGGCACCCGAGAGGGTGAGGAGTCTCTGGTCTTCTTTGGTGTAGATATCGTTGGTGATGGCTACGAGATCATGGCGCTCACGCATGGCCTTACAGAGCATCTCAAGGAGGGTGGTCTTTCCGGACCCGACTGGTCCGCCAACGCCAACACGTAAGGGAGGGAAGGGCTTGGTGCGCATAGAGATTTCCTGGGGGGATATAAAAGGATCTTAAGGGCGTTGAAACGTGAGGAACCTTAAGGGGGGCTAGGAACGAAAGAGCCGCGAATACTGGGTCTCGTGGCGGCTACTGAGAATAGAGAGTTGCACTGTCGAGGTTTGAATGTCGGGCGGTGTCTGGGCCACACATCGTTCGGCGGTGGCAATAGCCTCTTCAATCCAGACCGCTGACTGGGCCAGTAGCCGTTGGCCGGCAGACTGTCCAAGGGGCACCGTCTTCATTGCTGCTAGGGTCTGGTTGTCCGCCCAGGCATAAAAGAATGCCAGCAGGCCATCACGAGGGGCCACACGGTGTACGGCTGCGGCATAGGCATGCAGACCAAGAAACGTCTCTGGCTGAAGATGCTGCAGGATCTCCTGCTCTGGCGGCGTTCCCCACCCCTGGCTTCGCGCCACCTGTTTGAGAGACCAGCCCATCTGCTGGGTTTCTTGACGTAACTCAGCCGTATCTCGACTGGCCCAATACCAGTGGTTCCATTGCCGGGCAACCGCTGTGTCGCGCTGGCGTATTGCCCCATGCATCAGGAGCCAGAGGGGACCTTCACAGAAGGCCAGATGCCGGATGAGGCCCTGTTGCATCCATTGGCAGACATCGTTTTCCGATCTCAACAGGCCAGCCTCGACGGCCGCTTCGAGGCCCGTAGAGTAACTAAAGCCGCCGAGCGGCATGGTAGGGGATGTCAGACGAAGCAGAAACTGCAGACCCGTTGTACTGTGCGGTGCAGTCTCTGTCATGGGCGACCGCTAGGGCGTGAGTACTTCTTCTTTGGTCTTCACGGGCTTCACCAAGTCTTCGCGCTTGATGCCGAGCCACATGGTAATGGGCGCCATCACGAAGATGGAACTGTAGATACCGAATACGATACCGATGGTGAGCGCGACCGCGAAATAGTGCAGGGCGGGACCGCCGAAAATCAGCATCGCCAGCACCATCGTCTCGGTGGTGCCGTGGGTAATGATGGTGCGACTCATCGTGCGGGTGATGGCGTTATCAATCACTTCTTCCACAGAGGCCTTGCGCATGCGCTTAAAGTTTTCGCGGATGCGATCTGCCACCACTACAGACTCATTCACGGAGTAGCCCAAGACTGCGAGCGTGGCCGCTAGCACCGAGAGCGAAAATTCCCACTGAAAGGCAGCGAAAAACCCTAGGATGATGACCACATCGTGGAGGTTGGCCACGATCGCTGCAAGGGCAAACTTCCACTCAAATCGTACGGCCAGATAAATCATGATGCCGACGATCACAAACAGCAGAGCCACGAGCCCATCGGTTGCCAGTTCCGACCCAATCTGCGGCCCCACAAACTCTACCCGCCGCAGTTCGGGCGGGCTTGCAGGGTCGATACCGACAATCGCTTTGAAGACCTCTTGTGCCTGGTCGTTACTGGCCTCGCCCCGCAGGGGGAGTCGAATGAGCAGGTCGCGGGCGCTGCCAAAGTTTTGCACCTGGGCATCGGGGTAGCCTAGACCTTGTACAGTGTCGCGCACCTGCTGCAGTGGGGCGGTCTGGCTGTAGGAGACCTCCATGACCGTACCACCGGTGAACTCGATGGAGAAGGCCAGACCCCGCCAGGCGATAAAGACCACGGCGGCCACAAAGAGGAGGGCAGAAATCAGGTTGAGCAGCATTGCGTGCCGCATGAACCCGATCGTTTTTTCTAGCCGAAAGAATTCCATAGGATTTATCGACACGCTCTTGAGTTTCTTCTTGCTGCCGTACCAGAGATTGACCAGGCCTCGGCTAAAAAATACGGCCGAGAACATACTCGTCAGAATGCCTAATACGTGGACTACCGCAAAGCCCCGTACAGGCCCCGACCCGAAGGCAAGCAGGGCGACACCCGCAATAAGGGTTGTGATGTTGGAGTCGAGAATCGTGGCCCAGGCCTTGTCATAGCCGGTTGCGATCGCCACCTGGGGGGTTGCCCCAGCCCGAATTTCTTCGCGTACCCGCTCGTTGATGAGCACATTGGCATCAATGGCCATGCCGAGCGTGAGCGCAATCGCGGCAATACCAGGGAGTGTGAGCGTTGCCTGCAAAATGGAGAGGAGCGCGAAGAGCAGCAGCAGATTCAAGCAGAGGGCAAGTACAGAAATAACTCCAAAAAGGGTGTAGTAGGCCGCCATAAACACGGCGATTGCCACAAAGCCCCAGGTGGTGGCGCTAAACCCCTGGGCAATATTGTCTGCGCCGAGGCTCGGGCCGATCAGCCGCTCCTCGATAATCTCCATGGGTGCCGCCAGCGAACCGGCACGCAGAAGAAGCGCGGTGTCTGCAGCCTCCACCGTTGTCATGCGGCCGGAAATCTGGACTCGTCCGCCGGGAATTTCGCTGCGGATGACGGGTGCGGTAATGACCTCACCCTGACCCTTCTCGATGAGCAGAATAGCCATGCGCTTGCCAATGCTCTCGCGGGTGACATCCCGAAAGATCCTCGCCCCTTTCGCATCGAGAGTGAGATGGACCGCGGGCTCCAGCGGATTTTGGGAGTCAAAGCCCGCCTGCGCATCGGTGAGGTTTGCGCCTGTCAGTACCACCTCTTTGCGCAGCAGAAGTGGCGCGCCACCGCGCTCAGTGTAGACCTCAAGCCCGGCGGGAACGCGACCCTCGGCAAGCGCCTGCGCCGCCTCCACCCCGTCTTCGACCATACGAATTTCCAGGGTGGCGGTGCGGCCCAAAATGTCTTTGGCCTTGGCCGTGTCTTGCACGCCAGGCAGTTGCACCACGATACGGTCGGCGCCCTGCTGCTGCACGATAGGTTCTGCCACGCCGAGCTCATTAATACGGTTGCTGAGCGTGGTGATGTTTTGCTTGAGCGCAAATTCCTGAATACGGGTTGCGGTGGCGGGTTTGAATCGCCCAACAAGGCCCACCGCGTCGCCAAGCGTTACATCTTGCCAGTCGAGTTCAAGCAGTTGTTCGGTCAGGATGGGGCGGGCGAGGGCACGTTGGTCTTCTGAGCCGAACCGAATTTCAATACTGTCGCGCCCACGCGAGATACCCGAGTGGCGCACCCGCTTTTCGCGAAGCAAGGTGCGTGCATCGCCCTGAAGCGCATCTAGGCGCTTGGAGAGCGCTGCGGCCATATCGACTTGCAGCATAAAGTGCACGCCGCCGCGTAGATCGAGCCCAAGATACATGGGCAGGGCGTTGATTTGAGTTAGCCAGGCAGGCGTTGCCGACACGAGATTGAGAGCCACAACATAGTCTGGCCGCTCTTTGTTGAGCGAAGACTCAATCACCTCACGCGCCTTGAGCTGCAAGTCGGTATTGGCAAACTTGGCCCGAATGGTATTCCCCGTGGGGGCTGTCTCAAAGGCGATGCCCTCATGGGCGACTGAAGCCTCGGAGAGGCCCTGCTCAATGCGCTGAACAACCGATGGTTCGACCTTGAGCGTGGCCTTTGCAGTGGAGACCTGAACGGCCGGCTGCTCTCCAAAAAAGTTGGGCAGGGTATACAGCAGACCAAAGCCCAAGGCCAGTGCCATGAGCACCAGCCTCCACCAGGCAACGCGGTTCATCGAGGCGGCGGGTTAGGTGATGGTCTTGATCGTGCCCTTGGGCAGAAGCGTCTGTACCGCTTGCCGCTGCATCACAATCTGAACGGGTTTGTCGCCTTGTCCCACTTCGACCGTGATGTACGACTCATCGACGTCGGTGACCTTACCCACCATGCCGGCAGCGGTCACGATCTCATCGCCTTTTTGCAGACCCTCAACGAGCTGCTTATGCTCTTTGGCGCGCTTCATCTGTGGCCGGATCATTAAGAGGTACAAGACCACAAACATCAGGATGAGTGGTAGAAAACCAATCAGGGAATCTTGGCCACTGGCAGCAGCCTGGGCATAGGCGGGGGAAATCAGCACGGAAGCGCTCCTTGCGGGGGACGGATAAGCCGCTAAGTATATATAAGGTAGGCTAGCGGCCATGACTGGATTTGAACTTCTTGCCCAAGAGGGCTTGGCGCGGCGCGGACGGCTCTGGCTGAATCATGGCCCTGTGGACACGCCGATTTTTATGCCGGTGGGTACCTATGGCGCTGTGAAGGGGGTCCCCCCCGAAATGCTTGCGCGCATTGGCGCGCGCATCGTGTTGGGAAATACCTTCCACCTCTGGCTGCGGCCCGGCCTTGAGGTGATTGCCAAGCACGGAGGTTTACATCGGTTTGTGAACTGGCATGGGCCGATGCTCACCGATTCTGGCGGCTTTCAGGTCTGGTCGTTGGGCGATCTGAGAAAGATTTCCGAAGAAGGGGTGGCCTTTCAGTCACCCGTTAATGGCGACCGACTATTTCTTTCGCCGGAAGTCTCCATGCAGATTCAACGGGTACTCAATTCAGACATCGCCATGGTTTTTGACGAATGTACCCCTTACCCGTCTACGCGAGAGGCGGCGGCGGCGAGTATGGAGCTCTCGCTGCGTTGGGCGGCCCGCAGTCGCCTGGCCTTCGATCGAGAGGACGCAGAGCAGTCACACCTTTTTCCAGTGCGCCCTGCAGGGACGGCGCCCAATGCCCTTTTTGGCATCGTCCAGGGAGGGATGTTTGAAGACCTGAGGGACGCGTCGCTCGCGCGACTCGTAGAGATTGGGTTTGAGGGCTATGCCATTGGGGGACTCTCGGTGGGAGCAGCCAAAGTAGACATGCTGCGGATACTCGCCCACCTGACCCCCAAAATGCCGCAGGCTAAGCCCCGTTACTTAATGGGGGTCGGGACGCCTGAAGACCTGGTGGCGGGGGTTTCCGAAGGGGTTGACCTCTTTGACTGTGTGATGCCGAGTCGCAATGGCCGCAATGGCTGGCTCTTCACCCGATTCGGGGATCTCAAGATTCGGAATGCCCGGTACAAAGAGGATCTGCGACCGATCGACCCGACCTGTACCTGCCCAGTGTGTAGTCCATCGACCCATGGAGATGATCGTCCTGCCTTTACCCGCAGCTATCTGCATCACCTGCAGCGTATCGATGAGATGCTTGGCGCCGCCTTGGCAAGCCTTCACAACCTGGGGTTTTATCTGCGCATCATGGCGGAGATGCGGGAGGCGATTGCCCAGGGCCGTTTTGCGGCCTGGCGTGCCGAGTTCGCCCGCGATCGGTCTCGGGGGATCGACTAGCCACTTGGCGTGCGGCTAAGGCCTCTGCAAGCTGTTGGGCCGTGCGCCCTGCCCCGGCCATCACGGGCGCAATAAGACGGGTCTTGGGTCGCGGGCATCCGCGCGCAACAAAGGCAGTCTTGGTGTTTGTCCACTGCGCCTGCAGGAGGCTGACCCAACGCAGCATGAGCCCGATGGCCAGCCGAATTTTTTCGGTCGGGAGCCCCAGGCGACGAAATGGCGTAAGTACGGGGGAAAGGGCCTGGAGTAGATCCTGGGTGGGCGTGGACAGCGTGACCAGGTCGGCAAGCAATACCAGTGTGAGCAGGCGCCCTACCGTCACAGCTGCGGCCTCGAGTCCTGAGAGGCTTCCGCGGTCTATCCCGAGGTTTATCACGAAGGATATCCATTGCAGGGCGGCAAGGACAAGAATCATAGGGCCCAGCGTTGTGCCCAACTGGCGGAGCCGTCGCAGGCCTGGCCGTCCCAGGCTCGCATAGGCAGCCAGCGCAATGCAGGCACTGGCCGTGAGAAGCCCCAGATGCTGCATGGGCAGCAGCACGACCGACGCAATCACTAATGCGATGAGCTTTGACGAGGCGGGAAGTCGGTGTAGCCAGGTAGGGTGGCTCAGATAGAGGCTCAACATAGGCGTGCCACAATCTAGGCCCTTTGCCCAGCCTTGTCCAGACGACCGTGCCCTCTTATCGCCTGTCCCACTTTGATTTCGATCTCCCTGACGAACTTATTGCCCAGCGGCCCGCGGCGACGCGTACCGCCAGTCGCCTGCTGCATGTGGTGCCAGGCGGACGGCTTGCTGATCGGCAGTTCACCGATCTGTTGACGCTTCTGCAGCCTGAGGATCTACTGGTGTTTAACAATTCCAAGGTGATTCCTGCCCGCCTACATGCCCGTAAGCCCACGGGTGGTCAGGTGGAGCTCTTGATTGAGCGGATTACTGGGGTCGATTCAGCCACCGCCTTATTACGCGCGAGCAAAAAACCGGCGGCCGGCACACGGCTTATTCTTGAGGCCGATGGCCGCCCCCATGACGAGGTGACCCTGGTGGGACGCGATCCCGCGGCCGATGATCGGTTTCTTTTACAGTTTGACGGCCCCGTACTGGACTATCTGGATATTTATGGGCAACTGCCTCTGCCGCCCTACATCGGGCATACGCCCAGCGCCGAGGATCTCGAGCGCTATCAGACGGTCTATGCACAGCATGCGGGGTCTGTGGCAGCGCCAACGGCGGGGCTCCACTTTGATCACGCGTTTCTCCAGGCGCTTTCCGTCAAGGGAATCGCCCGAACAGAACTGACCCTGCATGTGGGCAGTGGCACCTTCGCGCCTGTGCGACACGAAGACCTTTCTGCCCACCAGATGCATGCCGAGTGGTGCAGCCTGTCGCCAGAGACGGCCGAGGCGCTGCTGCGAACGCGCGCACAGGGGGGGCGGGTGGTGGCCGTGGGTACCACAAGTCTGCGCACGCTCGAGTCGGCTGCTGCGCGCGCCGAGCAGGGCCTACCCCTGCATGGCCATTGGGAGACGAGTCTCTTTATTACGCCAGGCTATCGGTTTCGTATGGTCGATGCCTTGCTCACCAACTTTCATCTGCCCAAGTCCACACTGCTGATGCTGGTGAGTGCATTTGCGGGCTACGAGACGATCCGTGACGCCTATCGTCACGCGATTAGCCAGCGATACCGGTTTTTTAGTTACGGGGATGCGATGTTTTTATCGGGGAGGGGTGTCTAGGCGGACAGACGCTTGAGGGTCTTCAGGGCGTTGTACGTACCGGGGGCCTCACGTGTATTTGGCCTTGTAGGCGGGAATCACCGATGTCGGTGGTCCTTGGGCCACGACGGCGCCGTTCTCAAGCCAAATCACCTCATCAAACTGTTCCAGTAACTCCAGGCTATGGCTGGCCATTAAGACAGGCTGCGGCAGGGTCATGAGCCAGGCCATGATCTGTCGCGTAGCGGCCCGATCGAGGCTGGCACAGGGTTCGTCTAAGAGCAGAAAGTCGGGCTGATCGGCAAGCACCGAGAGGATGCAGACCCGCTGCTTCTGACCTTCTGAGAGTTCGTGGGTCGCAAACCCAATAAGTTCTTCGGCCCCATGGGCACGGGCAAGGCTGCGGGCCTCAGACTGTGCCCGTGCGAGCGGCAGGCCCTGTTCGATGCGGCCGAAGCAGAGTTCTTCCATCACCGTAGGAAAAAGAATCTGGTGGTCGGGGTTCTGAAACACCAGGCCAAAGCGGGCCGAGGCCAGCGCCTGTCCGTGTGCGTCATGCAGGGTGATCTGCCCCCCGGGCTCTGGAGGCAAGAGGCCCTGGAGCATTCGCAGCAGAGAGCTCTTTCCCGATCCGTTGGGTCCGATGAGACCGGTTCTTGGTCCTCCGATGTGTAGAGAAAGATTCTGAAAGACGGTCCGGTCACCGCGCCAGAGCGTGAGTCCTTGGAGTGCAAGCATGGGCGTTATACTAACGACCATCGTTGCATGCCGCTCAATACTGCCGGAGTGGTGGAATTGGTAGACGCACCGGACTCAAAATCCGGCGCCCGCGAG
>CAZKWK010000032.1:7878-17508 GCA_964556335.1 uncultured Bordetella sp. | reverse complement strand
TTGCGGGTCTCCGAGTCGAGGTCTTTGCCGGCAGTCTCTGCCGCTGAGCAGGCGATATTGATCTCGCCTTGCTCGAGCCGATCGACACCCGCAATGCCCTTGGCCTTAAACGACTTGGTGATCATGTCATTGGCCATCTTGTCGAGCTCCGCAGACGAGTAACTCGCTGCACATCCCCCCAACACAGCCACGGCACCAACTGCCAGCGCAATTTTTGTCATCTTCATGCGTCTACTCCCTTAGCGCTTAATCGTGGGGGCCAGTGACGGTACCCCGTTGCCATTTACCCCCATGTACATCGACAGGGCAATACTCGTCTCTGAGCCAAACTGCAGCTCAGGGAACCGCTGCTGCCGGAAGCAGTCTTCCAGGCGCTTCTGCATCGGCCAGAGCTGGCTGTTGCTGACGCGGTAGGCAGGCCATGAGGTGAAGGCCTGACCAGCAGGCTCTTTCTTGGTGAGATTGGGCAGACCTTGCAGGCGAATACGCTTGTTGTCTTCAGCGTGGCAGGTGGCGCAGGCAAAATCGTAGGGGCCCGCACGGAAGAAGAATGCGCGCTTACCGAGCTCGTACATCTTCTTCTCTTCGGGGTGGCTCTGCGGTACGTTGACCGGCATGCCCTTGGACT
The DNA here is from genome assembly GCA_964556335.1 of uncultured Bordetella sp. Lineage (GTDB taxonomy): Bacteria > Pseudomonadota > Gammaproteobacteria > Burkholderiales > Burkholderiaceae_A > Hahnella. Next base: position 16,880 of record CAZKWK010000032.1, on the reverse strand, counting down.
GGGTCGCAATGTAGGTGACCAAGGCAACGATATTCTTGTGGTCGTCACGGTTGTACTCGGAAACCTTGGGCGTAATGCCCTGGATTTTTTCCATACACCAGGCCAGTCGCACTTCAAGATCCATCACGCGGCCGGCATCGGCAAAGGACCGCGGCCGCCCCACGTAGGCCCCCTTCACTACCCCTGGCCCCTGGCCCAAATCGCAGGTTTCTAGAGAAACATTCTTCGGACCCGCTTTTTTCTTCCAGAGCTCTTCGCCCTGCATTTCCCAGAGCTCCGCGGGATTGCCATCTTGCAGAAGCTCACGATAGCGATCGATACCCTTCTCGGTCGCAGACTTTTCTTCCAGTGCCATAGCGCCTGTCGACGCTAGTGCCGATAGCCCCAGGCCGACAGCCCAAGAAGCCCATGCTTTTTTAATCATTGTGTGTCTCCCGTCGTTTGGTTGTTCAATCGCCTGCCGGAAAAAGCGCAACGATTGCTTCAGACCGACTGCCACCACAGTACAGACATGTAATGTGGTGGCCCATACGAAATGCTCTTAGGCAATGGCGGCTTCGTCCGTCCGACTTTCGCCCTTATTGTCTTTCCAGGTAACGGCAATCTTGTCGCCTGCCTTGGCCCCCTTGACCTTGAACTGCAGGTAGGGGTTCTTGGAGATTGCAGGGCCCCACTGGGCAGTCATGACGCTTTTACCGTTATGCAACGCGATAACCTCTTGGATAAACCAGGCAGGCACCAGCTGGCCATCAGAACCCTTGCGGGTTCCTGTTTCCATTTCGTGGGCCATCAACACCCGCACGTCTGCTACATCGCCCGCCATACGGGCACGAATACGCATTGGACTTGTCATCGTAAAACTCCTTTCAGTGTCTCGAATTCAATCAGGGGAGCGCGTGGCCATTAGCCGCCGCAGCCACCCAGAGTGACCTTGATTTCTTTTTTGGCCATGAAGAACTTGCCGTCCGCCTTCACGAGGGCATAGACATCGGAGCTCTGACCCATCTTCACCCGCATAGAGACATCGGGATCCGCCGCTGGCGTGAACTCATAGAAGCCCGCCATCATGCTGGGGTTCTTCTCGATCATGACCGCAATCATTTCGGTCTTGGGCAGCTTGCTGGCCACGCCCACGGGCACCACCGCGCCGTTTTCAGCGATGTCGGGCGAGGTAATCGCGACATCGGCACTCTCGGCCGTGGCAGAGATGCCCATGGCCTTTAGGGTATCGGCAATGGTCTTGGTCTCAAAAAATTCTTTCTTCCAGGCCGCCATAGCGGGGTTTGCCGCAAAAAAGCCCATCGAAGCCAAGGCGGTGTAGACAGCCGCGCCACCGCCAGCCTTTAGAACATCACGTCGATTCATACTCATGGAGATACTCCTTTCAATAAACAGTAAAAAATACTAGCGCGGTTTAGATGTATCTAATCCACGTGTAGGACCAATCGGGCGGTTCTGCTCGATCAGATTGCCATGGCTGTCCACGGCAGAGCCGGGCAGAAACGAAGTGACACGCACCTCCTTCTTGCAGTCTTTCATACAAGCCACGTTCTTCACATCGGGCTTACCCTTCACATCCCACAGCCCGTGGTCTGTCGTCATGCCATTGCGGTTGGGCATCTTTTTCTGCACCTCGGCAATGTTCTTGTCAGACAGAACGAAGTTTTCCGGCACGATTTCGCCGAGATTCAGAATGTAGGCAACCACCGCATAGACCTCATCAGGCTTTAGGGTCTTGGGGTTCGTCCAGGGCATGGCCCGGTTGATGTAGTCCCACAGCGTGGAGACCGTAGCCACCTTCATGAGCGTTGTTCGCTGCGGAAAGTCTTCCCGGGCAAGGTTGGCGACGCGACCGGTCTTAATGTCTTCCTTGCTGGTGCCGCCTGCGATGGGCGTAAAGACATCGGTGCTCTCGCCGAAGACACCATGGCACGAGGCGCACTGCGCCTCCCAGATGTCTTGGCCCTTTGCTACGGAGCCCGAGCCAGGGGGGAGGCCTTTGAAATCGGGGCGCACATCGATATCCCAGGCCTTGATCTCCGCCGGCGTCGCCGTGCGGCCAACCCCTTCAAACTTACCCGCCGCTATCGCCGACCCCATGATGGAGGCCGACAGAAAAACACCCAGACCCGCCCGCGCCAAAACGCGCGGTGTTACTGCATTAACCCACTTGGACATTGCTAACCTCCCCCGACTCGGCGATGCGCCAAGACTGAATCATGTTGTTGTGATAAATCGAGCGTGTACCACGCACAGCGCGCAGCTGATGCACCGTAGGCTGCACATAGTTGGTGTCATCGATACACCGCGACTGGAGAATAGCGGGTTTGCCATTCCAGACCCAGTCGATGTTGAAGCGGGTAAAGGCCTTCGAAAGAATCGGTGTCTCTAGGCGCGCGGTACGCCAATTCATACCGCCATCGGTGGAGATGTCTACGCGCTTGATCTTGCCCCGACCAGACCAGGCAAGCCCAGTAATGTTGTAGAAACCCTTATCGAGCAGAATCTGTCCGCCCGAGGGCGAGGTAATAACCGACTTGGCCTCTTGGATACCCGTGTACTGGCGATGGGTGCCATCGGGCATGAGATCGACATAGTGAATGGCCTCGTCTTTCGTGGCCCATTTCTCATCGCCCACCTCGATACGCCGCAGCCATTTGACCCAGGACACCCCCTGAACTCCCGGCACCACGAGGCGCAGGGGATAGCCGTTTTCCGGGCGCAGCATCTCGCCGTTCATGCCATAGGCCACGATGACATCGTCTAGTGCGCGGTCCATCGGGATGGTACGGGTCATGCCCGAACCATCGGCGCCTTCAGCCAGAATGAACTTGCCGTTTTTCTTGTCAAAGCCCGCATCGTCTAGCAAGACCGAAAGAGGCACACCGGTAAATTCGGAGCAGGAGATCATGCCGTGGGTGTACTGCACGGTGGGTACCGCCACATTGCCCCATTCCATGGCCGTGTTGGCGCCGCACTCAATGAAGTGCATGCGCGACACCGAGGGCAGACGCATGATGTCGTCCATGGTGTAGACCTTCGGGGTCTTCACCAGGCCGTTGATCATGAGGCGATGTTTACCAACCCTGGTGGTGGCGCTCAAAGTGCAACCCACTCGGCGTGATGATGCCGAAGGTGCCCTGAAGGGGCGTGAAGGCGACCGAGGCAGCGGACACCCGCGTGAGGCCGGGGCTCTCGCGACGCTGCAGGCCTTTTTCAAATTGGGAGGGCACGCCGTAGCCATTGGCCGCCACAGGCATACCGAGGCCAACAGAATGGGCGGGGAGCTCGAGAATATTGGGGTCGCCGGCACCTGACACCGGGTTAGAGGCCGCGCGGGCGGCACCGGCCACCGTGAGCCCTGCACCCGCTGCGGTCGCCGCCGAGGCCGCTAAGAACTTGCGGCGCATCTGCACCGGTTCTTTGACATCCTCTTTCGATAAGAAATTTTCGGGTGCCTTTATGAGGCGCCCAAGCCGTGTACTGAGCGTTGTCACATCCCTCTCCTAAAAAAATAATTCTTCTTCTTTTTTATTTACTGCCGCCTGCTTAGACCAGGCGTACCCCAAAACTACCGCTTCACCCCACCCACGCGTCACCCATTCGCCACCATTAATCCAAAGCTCCCGCCAGACGCACACAGACAGACCGACAGAGGTCGGTAAGCAGTGCGTCGCAGACCTTGTAGAAAACAAACGTGCCCTGACGCCGGCGACTCAGTACCCCCGCGCGATACAACATGGTGAGGTGCCGAGAGGCATTGGGCTGTGGCAACCCGGTAATAGCGACCACGTCTGGCACCGAACGCTCCTCCGAACAGACGGCCTGCACAATGCGCAGGCGCGCGGGCTCAGAAAGAAGCGCAAAATACTGGGCAGCCCGCTCGAAAATAAACTCCACCTCGGCGGCATCGTGCGAGAGGCCTTGGGCGAAATCTTTGTGGTCGGGCATTTTGGGCGCGGACGGAGTGGATGTTTTTGTCATAGGAAATAAACATATTCTTTTACAAGCATATAGTCAAGAACAAGTATTGACGCGGCGCACAACCCCACTTTTGGCCTATGTCCACTAACGCCCCCCCGCCACCCCTCCTGCCCTCCGCAGCGCTGCCGACGGCACTCACGCAGGCCCAAAAGTCCAAAAACCGAGCGGTCGCGATTATGGTGAGCAGTGCCCACTGCCCCTGGTGCGGCCTCCTGATGAACGAGCAGCTCATTCCCCGTGTTCGTAGCCCCGCCGGGCCGAAGCTTGATGTGGTGGTCTTCGATCTTGCTGACACCCAACTGATTAGGCTCTCCCCCCCGGGCAACAGCCCGCTGCAATTCAGCCCCCAGGCCTGGGCCCAGAACCATCGGTATCGGGTGGCTCCTACGCTGGTCATGGTGGGCAGCACCTGTGAGCCACTCTTCGCGCCCCTGGTGGGATACAGTTCACGAGATTTCTATGGCGCCTACCTCGACGAGCAGGCGGAACGCGCCCAACGCTATTGGTCCCAACAGGTATGAATCCACTGCCCTCTTCCCACGAACATAGTCAGCGGCACATCCTTCATGAAGAAGTGCATGCACGCCCGCCCATCGCCCTCTGGCCAGAAGAACGGGTCTGCAGCCAGGCCTTCTTACTCACCGAGCCCTCGCATCGCGCCAACCAGAAGGCCTTTATTGAGTCGCTGACCAAGGCGTTGCAGACCGAGACGCACCCCGTGCATGGTCAGAACTTCCGGGTGTTAGAACTCCTGCCGGAGCCGCGCCGCCTGCTTCTCAAATGGGAGTTGCATGGCGAGTTCTCCACGCTCACGGTCTATGAGCAGGGCACCCCAGAGATCGAACCCGATTGGACAGCACCGCGGCAGACCATGCTCAATCGCCTACGGTCGCGGCTCATGGATCTCGGCCTGACCATGCCTGGGGCCGACTTCGGCGAACGCATCTCTGCGGTGGATATCGCGATTCGTCGGGCCGACCCCGAAGAAGATGCCGCCATCTACGCCCCCCTCTTCTCGGGTAACACCTTGGTGGGTGCCTCGATTCTCGCCTCAGGTAAGGCCCAGGTCTGGACAGACTTTCAGTTCGATTCCATGGGCTTTATCCGCATTCTCGTGAACCACCAGGGGATGGGGTCCCGCCAGGCCGGACGGGTGGTGCAGCGACTTGTCGATATCGACACCTACCGCATGATGTCGATGCTTGCCCTTCCCCGTGCCAAGAGCCTCTCAGAACCCCTGCGTAAGGCAGAAGACGAACTGGCAGGCCTCTCAGGGCAGATCGCCCTGGCCGAATCGGCTCCAGTGGAACAACTCCAGTCGATGGGTGCCTCGGGCGACACCGTGGGCCATGACGGCCTGCCAGGACAGCCTCTGCCTGACCACGAGGGTCTGCTCAAGGGGGTGTCGCTTCTCGCAGCACGGGTAGAAGAATGGATTTCTGCCCACGGCCTGCGATTTACCGCCAGCGAGGCCTACGTGGATCTCGTGCGCCGGGCAATACTAGAGCTTAAAGAAACCCCGCTACCTGGCGTCCAGAACCTTTCGGAATTTATGGATCGCCGGTTTGAGCCCGCGATGCGTACCTGCCGATGGACACAACGCCGGCTGCGCGAACTCTCCGACCGGGTCACGCGCACGACCCAGATTCTGCGCACCCGCATTGAATTTATGAATGAACGGCAGAATCAGGCCTTGCTGGCCAGCATGAATCGCCGGGCACAGCTACAGCTCAAACTGCAGCAGACGGTTGAGGGCCTGTCGCTGGTGGTACTCACCTACTACAGCGTAGGACTCGTGAACTACCTGGCCAAAGGCCTACGGGGGCTCGGGCTTGATGTGCCGGTAGACCTCGTAACTGCGGTGGCGATACCGGTTATTGGAGGCCTGCTGCTCCTGGGAATTCGTCGGGCGCGTCGGCGATTCGTAGGCCCAGATGCTCCTCTGTAACCGCTAGGGCACCCGTGAAGTCGGCCTCCTGAAAGAAGACAGACTTCACCACCAGGCAGCCGAGATCGGCAGCGCGCGCTGCCTCCAGTCCATTGGGAGAGTCTTCCACCGCGAGGCAGGCCGAAGCGGGTAAACCAAGACGGTCAAGTGCGAGGCGATATGCCTCTGGATGCGGTTTTTTTTCTTCTACCTCCTCGCCGCAAATCGCCAACCCCGGCGCGACAGGAAGGGCATTGGAAAGACAACACTGCCAGAGGGCCTGCCAGTTATCTCGGCTCGTCGTGGTGACCACCGCCCAGGAAAGACCCGCCTGCGCCATCTGCCGATGCAAGGCGGCAAGGCCGAGGCGGGGCACCACGAGGCCTCGCGTGAGGCGGTCGGCATAGCGCACATTCTTGAGTTGATGCGCCTCTCTGAGCGTCGCGAGGCCCTCGGGGGTCAGCCACTCTGCATCCCCGCGCCTGCGGGCATAGGCCTGCATACGTTCGTACCCCCCCGTGACCCGTAGAAGATCGCCGTAGTCTTCTACCGACCACCGCCAGGGAATACCCAGCCGAGCGAAGGCCTCGTTAAAGGCAGGCAGATGGCCTTCCGCCTCGGTCTCTGCCAGGGTACCGTCTACATCAAAGAGCAAGGCCCGGGTTCTACGGGGGTCAATCGTGTAGGCCATGAGACCAACGAAGGCGAAGGGGCGGCGTCGGTAACGGTTTAATGCACCAAGGCACGCAGTTCGCCCTTGGCATACTTCGTGGCCATGGTGTCGAGGGGAACCACCTTGATACGACTCGCCTTACCTGCGCAGCCAAATGCCTCAAACCGAGCCTGGCAGATGCCCTTGGCCGCAGCCGTAGCCACCTTAAAGAAGGCACGGGGATCGAACTCCTCGGGCTTTTCCACCATGAGCTTTCGCATAGCCCCCGTCATGGCCAGACGAATGTCCGTATCAATGTTCACCTTGCGTACCCCGTGGCGAATACCCTCGACGATTTCTTCAACCGGTACGCCATAGGTTTCTTTAATCTCACCACCGTACTTGCGTATGGTCTCAAGCCAGTCTTGGGGAACACTCGACGACCCATGCATCACCAGGTGCGTGTTAGGAATACGGGCATGAATCTCTTTGATGCGGGCAATCGCCAAGGTGTCACCGGTGGGCGGCCGACTGAACTTGTAGGCCCCGTGGCTGGTACCGATGGCAATCGCTAAGGCATCGACTCCCGTGGCCTGTACAAAGGCCGCCGCCTCATCTGGGTCGGTGAGCAGTTGCGCATGGTCCAACACCCCTTCGGCGCCCACGCCATCCTCTTCGCCGGCCGTACCAGTTTCCAGGGAGCCCAGGCAGCCAAGCTCGCCTTCCACGGACACCCCCACCGCATGGGCCATCTCCACAACACGACGGGTGACATCAACGTTGTACTCGTAGGAGGCCGGTGTCTTCATATCTTCTTTTAACGAGCCATCCATCATCACGCTTGAAAACCCGCTGCGAATCGAGGCCTGACAGACCGCAGGCGAACCGCCGTGGTCTTGGTGCATGCAGACGGGAATATCGGGGTACTGCTCAATGGCCGCATCGACCAAATGCCGCAAGAAAGGCTCACCCGCATACTTACGGGCACCTGCCGAAGCCTGCAGAATCACCGGGCTGTCCGCCGCTTGGGCGGCCTGCATGATCGCGTGTATCTGCTCCATGTTATTCACATTAAAGGCCGGAATGCCATAGCCATGCTCAGCGGCATGGTCTAGTAGCTGTCGTAAGGAAATGAGTGCCACGGGTGTCTCCTAAAAAAATATGAGAAATAAGGAACGAGGAACCGGGAAAGAAAAAGCAGGAGTGAGCGAGGGGTGCGCAGCAGGACAATCGGCTAACGCAGGAAGTACTGCGGCACCGGACGAATGTCGTCCACCAGTCGGTCGGGGTTCGCCAGTGCAATAGGCTGCCCATGGTTGTACCCATAAGGCACCGCCCAGCAGACAACCCCAGCCGCCTTGGCCGTGGCCACATCGATTTCGGAATCACCAACAAAGAGGCACGAACCGACCGCGGCCCCCAGCGAATCGATGCAATGGAAGAGCCCTGACGGGTCAGGCTTTTTCGTGGGTAGCGAGTCGCCCGAGACCACAAGGTCGAAACATTCGGCTAGGCCATGGGCCTGCAAGACCCGCTCGGTAAACCGAGACTCTTTATTGGTAAGAATGGCCCGCGCAATGCCTGTGCGCTGCAGTTCGGCAAGCGTCTCGCGCACGAAAGGGTACGGACTACTCATCGTGCCCGCGGTATCGTGGTAATGCACGACAAACCGCGCCATCACCTGCGACCAGTCCGTGTCTTCCGGTTCTCCCACCTGGTTTGCCCAGGCCTGCTTCATCAGCCAGCCGGTGCCGTGTCCAATCCAGCGCCGCACGTCCGACTCCGGCACAGACCCCGCCGCATACTCGGCCAGCGTTCGGTTCACCGCCTCGGCAATTTCCGTGGCCGTATCAATCAGCGTACCGTCGAGATCAAAGACCACCAGCCCGCCCATGGCTACCCCCTGCGCTTCTGGTCCATCAGACGCAGAATCATCGGCGTAAAAATGAGCTGCATCGCCAGGCCCATCTTCCCCCCGGGAATCACCAGGGTGTTGGGCCGCGTCATCATGGAGTCGTGCAGCATCGAGAGCAGATAAGGAAAGTCGATGCCCTTGGGATTGGCAAACCGAATGACCACCATCGACTCATCGGGCGACGGAATATCTTTTGCAATAAAGGGGTTTGAGGTATCCACCGTGGGTACCCGCTGAAAATTCACATGGGTACGAGAGAACTGCGGCATGATGTGATTAATGTAGTCGGGCATGCGCCGCAGAATGGTGTCGACCACCGCCTCTTGGGAATAGCCGCGCATCTTCTGGTCGCGATGCAGTTTCTGAATCCACTCCAGATTCACAATCGGAACCACGCCCACCAGAAGATCGACATAGCGGGCCACATCAAGGGTGGTATCGGCATAGCCCCCGTGTAGCCCCTCATAAAACATCAGATCGGTGGCTTCAGGAATGGGCTGCCACGCAATGAAGGTACCCGGGTC
>CAZKWK010000032.1:0-7868 GCA_964556335.1 uncultured Bordetella sp. | reverse complement strand
GCCTCTTCAGCATCATGCAGGTAGCGTCGCACCTTGCCCTGACCGGATTCGCCGTAGCCCTTAAAGAGCTGTTCTAGCTCGGCCAAGAGATTGGCCTCCGGTCCAAAATGGCTGAAGTGGCGGTTACCCCTGCTCTCCGCCTCCTTCATGGCCGCACGCATCTCCATGCGGTTGTATCGATGAAAGGAATCGCCCTCCACGATCTGCGCTTGAATTCCTTCCCGCCGAAAGATGTGCTTAAAGCTGCTCATCACGGTAGTGGTACCGGCGCCCGAGGAGCCGGTAATCGCAACAATGGGGTGCTTCATGGACATAGTGATGCCTCTTTGGTCTCTGTAGTTTTTATCCGTAGGCCCACCCACGAGAAACGGACGCACCGGGGCCCACAGCGGTGCGAGTGCAATGGACTACGCCTGAAACAAAGAGCGCTCCTTAAACAGCGGGGAACTGAAGGCCTTGTCCTCGCCCTTATCAAAAGCCGCGTGGTAGCCCACGATACGGTCGACTTCTTCAGACGACCCCAGAATGACGGGTACCCGCTGATGAATCTGGTCTGGCTGTACTTCCAAGATGCGCCCGCGGCCCGTCGAGGCCTTCCCCCCTGCCTGCTCGACCACCATCGACATGGGGTTGGCCTCATACATCAGGCGCAGACGCCCGGGCTTTGACGGATCCTTGGTGTCTTTGGGATACATAAAGACGCCGCCACGAATCAGAATGCGATGGACATCGGCCACCATGCTCGCGATCCACCGCATATTGAAGTCGCGTCCCCGCGGCCCTGTTTTTCCGGCTTTGCATTCTTCGACATAACGCAGCACCGGGGGCTCCCAGAACCGTTCATTGCTGGTGTTAATGGCAAACTCACTGGTCTGCGCAGGTACCTGAATATTGGGGTGGGTAAGAATGAAATTGCCCACCTCGCGGTCGAGCGTAAAGCCATGGGTACCCTGCCCCACCGTCAGCACGAGCATGGTCGAGGGCCCATACACGGCGTACCCGGCCGCGAGCTGCTCCTTGCCAGGCCGCAGAAAATCCTGCGGTTCGGGCGGCCGCCCCTCGGGGGCCTTCAGAATTGAAAAGATCGACCCCACCGAGACGTTCACATCGATATTCGAGGAACCATCCAGCGGATCAAATACCGCCAAAAAGGCGCCGGGCTTCTCTAAGTCGTCAAAGACAATCGGGTGGTCGTTCTCCTCGGAGGCCATGCCGGCCACCAACCCCCCAAGATGAAAGGTGTTGATAAAGGCTTTGTCAGACAACACATCAAGCTTCTTCTGTGTCTCGCCCTGCACGTTCTGAGAATCGAGGCTACCCAGGACGCCCGCCAGGGCCCCCTTCGCCGTCATGCTGGAAATGGCCTTGACTGCCGCAGCAATGTCGACCAATAGGGCGGCAAGCGCAGCCTGCTGATCATTGCCCTTGAGCTGCTGAATCAGAAACTTCGATAAGGTGGTGCGACCAAGATGCATAACAACACTCCCAAAAAAATAGAAATCGTCTTGTCAGGACCCACCGCCCATGGGCGACCCTGTCTGTAGTCCACCGGCAAAGACCCGCGAGGCGCGAATATCTTCCGCCGAAATCGTCGAGAGAAAGTCGGCGGTCACGGAAGCACCACCTCGTGTCGCGGCCTCAAAGACCCGATTGGCCTGACGCAGCCGGGCACGATCAAGCGCATTACGCACCGACCGGGCATTGGCAAAGTGCGGCTGGGTCTTACGCAGGGCAATGTACTCAGCCATCACGGCCTGCGCATCAGCATCCAACGTATAGTGCATCCGGCCCACCATGGTCTGTGCAATGGACAACAGCTCGTCATTGGAATAGTCGGGAAAGTCAATATGGTGGGCAATCCGGGAACTCATCCCCGGATTGCTCTTGAAAAAGGTGTCCATGCGGTCTTTATAGCCTGCGAGAATCACGACCAGGTCCTCGCGGTTGTTCTCCATCACCTGCAGCAAAATCTCTATCGCCTCCTGGCCGTAGTCTCGTTCATTCTCCGGGCGATACAGATAGTAGGCCTCATCGATAAACAAGACGCCGCCCATGGCTTTCTTCAGCATATCCTTGGTCTTTGGCGCGGTATGCCCAATGTACTGCCCCACAAGATCATCACGGGTCACGCTCACGACGTGGCCCTTTCGCACATAGCCCAGGCGGTGCAAGATCGTGGCCATCTTCATGGCGACGGTGGTCTTGCCCGTCCCGGGATTGCCGGTGAAGCACATGTGAAGCGAAGGGGTCGCCGCCTCCAGGCCCAGTTGGGCCCGTGCCTTTGAAACGACTAAGAAGGCGGCCGTCTCGCGAATGCGCTGCTTCACAGGCTTTAGACCCACAAGCTCGCGATCAAGCTCGTCGAGCACCGCCAGCACATTGGCCTCTTGCAGAATGGCCTGGAGGTCAACGGTTGTGGCGGTGTGTGTCATAGGCTCCCCTTCTCTTCGTTAAGACAAAACTAGTACCGCTCTCCAGACGGCTTATCGGTAGCGTAGGAGTGGGTGGTATACCGCAGATTACGGCCACCGGCCTCCTGGCGCACCAATCCAAACCCCGGCTCGTGTGCGGGGCGATGCACAATAAAACTCATCACCTGCGACTCTGTACCCCGCGTGTTGTCAAAGGCATTCACTTTGATGTAACACGATGCATTGGCTTTACGGCAGGCATTGACCTCATAGAGTACCGCTGCCCCATCTTTGATCTCGAACATAGGAATACCCCACATGTTCCAGTAGGTGTTACGGGGGTGGGGGTCATCGGTCCACCCCACCGAGAGGGCCCAGCCGCGGCCAATCGCATAGTCCACCTGGAGTCGAATCTCCTCATCAGTGAGGTCCGGTAAAAAAGAAAACTGTCCTTGGGTAATACGCATCTGAAGACTCCTTCGATAGGGTTCGTCGTAACGGTCTGTTATGTCTGCTTGGTCTGCGGTTGGCCGTGTTGACTTAAGAGGCCGTCGGCGTGACCGCAAAGTCGGGCGCATCGGTAGACGTGTAGTTAAACTCCACGCCCTTCCAGGTCTCCAGCGCCTTCTCGAGCGGCTTACACCATTTGGCCGCAGCCTTCAGAATCTCGGGCCCTTCCGCCATGATGTCCTTGCCTTCGTTGCGTGCCTTCACCATGCACTCGAGGCCCACCCGGTTGGCAATGGCACCGGCCTGAATGCCATCCGGGTGTCCAATCGTGCCGCCGCCAAACTGCAGAATGACATCGTCTTGGAAAAGATGCAGCAGCTGGTGCATCTGCCCCACATGAATGCCACCAGAGGCCACAGGCAGCACCTTCTTGATATCGATCCAGTCCTGGTCGAAGAAAAGGCCCCGCGAGAGGTCTTGCTTGTTATAGGTCTCACGACAAACGTTATAGAACCCCTGCACGGTCATCGGGTCGCCTTCGAGCTTCCCTACTGCTGTACCGGTGTGTAGGTGATCTACCCCTGCCATCCGCAGCCATTTCGCAATGACGCGGAACGAGATGCCGTGGTTGCGCTGGCGGGTGTAGGTGCCATGGCCCGCGCGGTGCATATGCAGAATCATGTCGTTCTTGCGTGCCCAGTTGCTCATGGACTGAATCGCGGTGTAACCGATCACCAGATCGACCATCACAATCACCGAGCCCAACTCTTTGGCAAACTCGGCCCGCTCATACATGTCTTCCATAGTGGCGGCCGTTACATTGAGGTAGTGGCCTTTCACCTCGCCGCTGTTGGCCTGGGCCTTATTCACGGCGTCCATACAAAACAAGAACCGATCGCGCCAGTGCATAAAGGGCTGGCTATTGATGTTTTCGTCGTCTTTGGTGAAGTCTAGTCCACCGGTGAGGCCCTCATAGACCACGCGGCCATAGTTACGGCCCGAGAGACCGAGCTTGGGCTTCATGGTCGCGCCGAGAATGGGGCGGCCGTATTTGTCCAGTCGCTCACGCTCCACGATGATGCCGGTGGGAGGCCCCTTAAAGGTCTTCAGGTAGCAGACTGGCACGCGCATGTCTTCGAGTCGGCAGGCCTTCAACGGCTTGAATGAAAAGACGTTGCCAATGAGCGATGCCGTCATGTTGGCGATCGACCCCTCTTCAAAAAGACAGATGTCATAAGCCACATAGGCAAAGTACTGTTGCGGCGTGGTTGTTCCCTCGCCGGTGTTGGGCACCTTATCCACCCGATAGGCCTTGGCCTGGTAGCTCTCGTGGGCCGTCAGCAGGTCGGTCCAGACCACCGTCCAGGTGGCGGTAGAAGACTCCCCGGCCACGGCCGCTGCAGCCTCCTCGGGATCGACGCCCTCTTGCGGCGTGATTCGGAACAGGCAGATTGTGTCGGTGTCCTTGGGCTCGTAGTCCGGCCGCCAGTAGCCCATCTGCTTATATTTCAGCACGCCACCCTTGTAGCGCTCCTTAATATCGGTGATCCTTCCGTCTTGGGGGGCATTCATCGCTTTCGTCTCCTCGTTTTAAGGTGTTCAACAAAACAGACGTCAGTCTAGAAAGACAGGTAGGTAAGGTAAAGTCACAATTAATTAAACAAAAAATAAGCAACGCTTATTAATAAGGCGCTGCATCACGGTATGGGAGGAGACCCATGCGAAATCTCTCTTTACGGCAGTTGCGGATCTTTGTCTCGGCGGCACGCCAGTCGAGCTTTGCGAAGGCGGCCGATGAAATGCACCTCACCGCACCGGCCGTGTCGATGCAGATGCGCGACCTCGAAGACGACCTGGGCATCACCCTCTTTGCAAAAAAAGGCCGAGGCGTCTCGCTGACCAGCGCAGGCGAGTACTTCCTGGTCTACGCCCGGCGAGTGCTCTCCGCCCTGCGAGAGGCCGAAGACATGATGACTAAGCTCAAGGGCGTGGAAACGGGTCATCTCAACATCGGACTGGTGAGCACCGCCAAGTATCTTTTGCCACGACTGTTGGCCGCCTTTCGCAAAGAGCACCCCGGTATTCAGGTGGTTATTCAGGTGCGCAACCGCGACCAACTCGCCGTGCTGCTGCGCGACGGGGAAATCGACCTTGCGATTATGGGTAGGCCGCCCAAAGAACTCGATACCCGTGCGGAGTTCTTTGCCCCGCATCCCCATGCCTTCATCGCCGCCCCCGACCATCCCCTGGTACAGGAGCCCATCATTACGATGACCCAGCTCGACCAGCAAGAGATGCTCATTCGCGAGGAGGGCTCCGGCACCCGAGCCGTCATGGAGGCTTTCTTTGAGGCGCATCGGTTTCGGCCCCTCTCCACCATTGAGATGTCGAGTAACGAGACCATCAAACAGGCGGTCATGGCAGGCCTGGGCATCTCTTTTGTATCGCTGCATACCATTGGGCTTGAGGCCCACCATGGGCTACTGAAAGTACTGCGGGTAGAAAAGACGCCCGTGATGCGTCTCTGGCATGTGGTGAATCTCAGCAACCGCACCATGTCGCTAGCGGCAGAAGCTTTTCGTTATTTCATTCTCGAACGGGCCAATGAACTCATGAACGAGATGTTTCCGCTTTTTCTTTACCCGCCCGAAGAGGGGGCGGCACCAAGGCCGCTGTAGCCTCGCGGCGCAGGCCTCTGCGGTGCCCGGTGGCGCTTTTTGATAGACAATTCACTTTTCAATAAAATATCAACATGGCAAGCCACCTCTCCCCGTCCGCTTTTGTAGAGCCCTCAGCAGACTGCAGCACGATTGAAGCAACCCTAGTCGACTTCACACAACTGCGCTCTGCGGCCGCGCAGGCCTCCGGGCTCTTGCGGCTACTGGCCAACGAAGACAGACTTCTGCTTTTGTGCCAGCTTACCCAGGGCGAAAAGAATGTCAGTGCGCTTGAGAGTGTCACTGGCATCCGGCAGCCAACGCTCTCGCAGCAGCTTGGTGTGCTGCGCAACGAACATGTGGTGGAAACACGCCGAGAAGGGAAACAAATTTACTATCGCCTCTCGAACCAAGAGGTAGAGGCGATACTCATGACCCTCTATTCCCTATTCTGCCCCGCACCCCGCCAACGCAACCGCTAAATCGCAGGGGCTCCTCCAAGGCGGTATCATCCAAAGGCTAATTTTTTACGGAGTCTTTTTCCATGGCCCTGGACGCTCGCTGGCTTACGCCCAAACTTGCGGTTTGCCCGCAGATAAACGCTTCTGATGTTCCTGCGGCGCAAGAGGCCGGCTTTAAATCGATTATCTGTAACCGGCCCGACGGCGAAGAGGGTCCGCAACAGCCAACCCAAGGAGAGGTGGGGGAAGCCGCAAAGGCGATGGGGCTTTCTTTTGCCTACCATCCCGTACAGTCCGGGGGTCATACACCGGAGCAGGCCATGCAGATGGGCGCCTTAATCAATAGCCTACCGACTCCCATCCTGGCCTACTGCCGCAGTGGCAGTCGCTGTGCAAACCTCATCGGCCTGGCCGCACAACTCGGACAAAAAGTACCCGGGTAAAAACGCACCACAAAATCCGCTGCACGAAGGGAGAAAAAAATATGGCAAGCGCATCAACCACGGTGGCCCTGAGCCACACGACCGAAATTGTGGCCGCAGTCTTGTTTGCGATTGCCGTGTTGCATACCTTCTCGACCAAGTATTTCGCCACACTCAGCCATCGCTTTCCGTCCCACCACGGGCTCTTTCATCTCTTGGCCGAGGTCGAAGCGGTCTTCGGATTCTGGTCGATCGTGCTTTTTCTCTGGATTATTGGATCCGAGGGCTTCGGCCAGGCCACCGCCTATGCGGACTCCCGCAATTACACCGAGCCCTTGTTCGTGTTTGCCATCATGGTGATCGCGGCAAGCCGCCCCATCATGGTTTTCGCGCGAAAGATTACCGAGGCCGTGTCCAAGGCCATCCCAGGTAACTATTCCCTCGTTAACTACTTCATCTTGCTCGCTCTGGTGCCTGTACTGGGCTCATTTATTACCGAGCCCGCTGCCATGACACTGGCCGCGCTGTTGCTTGCCCAGACCTATTTTCGTAAAGATGCCCCTACCGCTTTTAAGTACGGCACGATTGGGGTGCTCTTTGTCAACATCTCGATTGGCGGTACGTTTACCCACTTCGCTGCGCCGCCCGTACTTATGGTGGCTGCAAAATGGGGATGGGACACGCCATTCATGTTCACCCACTTTGGCTGGAAGGCTCTGGTCGCCGTACTTATTAATGCGGCGGTCGTCACCTACCTCTTCAGGGGCTATCTCAAGCTCATCGGTGATCAGATTGCGTCCGGTGTAGTGAAGGTCGAGAAGGCTCCGGAAGTGCCTGTGCCCATTACTCTTATCCACATTGGTCTGATTGCCGGCGTGGTGCTTTTTGCGCACCACCCACCGGTATTCTTGGGCCTCTTCTTGGTTTTCATGGGTCTGGCCACGGCCTATAACCAGCATCATGATCGACTCATCCTGCGAGAGGGCCTTCTTGTCGCATTCTTCTTGGCCGGGCTCGTCTTTCTTGGCGGGCTGCAGTCCTGGTGGCTTCAGCCGCTGCTAACGCAGATGAGTCCCACAACCGTCTACTACGGAGCAACGGCTCTAACCGCCATTACGGATAATGCGGCGCTCACCTATCTGGCGTCACTGGTGGAAGGTCTTTCGCCGGAATTTAAGTATGCGGTGGTGGCGGGTGCCGTAACCGGTGGGGGCCTCACTCTCATTGCCAACGCACCCAATCCTGCAGGGGCCTCGATTCTGAAGCGCTATTTCGATAGTGAAACAATTAGCCCGGGAGCACTCTTTATCGCTGCGCTGGGGCCTACGATTGTCACAATCTTGGCATTCCAGTTATTGGGTGATCTCTAAAGACTGGTGCCCGGAGCGGGAATCGAACCCGCACGCCTTGCGGCCCGGGATTTTAAGTCCCGTACGTCTACCGATTTCGTCATCCGGGCAGAATGAC
>CAZKWK010000031.1:15297-17541 GCA_964556335.1 uncultured Bordetella sp. | reverse complement strand
TTAATCTGCATGACCATCCGGGGGTTCTTGGCAAGCCGCGCCTCATGCCGGTCTAAGAAGTCCCAATAGAGCGTGGTAAGTGGGCAGGCCTTCGGACCGACCGATACGGCCGGATCAAATCGGCAGCCCCCGCAGTAGTTGCTCATCCGGGCGATGTATTTGCCACTCGCTGCATAGGGCTTGCTGGCCATGACGCCGCCATCGGCATACTGGCTCATGCCGAGTGTGTTGGGCAACTCCACCCATTCCACGGCATCCACATAGACACTGAGATACCAGGCATGTACCGCCTGAGGCCGCACACCAAACAAGAGGCAGTAGAGGCCAGTCACCATGAGGCGTTGGATATGGTGGGCATAGCCAGTCTGCAGGGTCTGGCCAATTGCCCGGGACAGGCAATGCATCTCGGTCTGCCCTGTCCAGAAAAACTCCGGCAAGTCGGCCTCGGCATCCAAGGTATTGCGCGACAGATAGTCGGGCATCTGGGTCCAGTAGATCCCCCGCACATACTCCCGCCAGCCCAGTATCTGCCGCACGAATCCCTCAACCGCAGTCAATGGTGCCGCCCCCTTCTGATAGGCCACCAGGGCGGCATCCACCACCTCGCGCGCAGAGAGAAGTTTCAGATTAAGGCTTGAGGAGAGATGCGCGTGATAAAGCCAGGGTTCATCGGTCCACATCGCATCTTGGTAGAGGCCAAAGTGCGGCAGTCGATCGCGCACAAAATGCTGCAGTACCTGCAGGGCCTCCTCACGGGTCACCGGCCAGCCAAAGCCTTCAGCGCTGGCCTCTAACCTTCCCGGGTGCGTGGCGAAGCGTCTTCGTACCAAGGCAATCACCTCTTGGGTCATCGCATCGGGGGTAAATCGGGTGGGCCCCGGAATCACGCCGGGCCCTTGCTTTCCAAACGCCCCGCGATTTTCGCTATCGAAATTCCACACCCCCCCTTCGGGGCACCCATCACGCATCAAGATGCCGGTCTTCTCACGAAGCTGTCGATACCAATGCTCGAGCCGCAGTTGCTTGCGGCCTCTGGCGAAGGCGGCGAAGTCTTGTACCGTGGAAAAAAAGTGTCGGTCCTCTCGAATCTCAAGGGGACACTGCGCCCGCTGGGCAGCGGCCTGCAGAGAAGTGAAGACGCGCCAATCGCCCGGTGCAGTCATCACGACGCGCTCAGGACGATAGCGGCCGATGGCCTCTTCGAGCACTGCCCCAAGACTTCCCGGGTTGCCTTGGCTATCGATAGATAAATAGTCGATAGGCCAACCACGAGCGCGCAGGGCCTGCGCAAAATGGCGCATCGCCGACAGAAATAAGGCGATCCGTTGTTGTGACGACCAGATGTGGGTGGATTCCTCTTGCACCTCGGCCATGAGGACACGATCCTGGGTGGGATCAAAGCCATCCAAGCCGGAGGCTTCGAGGTCGAGTTGATCACCCAAGACCAGCACGAGGGAGCGGGTTTGTGTCTTGGAACTGGAAGATACTGGCGTCATAGAAGATGGTGGGGGCTGTGCAGACGTGTTAGGCCCTTGAGCCGCAGGCGCTCAGCACTAGGCGCTCGGCACTAGGCACTAGGCCAGGCCAGAAAGCTGCCGAAAAGCCTTGGTAAAGAAATCGTCCGTACCAAAGTTTCCAGACTTCAAGGCCAGATGCAGACTATGGGCCGACCCTGCGCTTGGCCCTGCGAAGCACCAGGGCACACCGGGGTCAATCTGTGGCCCGATCTGCAGCTGATCAATTCGAAGGGCCTGTACGCAGGCACCAGAGGTCTCGCCCCCCGCGACAATCAACTGTCCCACCCCCTGCGCAACAAGTGCCCGGGCCACCGTGCCAAGCGCCTGTTCTACCGACGTACCCGCCCGCTCTTGGCCCCACAGCGCCTGCGCGCGTCGCACCTCTTCGGGTGTAGCGGATGAATAGACGAGGATCGGCTGATGACCAAGACGCGAGCTCGCCCAGTCGATTGCCGTCTGGGCCAAGAGGGCCGCATCCCCCACCGACAGAGGATCGAGCCGAAAGGCGCTTCCCCCGGCATCGATGAAGGCCTGCACCTGCCGCCGTGTGGCCTCAGAACAGCTGCCACAGACAATCGCGCTGGCACCCCGCGGCCTCGGAAAATGATCTTCCACCGAGGACGGCGTGAAAACAAAGTTCTGGGGCAGCCCAATGGCGAGGCCGGAGCCCGCGGTGACGAGCCTGCGCCCGGCCGCCACTTCCGCGCGCGCCGCGTCGGCGAGCCCC
>CAZKWK010000031.1:6790-15287 GCA_964556335.1 uncultured Bordetella sp. | reverse complement strand
CACGGCCCGCCCAAGCACCAACAAGTCTTCTCGCGAAAGGGCATCCGCAATCGCAATCTGGTAGCCCTGCGCCTGCAACAACGCCACCTTTTCACGCACCCGATCAGCCCCCTGGGCAACATCGGTATGCGCAATCAATCCGACACGACAGCAGGTCTGGGCCTGCATTACCCGAACCAGATTGGCATCGGTCATAGGCGTCAGCGGATGGTCTCGCATACCGGTTTCATGCAGCGGCTGACATCCCACAAACAAATAGCCCTGATAGACGGTGCGATGGTTCTCAGGAAAGGCAGGCGTACAGACCACGAAGTCTTCGCCTGTGGCCTGCATCAAGGCCTCCGTGACCGGACCGATATTGCCCTGCGCCGTGCTGTCAAAGGTAGAACAGACCTTGAAATAAAACTGCTGGCAGCCCAATGCAGCAAGCCAACGGTGTGCCGCAAGAGACGCTTCGACGGCCGCCTCGGCAGGAACCGTACGTGACTTCAAGGCAACCACCACCACATCGACGGCAGACGCTAGTCCGCCTTGCGGCACGCCAATGGTCTGCACCACGCGCAGGCCTGCGCGCACAAACTGGTTCGCGAGGTCAGTCGCGCCGGTGAAGTCGTCGGCAATACAGCCGATCAAAGGAGCGCTCATGGACGTACCGCCAGCGTGACGGCATCAGGATTCTCGGCAATATAGTCCCGCACAATCGAGGCAAAGTCCGGGTCTGGTAAGAGCCCGAGACCATGCGCGCGGTCGGTCTGAAAGCGACTGGGCCACCCCCCCACAACACGCGTCACCACAGGGTCGACCGACCAGTCGAGATGCCGCAGGGCCTCTGGACCTGCCACACGGCCCAGGGTCTCGGCCATCTCCTGCACGGTTACGCAGACGGAGGGTAGGTTCACTGCCGTGCGCGCACCCCATTCTGCGTCGGTAGCGGTCATGGCCCGCAACATCCCGCGAATCGTATTTCCTGGCGAAGCCAGCGCCACTGCCGTGTCAGGCGGTACCGGCACCCGGCAGGGCAGGCCGGCGAGGGGCTCACGAATCATTCCCGACAAGAAGCCGGAAGCGGCCCCATTCGGGCGCCCTGGGCGCACACTTACTGTCATGAGGCGCAGACTGCGGGCACGAATAAAACCCTTGCGTCCGTAGTCCGCCATCAACTGCTCGCCAATAAATTTCTGAATCCCATAACTGTTCTGCGGGGTGGGCAGGGTCTCGTCCGTCACCGTCTGCTGGAATGGGCGGCCAAGCGGATCACCAAACACGGCGACCGAACTCGCAAAGACCACCAACGGCGGGCGGTGCTGACGGCGGGCGTACTCCAGAAGGCCGCGCATCGTATCGAGGTTTGACCGCATACCAAGGTCGAAGTCTGCTTCGCACTCGGCACTCACCGCAGCGGCCAGGTGCACGATGAGGTCAACGTCTGATGTCGGTAGCGCGGTATCCTGGAGAAGCGCAAGCAGATCCCCCGCATACGCCACCACGCGGGGATCGGCGAGGAGATCGGGCGGCGGCGCCACACGATCGGTAAGGGTGAGCTGCGTAATCGCTCGCGTCGGCGAGCCCGCGAGAGCAAGCGACCCCTGATGAAGAAGCGCACGGGCAAGCCGCAGCCCCAGAAATCCGCTTCCCCCAGTAATAAGTACATGCATCTAGCGGGTGTCCTTACCGTGCGGGAGTTCTATGCCGGGAAAGATCTTGATCACCGCGCTGTCGTCTTCTTTGGCGAATCCCGCGGTGGAGGCCTGCATAAACATCTGGTGGGCTGTGGCACTGAGCGGCAGAGGAAATTTACTCGACCGTGCGAGATCAAGCACGAGCCCCAAATCTTTCACGAAGATATCGACGGCCGATAAAGGCGTGTAATCATTGGCCAAGACATGGGCCATGCGATTTTCAAACATCCAGCTATTGCCCGCACTGTGGGTAATCACCTCATAGAGGTCTTCGGCCGGTACCCCCTCGCGCAGCCCCAGGGCCATGGCTTCTGCAGCTGCCGCGATGTGGACCCCAGCGAGCAACTGGTTGATGATCTTTACCTTACTTCCCAGCCCTGCCTTATCCCCGAGCCGATAGACCTTAGCGGCCATCGCATCAAGCACCGACTGCGCCTTGGCGTAAGCCGCTGGGGCGCCGGCTGTCATCATGGTGATCTGACCCTGTGCCGCACGCGCTGCCCCGCCTGAAATCGGTGCATCAAGATAGAGGATCTGATGCGTCGCCAGCCGAGCCTCGAGCGCCATCGACCAGTTCGGGTCGACCGTCGAACACATCACAAAGACGGTGCCCGGCCGCATAGAGGTCAGACATCCCCCTTCGCCAAAAAGCACGTCCTCGGTCTGCTGCGCGTTGACCACCACAGAGACAATGACTTCTGAAGCTGCAGCAAGTGCAGAGAGGCTCTCACAGGCCACACCGCCCTCGGCGGCAAAAGCCTGTGCCCGTTCGGGCTGAATATCAAAAACAGAGGGCAAGAACCCTGCCCGGCGCAGAGACTGGGCCATACCCAGACCCATCGCGCCCAGGCCAATGAGACCCACAGATAAAGAGGGGGAGGAGGAAGAAGGTTTCATGGGCCCCATGGTAAGCAAATTACCTGGAGACCGCGAAACCAGGCCGGCTACGGCGGCCTAAAACGCCCGCAGCCGTGGCCTTGGGGTGGCACCCGAACCAACCAGAGGTCGGTTAGGGCGCAAGGCGTTGAATTTCCCAGGCAGGTACCCCCTGTGAAGAAAGGCGATAGACCACCCGGTCATGCAGCCGCGACGGCCGGCCTTGCCAGAACTCTAGACGATCGGGCACCAGGCAGTACCCTCCCCAGTGGCTAGGCCGCACAGGATCGCCGCCCAGCGTGGATTCGTGGGCCGTAAAGGCATCGGCAAGCCACTGACGGGAGGCAATCACCTGGCTCTGGGGCGAGGCCCAGGCCCCAATCCGACTGCGCAAGGGGCGACTCTGATAGTAGGCATCAGACTCTGCTGCGGAGATCTTTTCGACCGCGCCTTCGATGCGCACCTGACGCTCGAGACTAGACCAAAAAAAGAGAAGACTCGCCCAGGGATTGGCCGACAGGGCCTGGCCCTTGGCAGAGGTGTAGTTGGTAAAAAAAACAAAGCCGCGATCGGTCAACCCCTTAAGCAACACCACCCGACTGGCGGGGCGCCCGTTCGGTTGTAGGGTAGACAAAACCATGGCGTTGGCCTCGTCACCAGACGATTTAATAGCCTGCTCGAACCACTGCGAAAACTGGGTAAAGGGGTTTCTATCCACCTCTGATTCATCCAGTGAGGCCTGGGTGTACTCTTTTCGCAATGCTGCTATATCTTCCATAAACCCCTCTTTTTGGTACTAAAAGTATCTAAAATCAATTAATTTCTGCTTTATCGAGGCGTCAGCAAGTTCTCACACGAGCCCGTCATTGATTATTCTTATCAATGACTTTGAAACTCTCAATTGGACTACGCTAAACAAAACCCTCAGACTTCGGTCCATGTTCAGGTAGTCATGTTGTTCTGGACATATCCACTTCCCTGTTTTTTAAACCCCATAGGAGAGAGTCATGCCCCAGCTTAAAGGAAGCAAGACGCATCAGCACCTGAAAGATGCCTTTGCTGGCGAAAGCCAGGCCAATCGTCGTTACCTCTACTTCGCAAACAAGGCCGACGTTGAAGGGTACCCCGAAGTCGCAGCGCTGTTCCGCTCCACCGCAGAAGGTGAGACCGGTCACGCACACGGCCACCTTGACTACCTGGCCCAGGTCGGCGACCCCGCCACCGATCTTCCCATCGGTGATTCTTCGGCCAACCTGAAGTCTGCCGTAGCCGGTGAAACGCATGAGTACACCGATATGTATCCCGGTATGGCCAAGGACGCCCGTAATGAAGGCTTTGACGAGATCGCTGATTGGTTTGAGACGCTGGCAAAAGCCGAGCGCTCCCACGCCAACAAGTTCCAAAAGGCGCTCGACACCCTCAATGCCTAATTAGGCCTTGAACTGCAGGGCCTTGGTGCGCAAGTACCAGGGCCTTGTGGTGCAAGTGGTTTCACGCAGTACGTTATGCAGTGCCCCCACGTTCTCAACGATAGCCGTCACGTTCTCACCGCTCTCCCAAATAAGATCTGGAGAGGCATGAAAAAAGAACCGTGCGGCAGATAACTATGAAGAGGTAACCATGTCTGCTCGCGAAGGATCCTTAGAGGCGCCCACCCGGCACCCACTAGACTGGCAAAACCCAGCGTTTTACGACGAGAAGGCCTGCTTCGATGAGATGGAGCGGATCTTTGATATCTGCCACGGATGCCGGCGTTGCGTGAGCCTATGTGGGTCATTTCCTACGCTCTTTGACCTCGTCGACGAAGGCAGCACAGGCGAGGTCGATGGGGTAGACAGGAAAGACTACTGGAAGGTCGTGGATCAGTGCTATCTCTGCGATGTCTGCTACCTCACCAAGTGTCCTTATGTGCCACCACATCCCTGGAACCTCGATTTTCCACACACCATGCTGCGTGCGAAGGCCATCCAGTTCAAGCAAGGCACCCCCACCAAGTTTCGCGACGTCACCCTATCGAACACGGCTGCCAATGGCAAGCTCGCCTCGATTCCCATCGTCGTCCAGACGGTGAATGCACTCTCAAAAAATAAAGCGGCACGGTCGATCGGAGAGAAGATGCTGGGCGTTCACAAAGACGCCTGGGTGCCCGAGTTCACCAGCAAAGTCTTTGAGAAGAACGCCAAGAAATCGGCCGCACTACCTGTGAAAAATGGGGATCGCTCCAAAGGGAAGGTCGCCATCTATTCCACCTGCTATGTGAACTGGAACGAACCGGGCATTGGCCACGACCTCATTAAGGTACTCGAGCATAACGAGATCCCCTATGTGGTGGTCGAGAAACAGGCCTGCTGCGGCATGCCGAAGCTCGAGCTGGGCGACCTCGACTCGGTCGCGGATCTCGCGCGGCAAAACCTTCCCCGGTTGGCTGCGCTGGCGCGCGAAGGCTATGCCATAGTGACGCCCATCCCTTCCTGCACCCTGATGTTCAAGCAGGAAATTCCGCTCATGTTTCCCAACGACGCCGATGCCCAGGCCGTGAAGGCCGCGATGTTCGACCCCTTCGAGTACTTTCAGCTTCGCCACAAAGACGGGCTGCTCAAGACCGATTTCAAGGAGGGGCTGGGAAATGTTTCTTATCACATCGCCTGCCACCTACGAGTGCAGAACGTAGGCCAGAAGACCCGCGAGACCCTGGAGATGATTCCCAATACCGCAGTCAATACCGTGGAGCGGTGTTCTGGCCATGCGGGCACCTGG
This sequence comes from uncultured Bordetella sp., assembly GCA_964556335.1. Taxonomy (GTDB): domain Bacteria; phylum Pseudomonadota; class Gammaproteobacteria; order Burkholderiales; family Burkholderiaceae_A; genus Hahnella. The sequence goes on along the minus strand of CAZKWK010000031.1, from coordinate 9,975 downwards.
GGCGTGAAAAAAGAATTTCATGAGATGGCCATGAAGATTGGGCGTCCCGTGTTCCGGCAAATGGCGGAGCACCCCAAGGCGAACAACGGTCAAGGTGGAGAACCCGACTATGTCGCCTCGGATTGTCAGCTCGCAGGCCACCATATCGAACAAGGCATGGCAGGAAAGGCAGATGGGAAAGTCGCGCACCCCTTAAGTCTTCTTGCCCAGGCCTATGGTTTATAAGTTGTAACCCCTCCCTCCTCAACCCACCACACATAGAAAGAAACCGCGATGAATGGAGAAGTCAATATGGGCCGCATCAGCCGCGAGTCGCTCTGGACCCTAGAGCATTACTCTCGCATTCGTAATCAGTTTCGTGCCGAAGTGATGGCGCACAAGAAGCTTCGTCGGATCGCCCTGGGGGACCACATCACCCTCTTTTTCGAAGACGAGAAGACCATTCGGTACCAGATCCAGGAGATGCTGCGTATTGAAAAGACCTTCGAAGAAGAAGGCATCCAAGATGAGCTCGACGCCTATAACCCCCTGATTCCTGATGGTCGCAATTTCAAGGCCACCATGATGATCGAGTACCCAAATCCCGAAATTCGCAAGGTAGAACTGCGCAAACTCAAGGGTGTGGAATCAAGAGTCTGGGTGCAGGTGGAAGGCCGTGAAAAGGTCTGGGCAATTGCCGATGAAGACCTGATTCGGGAGAACGAAGAGAAGACCTCTTCGGTGCACTTCATGCGCTTTGAGCTCGACGAAGACATGGCCGCCGCCCTGAAGTACGGTGTGAGCCTCTCGATCGGGGTGGATCATCCCGCTTACACGGTAAAGATTGATCCCTTGGCGGCCGATGTGCGGGCAAGTCTTGTGAAAGACTTGGCTTAAACTTCGGGGCATGGCCACAGTCAAAGCAAAAAATGTCTTGGGAACGGAGCTACAGCCCTGTAGCTTCGATCCCCTGACAGGTTTTTTCAGAGACGGCTGCTGTAATTCTAGTAGTGAGGATTACGGCAGCCACACGGTCTGCGCCCAGATGACCGAGGCCTTCTTAGCCTTCTCGCAGGAAAAGGGCAATGACCTCTCAACGCCTCGCCCAGAGTACCGCTTCCCCGGTCTTAAGCCCGGAGACCGCTGGTGCGTCTGCGCCGGGCGGTGGCGAGAAGCAGCCGAGGCAGGGGTAGCGCCACCCGTGTTGATGGAATCCACCCACGAGCGGGCTCTAGAGGTCATCGCGCTAGCAGACCTCGAATACCACGCACTCAAAGACTAAAGATGCGTAGGGTATCCCGCTACCGAATGAGGGCGGGGTAGGTGGCCTCAGCCTTAGATACCTTCGGATTGACCACGAACACGCAATAACCCTGGGTCGGGTTTCGCGCAAAATAATTCTGATGGTAAGCCTCGGCAGGCCAGAACGTAGAGGCCACTTCGGCAGTCGCGCCCGACCACTGCGCCTCAGAGACCTGGTAGACCTCTGTCACGATGGGATCCCTCCATCGCTCCTCAGCCGCAAGGCGGGTAATCATCTGACGAACCTCTAACTCCTGCGCCGCTGTGGTCGCAAAGACCACCGACCGATACTGCGGGCCTACATCGTTGCCCTGCCGGTTCGGGGTCGTAGGGTCATGAATCGTGAAGAAGACCGCAAGAATATTCTGGACACTCACCTCTGCCGGATCAAAAGTGAGACAGACCACCTCCGCGTGACCCGTCTTTTTTCCACAGACAGACTCATAGTCTGGCGAGGCAAGGTGTCCGCCCATATAGCCTGAGGTCACGCGCGCTACGCCAACCATCCGCTGATAAACCGCCTCCAGGCACCAGAAACAACCACCGCCTAAGAAAATCGTTTCCATCGCTGCTGCTCGCCTCCAAGAACACTTCTGACAAGGTCATATCACTTCTGGTGTGAAGCATATGCCCAAAAGAGGCCGCAGAGGCGCAGACATATCCCTAGACTGCCGGCTGGCTTTCACATTGCACCGCCCCTGATGAATGGAGTTGTTTATGGCTTTCGATTCTTCCCTGCCTCTACCTCAGCCCCCCCAAACACGCCGGGTGTCCTGGGCGTCTCTGGCTCTCGTAAGCATCGCTGCGCTGAGCCTTATTTTTACACTCACCTTTGCACCGTCCCCCGCTCTAGCCAACAAATCCGAGGCCACGGCCCGCGGACAGTCGATCCTGCCATCAGCGCTGCTGAGTGTGGCCGAACTCAAACCCTTGGTGGATCGTAAAGCTGTCACGGTGCTTGATACCCGTGAACTGCTGCAGTCCGATCAGAAGACCCCAAACTTTGAGGCAGGCCACATTCCTGGAGCCCTCCCCGCCCCCTATTCACTTTTTCGTGCAGGCAAAGACAATCCCGGGCAGGCTCCGACCGCAGAACGTCTCAGCGAAATCGCCAGCCAACTTGGGATTCGTCCCGACATGCCCCTGGTGCTCACTGGCAGCGGTTCCGACCCGACTGAGTTTGGCGGCGTTGCCCGTGTCTATTGGAACCTGAAACTCGCAGGGTTTCAGCACCTCGCGATTCTCAATGGGGGATTCGGGGCATGGCTCGCGGCTGGATACGCAACCCAAACGGGGCCCGCAAAACTCTCTCCCCGGCCTCTTCGTCTGTCCTTAAGGCCCACAATGCTGCTCACGACGCCGTTGCTGCAAGAGGCGCTTCAGCAATCCGAAAAACCCCATCTCATCGACGCCCGCCCCGAAGAGTTTTTCATGGGAGAAATCCGCCATCCCTCCGCAGCACGGTGGGGCACTCTACCGGGGGCCCAACACATCGACAGTGAAGAATGGTTTGTGGCAAACACCGGCCGGCTGCTGCCCCGCGCAGACCTGCAGCGACTCGCCCAGAGCCTAGGCATTGACGGCAAACGCCCAACAGTGGCCTTCTGCAACACGGGTCATTGGGCGGCGACACAATGGTTTGTCCTTTCAGAGGTCCTGGGCCATGCGCAGACGCGTCTTTACGCCGAATCCGTTGTGGGCTGGAGCAAGGCTGCGCTTCCCATGGACAACGAGCCGACCCGGGCGGTGGCCCTGTTGCGCCAAGCCCAGGGCAAAGGCATCCAAAACTAGTGCTTTACACTCGCGGGCTGATTGCATTTATCTAGGAACAACATGGCGTCACAGCGCGTATCTCGGTCGGTATTAATCGTGCTCGTTCTTTTTGATCTGAAGCAAAGAGTGTC
>CAZKWK010000031.1:0-6780 GCA_964556335.1 uncultured Bordetella sp. | reverse complement strand
CGCCTGGCGCTGCAGGGCTACGGGTTCGGATTCACCAGCGGATGGCGCCGCATGATCCTGAGCCGCGATCCATCGGGGATGGTGGCCCAGATGGTGCTCATGGCGATAGCGGCCCTACTCGCCGTCCCACTGCTGGCCGCCTTTCCGGAAGAGCTGGTTGGTGCAGTTGCCCCTATTAGCTGGAGCCTGCTCATCGGGGCCTTTGTCTTTGGCCTGGCAATGCAGCTGGCGGATGGCTGCGGTTCCGGTTCCTTAAACAGAGCGGGCGCGGGGAGTATTTATTCCTGGGCAGTGATGCCCACCTTTATCCTGGGGAGCTTTATTGGCGCCTCCCACCAGCCGGCCTGGGTCGCCCTTGGAGGACCGCTCGATGCCTGGGCATCAGAGCCAGGACAGGGATTTTCCCTAAGCCTCCTGCCAGCGCTTGGCCCACTTGGGGCCACTGGGCTCAGTCTGATGCTGTGCTTTCTGGTTGCGGGCCTATTTGTACGACTCCGCGCCACCCCGCAGCAACCCGCGTCTTTTTGGAATCGGCAATGGATCAAGGCGGCCCTCGTCATTGGCATCCTCTACGCGGTGCATCTCGCCGTCGCAGGCCAGCCCTGGGGTATTGTCTACGGCCTAGGGCTCTGGGGCGCGAAGATCGCCGCGGGGCTTGGCATGGATCTGACACAGGACGCCTTCTGGGGCGTGGCGCCCCATGCGGCCAGGCTCGCGGAGCCCGTGCTCTGGGACATTACCTCGCTCACCAATATCGGCCTGCTCTTTGGCACCATGGCGGCCTCGCGATGGACAAACCCCGATGGGGCCACCCACCACCTGTCTGCCAAGCAGTGGATCGTCGGGCTTACCTCCGGACTCATTCTGGGGTACAGCGCCCGCCTTGCATTCGGCTGCAACATTGGCGGCTTTCTCGGCGGCGTGGCCTCTGCCAGTCTGCATGGCTGGGTCTGGTTTGCCATGGCCTTTGCCGGCTCAGTCTTCGGTGTGCGGCTGCGCAGTCGCCTTGGTCTACAGTAAGCTCGGCAAGGAATTCCCATGACACGCCTCACCTCTATTGGCCTCTTCTGGGCCATTCTTCTGGCTCTGGTTGCCCTTGACCAGAGTCACTTTGATAAACCGCGCGCTGAGCCGCCGGCCATTCTCCTCGGAAGCGGTGTCGCGGCAAGCGGTGGGCACTGCTCGGGGCGCTAAATGGCCTTCCCAGAAGAGCACTGCACACAAGACTCAGAAACATAAGAGAATGTCGGGATGACGCCTCCCGTTCATCCCTTATCACGGCATGCATCAGGCCATGCCAGTGCGGAACAGCCCCCTCGACCACCGGTTGCTGGCTGTCCCTTGTGCGAACAGGTTGGTGGCCGCCTGCTCCAGAATCACGAGGCCTTTCGTATCATCGCGGCGGACGACCAAGAACTCCCGGGTGTCGCCCGTGTGGTCTGGAACCATCATGTGCAGGAGATTTCCGACCTCACCGAGGCAGACCAACGGCTGCTGATGCAGGCCATCTTCGAGGGGGAGTTACACCTACGTACCCTCATGCGACCACACAAAGTCAATGTGGCCAGTCTCGGTAACCAGGTACCCCATCTACATGTCCACCTCATTCCGCGCTGGCGCACCGACCCCTGGTGGCCCGAGTCGTGCTGGTCTGCGCGGCCAGACCTCGTCTGGCAGGGTGTCGCAGCGGCCGGATTCGACGAGGCCCAACCCAGCCTCGCTGCTGCCTCAGAGCCCCCACTGGTCACCGTCGGAGACTGGACCCAGCTCAAGGCATGGGCCAGTGCCGTACGGCAGGCCGTGTTTGTAGAGGAGCAAGGCGTTCCGCAAGAAGAAGAATGGGACGAACAAGATCGCATCTGTCGGCATGCCTTGATTCGCGTGGGCGAGACCGCCATCGCCACCGGACGTCTTCTGCCCGACGGGCGTATCGGCCGTATGGCAGTGCTCGCAGGCGCGCGCAAAAACGGCTTGGGCAGAATCATTCTCAGAAGCCTTGTGGAAGAGGCACGGCGCCGTGGGGTCACGGGACTCTACCTACATGCCCAGACCCAGGCCTTGGGTTTCTACGAAAAAGAAGGGTTTGTGGCAGAGGGCGATGAATTCTTCGAGTGCGAAATTCCGCACCGCCTCATGCGACGACAGACGCCCTAGCTGAGAGAAACGAGGCGATGCACCCCGGTCAGCCGCTCTGGAGCATGGCTCACCATCAGTACGGTTCTGCCGGCCATCAGTTCATTGAGCCCCTGTAAGACCGCCTGCTCGCTCTCTTTGTCGAGCGCACTGGTGGCTTCATCGAGTAGGAGAATTGGGGCATCTTTCAAAAACGCCCGGGCAATCGCAATGCGCTGGCGCTGGCCGCCAGAGAGGCGATCGCCGAGGCTGCCCAGAGGCGTATCCAGCCCCTGAGGCAAGGCTTCGATAAACGGCCAGGCATGGGCCGCACGTGCAGCGGCAATCACGTCTTCCTCAGAGGCCTCCGGACGCCCCAGCAGTATGTTCTGACGGATCGTGTCATCAAAGAGCATCACGCGCTGCCCCACCAGCGCGATATTCTGACGCAGACGATAGACATCGATCTCGCTGATCGGTCGACCATCGACGAGAATCTCGCCTGCCTGGGGCTTCGCGAATCCGGCCAAAAGATAAAGCACCGTGCTCTTGCCGCTTCCAGAGGGGCCCACCAGGGCGATCACCTCACGGGGCGCAATATGAAAGCTGAGGTGCTGCAGGGCCTGCGTCTGTTGGTGGGGATAACGAAAACTCACCCCACGAAACTCTACCTCGCCCACCAGCCGATCACGCACCCGGGCCTGCGCATCTGCGTTGTTGAGAGAGGCGCTGCGCGACTCCACCGGCTCATCCAGGAGCCCAAAGATCGCGTCGGCGGCTGCAAGTCCCTTTTGCAGTACCGCATTAACCTGGGCAAGGCGACGCATTGGCCCGAAGACCATCGCCAAGGCCGTAATAAAGGCCACGAACTCCCCGGGGGTGAGGCTCCCCTGCGCCGTCATAAACGAGGCCAGGTAGATCACCACCGCCACGGTCAGCGCTGTGAGCAGCGAGACAAGGGGCCCGGCAAGTGCGGAGGTGCGCACCACCTTCATCTGCTCCTTACGCAGCCCCAGGTTCAACCCGGCAAAGCGATTGCGCTGCGAGCCCTGGGCGCCAAAGATCTTGATCTCCCTTAAGCCCATCAAGGCCTCTTGAATCAGGCCACTGAGCCGCCCCACACTCTCCTGTACGCGTGTGTTCGAGCGCCGTAGACGCCGACCGATCCGCTGGATGGCCACGGTGAGGATCGGCAGCGATATAAAGACAAACAAGGCAAGTTCCCAGGCGGTATAAAACAAAAACCCCACCAGCCCCAGAATCACCAGGGTGTCTCGCACAAAGACCAGCCAGGCATTCGATACCGCATCGGCCACCATCTGGGTGTCGTAGGTAATGCGCGTGAGCATTCGGCCCCCCTGCTCCTGATCATGTCGGGACAAGGGCAGATCAAGCTGCTTGGCAAAGACCGCGGCACGCAGGTCTTCAACGGTTCGCTGGGCCAGAGACTGGCTCGAGACCGTCACCACATAATCGGCAATCCCACGCAGCACCACCACGAGTACCAGAAAAATCGGCACCATCCAGAGGCTCGTCGGGTCCTTGGCAATGAGGCTCTCATCGACGAGGGGCTTCATCAGGGCCGGCATGAGCGGCTCCATGGCCGCAGCAATCACCACAGAAACCACAGAGACCACCACCGTGCGCCAGTACGGCCTGGCATACGAGAGCAGCCGCAGGTACAGACGCAGATCGGCCTGCGGGGTCGTCTCCTGACTCATCGATCGGAGGCGTCCCCGGGGTAGACCAGGGCCAACTCGGCCTGACCTACCGCCTGCCGCACCTGAGTGAGCATGTCCTCTGTGGGCACGATGCGCCACTGCTCGCCAAGCTGCAGTTCGCAGACCTCGCGCGCACCCACCAGGGCGACAAAGACAGGGCAGCCGGTAGGCTCCGACTGCACGGACTGTGCGGGGCTAGACGCCTGGCTCGCGCTCCCGACTCCCGGCAGCGCCCCCGACTTCAAGACCTGAATCAGGCCCTGGGCCGCGGCCTTCGCCTCCAGCGGCAAGGTGAGCCGTATGCCTTTGGCATAGCGCATCCGCGCCTCCGCAAGGGTGAGCACCTCAACCGCGGCACCACGGAGGCCGCCAGAATACTCGTCGTTTTCGATACGGGCCTGAATCAGAAGTGGCTCATCGACCCGCAGCACATGCCGGCGCTGGTCATAGAGTTCGTTAAAGACAGTGACCTCCAGACGCCCCGACCCATCATCAATGACCACCACCCGCATCATGCCCCTGCGGGTCATCTGCGCGCGACTCTCGAGCACGACGCCTGCCACCGAGATCGGTTCACGGGTGGGTTGCAGTCGGGATAAAGGGGTGCCCGCCCATCGACGCATCTCGTTTCGGACATCGTCAAAGAGACTTCCAGAGAAACAAAACCCCAAGGCAGACTTTTCTTCTAAGAGCATCTGCCGGGGACTCAATGGTGAAATTCCATCGAGACGCGTATCGCTTAAAGACATCTCCTGCCGATGGTCTTGGGCATCGAAGAGTCCGCCTTGCTGGGCGCTGTTCTGGGCGTCGTCTGCGGCCTGCACCGCCATGGCAACCCCCGCCAGCCACTGCGCCCGCCCCCGCGCGCCCAAGGGGTGCAAGGCATCAAAGGCACCTGCCTTAATGAGGGCCTCAATCGCCCGCTTGTTCACCAGCCGACGATCGATACGTCGGCAGAAGTCGAAGAGATCGAGGAACGGGGACTCTGCGCGCGCCTTCAGAAGATTCAACACGGCGGCCTCACCGACCCCGCGGACCGCCCCAAGCCCATACCGAACCGCCTTGCTCGCGCCCTCCGGCGCGAATCGATACTGCGAGGCATTGATATCGGGCGGCAGAATAGTGAGGCCATTGGCCTTCGCATCGGCGACCAAAAACGCCACCTTGTCGGTATCGTCCATGTCGCCCGACAGCGTGGCGGCCATGAACTCTGCCGGGTAATGCGCCTTAAGCCAGGCGGTCTGGTAGGTAATCACCGCATAGGCGGCTGTGTGGCTCTTGTTAAAGCCATACTCGGCAAACTTCTCCATCAGGTCGAAGAGTTGGGTCGCCAAGGCCTCGCTGTGGCCCTTTTTCTGTGCACCTTCCAGAAAGATGCTGCGCTGCTGGGCCATCTCTTCGGGCTTTTTCTTCCCCATCGCGCGACGTAAGAGGTCTGCCCCGCCCAGCGAATAGCCCGCAATGATCTGGGCAATCTGCATCACCTGCTCCTGATACACGATCACGCCGTAGGTTGGCGCCAAGCACTCTTTCAGGTCGGGGTGGAAGTAATCAATCTTCTGCTGACCGCGCTTGCGGAGAATGAAGTCATCGACCATGCCGGAATTCAGCGGGCCGGGCCGATAGAGCGCCAGCATGGCAATGATGTCTTCGAACTGGTCTGGCGCGAGCTTGAGCAGATACCGGCGCATCCCCTGCGATTCCACCTGAAAGATGCCCGTGGTGTTGGCCTCTTTGAGAACCTGGTAGGCCGCCGGATCATCAAACCCATTGAGCGACTCCAGCCGCAGCGGCGGTGCTTCTGGCTGTCGACGATTAATCGTGTCCACCGCGGCCTGAATAATGGTGAGGTTCTTCAAGCCCAGAAAGTCAAACTTCACGAGCCCGGCGGCCTCGACATCGTCCTTGTCGTACATGCTCACCACGCCCTCATCTCCGGCAGATCCGGGCGCCTGATAGAGGGGGCAGAAGTTGGTGAGTCGGCCCGGCGCAATTAATACCCCCCCGGCATGCATACCGACATTTCGTACGAGATCTTCGAGCGGCCCGGCAACGGCGAGCAACTCCCGTACCTCGTCCTCCTTCTCCTCGCGTTGGGCGAGGATCGGCTCTTTTTCTCGGGCCTCCTGCAACGACAGAGGCTTGTTCTGTACCACCGGGATGAGCTTAGAGAGTTGGTCACAAAAGTTGTAGGGCAGATCGAGCACCCGACCGGCATCCCGTATCACCGCCCGTGAGGCCATCGTGCCAAAGGTCACGATCTGGCTGACCGCCTGACTGCCGTAGCGACTGCGTACATAGTCAATGACGCGTTGGCGTTTCTCTTGACAAAAGTCGATATCGAAGTCGGGCATGCTGACCCGCTCTGGGTTCAGAAATCGTTCGAACAAGAGGGCATAGGGCAGCGGATCAAGATCGGTAATTCCCAGGCTGTAGGCCACGAGCGAGCCAGCGCCAGACCCGCGGCCAGGGCCCACCGGCACGCCATTGGCCTTGGCCCAGTTGATGAAATCGGCCACGATCAGGAAGTAGCCAGGAAACCCCATCTGAATAATCGTGTCGCATTCAAGCGCCAGCCGTGCCTGGTAGTCGGGCGCCTTCTGGGCCCGCACCGTCGCATCGGGAAACCGCTCGGCGAGCCGCTTCTCGAGTCCCTCGGTGCTCGCCTGTCGCAGATAGGCATCTAACGAGATACCCTGCGGCGTGGGAAAGTCGGGGAGCTGGGGGGTACCGAGCTGCAGGGTAAGACTGCAACGTTGGGCAATCCGCTCGGTGTTTTCAATCGCCGAGGGAATGTCTGCAAAGAGCGCCTGCATCTCCGCCTGAGACCTCAGGTACTGCTGCGCTGTAAAAGCCCGCTGGCGCCGCGGATCGGCCAGCGTCTCACCCCGCGCAATACAGACCTTGGCCTCGTGAGACCGAAAATCTTCCGGCCGTAAAAATTGCA
>CAZKWK010000030.1:1860-17600 GCA_964556335.1 uncultured Bordetella sp. | reverse complement strand
GATCCGAGTGCTATGGCAACTCCAGAGCAGCAGTCATTTGCAAACAAGATGATGGTGCCCCGGGGCCGCGCTCAGATTGAGCGGGATATCGACCGATTTACGGTCATTGAACACGATGGCGTGATCTTTGGCTGCGCGGCGCTCTACACCTTTGGCGATGCGCCCATGGGCGAATTGGCCTGCCTGATGGTGCGCAGTGATACCCGGGAAAAAGGCGATGGCGAGCGGTTACTCAAAAGCATTGAGCACCAGGCCCGGCAGGCCGGACTGCGGCAACTCTTCGTGCTCACCACCCGCACCACCCACTGGTTTCTGAAACGCGGGTTCAAGCCCACGGAACTCGAGACACTGCCCCCCGACCGGCAGGCGGCCTACAACCCGCTGCGTCGGTCACAGGTGCTGATTAAGCCGCTCTAGGGCCTCTGGCGTCGTCGGTTCCTGCGCGCCACCGCCCTGCCAACGCGGGCCGCCAGGTTGCTGCCGGCTAGACGGCACTACGGGCGAAGGGGCCCGCGCCTAGGCTACTGAATTCGGCAAGAATCTCAGGCGCCCGATCGGGGTTCTGATGGAGGGCCTCCAAGACATCGGGAGAGGCCTCGACCAGACCATCGATGTGGAGGGCTGCCGAGCCGCCGCGATGGGCAAACTGCATGTGCCATTGACTAAAGAGGCGAATCGGAATTTCCGCGTCGGTGATCACACGCAGACTCTGATGCCGCGGGTCTTTCTGAATCGAATGCCAGACGCGTTGCAGCGATAAGGGGGGCCCCTCAATCCACTGAAAGAACTGCCCTTCGTCGTAGACCAAGAGACCCGTCAGGCCCTCAGAACGGTTACGCGACCGGGCCGCAGCCAGCAGGTACAAGAGTTCAACCTCGCTGAAGGGTTCAACCGCCTGGCTGTGGTACACCAGTGTGGAGAGATTGGGGTTTGACATTCGGCTGCCTGGGGCTCCTTGACAGCTACAAGTGTCAACTTTTATTTACTATTTTGCAACCATGTTTTGCAATATTTCTCAGCCCGCGACTATGCGCCCTCGGGATGCGGCGAAAGCACCATCAGAGAACGCCCCCCGCCCACCAGGGCAAGACCTGCCACATCAGGCACAGCATCCAGGGCCTCATCGAGCCAAAAGAAAACCGCAAGCGGCCCCTCCGGGGACCAGCATGCCGCAGCGTGCCCGCGGGCCTCGACCGTAACCGCCGCACCACACTCGGGAAGCACGGGCAGACGCAGAGGGGCAGAGCCTGCCGTCTGCGGCCCGCGATGCAGGGTCTGCCCGACCGGACCCGCCCAATCCCGCAAGACCGCAAGATCGGGCAATCCAGGACCTTCAAGCCGAAGAAAGCGAGGATCCGCATCAGGATACAGTCGGGCCTCCGGAGGGAGTCTGCGAAGCAGCGCAGCCCATCGGGGGGATAAAGACACTGGCGCCTGGCCAGGCGGGTCCCAGACAAGCAAGCGGCTGCTGAGATGCTGACGCAAGACCTGCAGGCTCGCCTCAGCGACGCCGGCTGGGGCGGAGGACTGCAACGCGCCGGCCGATAAGGCCGTCATCGTCGGTAAAAACTGCAGAGCACCCGCCGCGGCCTTGACATCGGCGCGCAACGCGGAAGGCCGGTCCCGCCGGGCCATGAGGCTGTCGAGGCCCGTGAGGAGCCCATCGAGCGCCTGAGAGAGGTCAGCGGGCTGCGGGCTGCCCATCAAGCTGCACCAGGTCGGCCATCAAGGCATGCTGCTGGCCCCGCAGCTGCTCAAAGGCAATCTCGAGTTCATCGAGTGCATCGTGAATCTCTTGCAGGTCTTGGTTGGCCTGGGCCACCGCAGGATCGAGCACGAGGTTGAGGCTTGCCCGACGCACATCTTCCAGACTGGTCATTGCGGCCCCCAACGCCTGCTCGGATTCGTAGAGACTCGCCTCTAGACGGCGCGCAAACTCCCCAGACCCCATGGGTAGACCCGGCCGCCCTGCTACCGAGGGGGGTGTAGGGGCAGGGGCAGAGGCAGGGGCAGGAGCAGGTGCCGAAGCCCTTGCCACAGAGGGCTCACGAATCAGACTCGGTGCGGCGCGAATAGAGGTGGGGGGAATCGGCAGGGGGGCGCCGGATAACGCGACGTCCTCAAGAGAGCCGTCATCCGCCGCCAGGGAGGGTTCCCGCGGTGAGTCATGACTTCCCGCCATGCGCCCCCCGAGGAACATCATCACGAGCATGGAGAGAACAGCAAGCGCTGCAGCCCCCGCGGCCAGCGCTGCCCAGGGCAGGTAGGCGGGCAGCCCGCTGTCGTCGAACTGTCGAATGGTGGAGGGGAAAAAACCTTGGCTTAGGCCGGTGCGCCCCAGTTGTTCGGCCCACTGCCAGGCCCAGGCATAGGCACGCCAGTGGGGTGCCTGCCAGGCGGCGGCCTCGGCCGCTGGGGGGACGAAGACGAGGTCAAACGCATAGGCAAGCACAGCTGCCACAATGAGCAGCGCTGCCGTGACGCCAAAGCTCCTCGCCAACCAGTAATGCATAAACCCTCCTAATACGACAAACCGATAAGGGCCTAGCCCGGGCCTAGCCCGGGCTAGGCCCGCGCCGTCTGCGGCGCTGCGCCATCAGACACCGGCGAGAGCCGGGGCGCTACTGCACCGGGCTGCCAGTCTAGCCCATCGGCCCAGACCGCGTGACGCACATCGCCGTTACACGACTGCAGCAACACCAAATGACGGGGTGGCAGCACCGTGTCCCCCGCTTCTGGAAGATCGATACCCGAGAGCCTCCCTGGCCCCAGAATATCTGCTGGCTCCTGGGCAAAGACGGGCTGACCCAGAGCAAAGCCCATCTGCCCAGACCAGGCAACCGACGGACTGCCCTCCTCCCAGGCGGACTGAAACTGCCCCACGGAGGCCACGCGCAGCACGGCCTCTGAAGAGACGGTGTAGGCCTGCGCGTGTCGGTAGACGGTGATGATCATGGCGCGATCTCTCGATGTCTTAATGTCTCGATATTTCTATATCGCTGTAGCCCGCGTCCAGACGGCCCCAAGGGGACAGGTCTTCTGAAGGGACTGCAGGTAGCCTTCGTGGTCTGCGAGCTCTTGCGGGGTCGGGGCAACGACCCGCAGCCGAGCGAGCAATGCGGGATCACTGGCCTCGGGCAGATCAAGGTCATCATCGTTCGCAGACATGGCTAGGGATTCCTGCCCACGCGTCATACCGAGATAGACCTCGGCAAGCAGCTCGGCATCGAGCAGGGCCCCATGCAACTGCCGATGACTATTGGAGACGTTATAGCGTGCACAGAGGGCATCAAGGGAGTTGCGCTGACCGGGATGCAGCTGCCGCGCCATCTCCAGGCTATCGACAATCGTAATGTCGGGCTGCGACTGCAACATGGGCAGCGCGAGCCGAGAAAACTCAGCATTCAGAAATCCCACATCAAAGGGCGCGTTATGGATCACAAGCTGTGCGCCCTTCAGAAAGCTGAAAAGCTCCTGGGCGATCTCTGCAAAGACGGGCTCATTCGCCAGTCGTTCCAGGGTGAGGCCATGCACCTGAATCGCCGCCTCATCAATCGCGCGCTCCGGATTGAGATAGAAGTGCAGCCGACGGCCCGAAGGACGACGGCCCAGCAGCTCGATACAGCCGACCTCAATGACCCGATGCCCGTCCTCGGGCTTCAGGCCAGTGGTTTCGGTATCGAGGACGACGAGACGCGAGAGACTACCCATGCGTAGATAGTAGGCAGAACAAACAAGGTGAGCAAGGTGCCCAGGCCCATGCCCCCCACAATGACCCAGCCGATCTCTCGGCGGCTCTCCGCACCGGGGCCGGTAGCCAACGCGAGCGGCAACGCACCGCAGACCGTGGCAATGGTGGTCATCACAATCGGGCGGAACCGCCGCACCGCTGCCCGATGGGTGGCCTCGTAGACCGCTAGGCCCTGGGCGCGCAGCTGGTTGGCAAATTCCACAATCAAGATCCCGTTCTTTGCGATCAGGCCAATCAAGGCTACGAGGCCAATCTGCGAATAGACATTGAGCGACCCCTTCGTGAGCCAGATGGTCAGTAAGGCACCGCTCAGTGCCAGCGGCACCGAGACCAAGATAACCAAGGGATGCAGGAAGCTCTCAAACTGAGCGCTCAGCACGAGATAGATAAACAGCAGGGCGAGGACAAAGACAAAGAGCAGAGTGCTCTGGCTGTCGCGATACTCACGCGACTGTCCATCGAAGTCGAGCTGATAGTCGGCAGGCAACTTTTCTCGGGCGAGGTTCTCAATCATGGAGAGCGCTTCGCCAATCGAGACCCCTGGGGCCAAACCCGCCGTAATGGTGACCGCCCGCTGCTGCAGAAAGTGGTTGAGCTCACGCGGACTTACTGCCTCAGAGAGCTTCAAGACGCTTGATAAGGCCACCGGTGCCCCATCGCGGCCGCGCACATAGATATCTCGAATATCTTGGGGAGTGTCACGATCGCGGCGCTCGAGTTGCACGATGACATCGTACTGCTCGCCCGCCTTCTTAAACCGGGTGACCTGCCGTCCACCGAGCAGACTCTCCAGGGTCCGCCCAATCGACTCCACCTGCACCCCGAGGTCGGCCGCCCGTTCGCGATCAATTTCGATACGGATCTCCGGTTTATTAAGCTGCAGGTCCGTGTCCACCCCCTGCAGCATCGGATTCTGGGCAAGCTCTCTGCGAAGCTGCTCGGTCACCTCGGCCAGAGACTCAATCGGAGCCGAAGAGAGCACCACCACCTGAATCGGCCGTGACCGAATATTCTGGCCAAAAGACGGGGGCGGTACCGCGAAGGCATTGATGCCAGGAATGGTGAGAAGTTGCGGCTGCAGCGCCGCAGCAATCTGCTGCGTGGTCCGGTCGCGCGCCTCCCACGGAACCGGCCGGAAGAAGGCAATGCCGCGCTCTACCGTGGGCGTGCCAGCGATCACGAAGTACTTATCGACTTCGGGTACGGCCTCAAAAATTTGCTCAATCCGCAAGGCATAGCGGGCGGTGTATTCAATAGAACTCCCCTCGGGCGCGGAGATCGGCACGACAAAAAAGCCGCGGTCTTCAAAGGGGGAGAGTTCTTTTTTGATCACTGTGAAAAGACCGACCCCGAGCGACACGACGAGTACCACCACCAGCACGATGGTCTTCTTGCGATGCAGGAGCCCGCGCAAGATCCCGTCGTAGGCCGCAAGTACGCGGTCGAATCCACGTTCGAATCCATCGCCCAGACGGTGCGCCCAGATGAGTCCCGGCCGGGCCTCGCGCCGAGCCCGCAGGGTCTCGGGCGACTGCAAGAGCCGGCCACACATCATGGGAGTGAGGGTCAGTGCCACAAACCCAGAGACCTGCACCGCGCCAGCCATGGCAAGTGCAAACTCAGTAAAGAGTCGACCGGTTCTGCCCTCGGAAAACGCCATCGGCGCGAAGACCGCTGCAAGCGTGAGGGTCATGGCCACGACCGCAAAGCTAATTTCCCGCATGCTCTGAGAGGCTGCGGCAATCGCGGTCATGCCCTCTTCCACATGGTGGGCTGTGTTCTCCAGCACGACAATCGCATCATCCACGACCAGGCCAATGGCCAGCACGAGGGCCAAGAGGGTGAGTGTATTGATGGAAAAATTCAGGGCATAGAGAATCGCGAAGGCTGCGATCAACGACACGGGTATGGTGACAATCGGAATCAAGGAGGCCCGCACAGAACGCAGAAAGACAAAGACCACCAAGGCCACGAGAATGACCGCCTCGGTGATGGTCTTTGCCACTGCGCGAATCGATCGATCGATAAATATCGAGTTGTCATTCGCGACCTCAAGACCCACCTCCGGCGGCAGGTCGCGACGAATCTGCGGCAGGGCCTCAGTGACCGCCTGCGAGAGAACCAACGGATTGGCAGTGGCCTGCTTAATGACCCCCATGGCCACATTGGTACGCCCGCGGAAACGGGCCACACGACGCTCATCTTCGGGGGCGATCTCGACTCGGGCCACATCCCCCAGGCGCACCAGGGCACCCGTACCGCGGGGAGCCTTTAAGACGATGGAGGAAAACTCTTCGGGGGTCTGCAGGTCGGTCGGGGCCATGACCGAGAACTCCCGGCCCGGGGTCTCCACGCGGCCGGCAGGAATCTCTACGTTCTGGCGGCGCAACGCATCCTCGATATCCTGCACTGTGAGCCGCTGCGCCGAGAGCCGGTCTCGATCGAGCCAGATCCGCATCGCATAGCGACGGTCTCCAAAGATGGTGACATCGGCCGCACCGGGCAGGTTCTGCAGTCGTGGCTTGACCACGCGATTGCCCAGATCGGAGAGTTCCATGAGCGACATTGTCTGGCTGTTCAAGGTCAGCCAAATCACGGGCTGGGCATCGGCCTCCACCTTCGAAACCACCGACTCCTCCACCCCAGCGGGCAGACGTGAACGGACCCGAGAGACCCGATCGCGCACATCAGAGGCAGCGCTGTCTGGGTCGCGATCCAGGTTAAATCGCACCGTAATTTGGGAACGCTCAGACCGCGAAATCGAGGTGAGTACCTCCACGCCTTCAATGCCGGCAATCGAGTCTTCCAGAGGCTTGGTCACCTGCGACTCAATAATCTCAGGCGAAGCCCCTCGGTAGCTCGTACTCACCGTGACCACCGGCTCATCGATCTTCGGATACTCGCGCACCGAGAGACGGTCGAAGCTCACCAGGCCAATCAATACCAGCACCAGCGAGAGCACCGTTGCAAAGACAGGCCGTTCGATACAGATCTGAGAAAGGCGCATGGGCTACTGTCCGACCGCCGGCACGGCCTTAACAGGCTGGCCTGGGGCGCGAATCTTGAGCTGCCCAGCCACGACCACCTGATCGCCTACGGCCAGGCCCTTTTTTACCTCCACTTCCCGTTGCAGCCGTATGCCGGTCTCAATCCGGGCCTGCTCAACCCGCCCCTCTTTCACCCGCCAGACAAAGAACCCCTGGCGATCACCGACCAAGGCCTCTTCAGAAACCAGCAGGGCTCCGGGCCGATCGTAGAGATTCAGCCGGGCGCGGCCAAACATCCCGGTCTTGATCTGCTGACTAGGATTGTCAATCACCGCGCGCAACTGCAGAAAACGCCCGTCTTGGTCGACCCGCACGTCCACGGCCGCCACCTGCACTGCCATCGATCGGTCGGCCTGCTCGGTCTGCACCACCAGCCGTTGGCCGACACGCACCAGATCTGCAAACCGCTCCGGCACACGAAAATCAAAGTGCATGCGACGACTGTCTTCGAGAACGGCCAGCAGCTCGCCTTCCTTCACATAGTCGCCCACACTGTGCTGCCGCAGACCCACCCGGCCCGCAAAGGGCGCACGCATCTCGGTGCGGGCAAGGCGTGCCTTGGCCAGGTCGCGACGGGCCGCAGCAATTTCTGCATTGGCCCGGGCCTCATCCAGGCCCCGCGAGCTGATGAACTGCTTGCCATAAAGATCCTGGGCACGCCGAAAATTTGAGGCCGCCAAATCGGCCTCCGCCTGTGCCTGGGCGAGCTCTGCCCGAACCAGTCGGTCGTCTAAGGCGAGCAAGAGGTCACCCGCCCCCACCATCTGGCCGTCGCGGTAATCGATGCGCATGATGCGGCCAGAAACCTCAGGCCGTACTTCCACAGATTCCACCGACCGAAACTCTCCGGTCACCGAGAGCGTCTCGGAGATATCCCGCTGCACCACGGGCAGTACCTCCACCACGGTGGGTGGTCCACCACCCCCAGGCCCTTTAGCACCTGGCTTCCCACCCCCTGGCGGCCCTCCGGGGGGACCACCGCCCGCCCCCGCTGCACCACCCTGGGGGCCTGCGCCCGCGCTGCCACCGGGACCCCCTGAGGCAGCCGGCGGACCACCGGAGGCCCCACTGGCAACGGGACCGCCACCTGCCGGGGCACCCTTATCCGCGGGCGACTGCGCAGCAGGGCCCGGCGCAGAGGAGAAAAGCCCGGTCCACCAGTCAAGGCGGTTTCCCACCAGACCGAGGATCACCAAGGCAGTGATCAACAACGCCAATATTCGCGTCTTCACAGATTCCTTTCTCTAGTCAGCCTCGTGACTGCAACACGGTACCCACGCCCTGATTCGCCAGTGCGTCTGCCCGCTCATTATCCGGATGTCCCGCGTGGCCCTTGACCCAATGCCAGGCTACCCGATGACGGGCGCGCGCCTCATCGAGGCGCTGCCAGAGGTCTTGATTGGCCACCGGCTTGCCCGCAGCCGTCTTCCATCCTTTCTGCTTCCATCCCGCCATCCAGGTCTCAATGCCATTTTTTACATACTGTGAATCGGTGAAGAGTCGCACGCGACAGGGACGATTCAGGGCATT
Source organism: uncultured Bordetella sp. (assembly GCA_964556335.1). Taxonomy (GTDB): domain Bacteria; phylum Pseudomonadota; class Gammaproteobacteria; order Burkholderiales; family Burkholderiaceae_A; genus Hahnella. The sequence continues at coordinate 9,272 of CAZKWK010000030.1, read as the reverse complement.
GAGCCCCTCGATCACCGCCATGAGTTCCATGCGGTTGTTGGTCGTCTGTGGCTCGCCGCCGCAGAGCCCCTTCTCGTGTTGGCCCGCGCGCATCAACACCCCCCAGCCCCCGGGGCCTGGATTGCCCTTGCAGGCCCCATCGGTGTACAGGTCGACCTCGGCCATCGTCGCCTCGACCGAGTCGCGTACATCGTTTCGGGTTCCCATCATCCGCCGATTCGCCGCTCTTGTCCGGCTACGCGGGTGGTGGCCACGACCCCTGACCGGGCCGAACGCCGTCGCTTCCAGCCGGCCCGCATCATCCTTAAGCCCTCGCGACGCTTCACGGCCACGAGCAGATAGACCGCCCCCAGCCCGGGCCACCAGCGGCCCCCGGCAGACTCCAGCCATCCCCATCGCTGCCACCAGGTCTCGCTGGCAACCAACGGCCGATAGAGTCCACAGGCCCCTGCCTCGGGCGCCAAGCCCAGCAGGCGACACCAGTCCTTGATACGGCTGAGACTTAACCAATGACCCTCCACGGGCGGGAAACGCGTGGTGGCCGCGGGCCGATGCAGGGCCCAGAGACTGAACGGGTTAAACCCCAGAATCACAATCCTGCCGTCGGGGATCAATACCCGCTCGGCCTCACGAAGCAGGTCGTGGGGCTGACTAATCAGTTCAAGGCAGTGGGCCATCACGATCAGGTCGGTGGACTCACTCTCAATAGGAAGGGCCTCGGGCAGGCAGACCAACTGATTCGCCCCGGCGGCCATGGGCTGGGGCTGATAAAAACTCACCCGAGCCCGACACGGCATGCGGTTCATCTCGAGTGCGTCAAGGGCCGAGGGACCAATCTGGAGCGCCCGATAGCCGAAGCTGTCCTGTAATCGCTCGTTGAGCCAGGCCTGTTCTAAGGAGAGGAGTGCCCGCCCTGGAGGGCTCTCAAGCCAACGGCTCCAGGCAAAATAGGGGTTTTGCTGCAAATCGAAGGCTCTCCCGTTATGGACATACATGCAATTCCAGCATTTGAGGACAATATCATCTGGGCGTTGGAGTCTGCAGGCGAACTGGTCGTCGTTGACCCAGGCGATGCGGGGCCTGTGATTCAATTCCTCACGACCCGAAACCTTCGGCTTTCTGGAATTCTGATTACCCACCATCATGGAGACCATACCGGCGGCATCGCGCAACTGCGAGACTACTGTCAGGTAAGGCAGCCTGACTCGGTTCGGGTCTTTGGGCCAGAGCGCTGCCGAGACTATGGCGTCACCGAAACGGTCGAAGAGGGGGCCACCGTGCCCTTGTTGCGCAATACGCTATGCGTGTCCGTGCTCGGCTGCCCCGGACACACCACAGACCACATCGCCTACTTCGGGGCGCCCGCGGGCAAAGCGCCGATCCTCTTCTGCGGCGACACCCTCTTTGCCGGGGGCTGTGGCCGGCTACTGGGCGGAACGGCCGAGCAACTCTACGGCTCTCTGCAGCGATTGGCCGCACTCCCCCCCGAAACCGAGGTCTACTGCGCCCACGAATACACGCTGAGCAATCTACTCTTTGCCGCAGCCACCCTGCCGGCGAACCCGCACATCAGACAGCGGCTCGCGGATGTCAAGAATCTGCGCGCTAACGACATCTGCACGCTTCCATCATCGATTGCGATAGAAAAGACCACCAACCCCTTTCTTCTTGCAGGTTCACTGGAAGAGTTTGCTGCCCGTCGCCGCGCCAAGGACAGTTTTCGGCCCACTTGACCGTAAAATATTGGGATGAAATCAATTCCCCGTCGCCGACCTGGCACGCCTGCCCTTGCGGGCCTTGCGGTGGTTGTGTCCGCCACCCTTTCCGGATGTGCCACCCAGACGCTCACTACGCCGGCCCCTGTGGTCTCGGTTGCGCCAACCGCGGCGCCCCCTACCGACGCCCAGACAGGCGTCCGACCGGGGCAGGTTCTGCCGGTTGACCTGGCCGATGCCTCCGGGCCTGTCTACGGAAATGCCACACCCCTGCTTCAACTGCCGCCGGGCGCGGTCTCCGGTCAGGGGGTACCCGCGGAGTCCACCGCGGTCTTTAGCACGCCGGCTTTTGACAACCTCCTTGAGCGCATCCGAGCAGGCTTTGCCATGCCAGAACTGCCCAGTGCTCTGGTCGATCGCCACACGAAGCGGTTTGTCTCAAACCCAGAGTATCTCGCGCGGGTCTTTGACCGTGGTGGGCGCTATCTCCACCACATCGTCGAAGAAATCGAGGCCCGGGGACTGCCCACCGAACTTGCCCTGCTGCCCATTGTGGAGAGCGCCTTCAATCCGCAGGCCACCTCGCATGCGAAGGCCGCGGGGCTCTGGCAGTTCATTCCCTCCACCGGACGGGTGTTTAATCTGTCGCAGAACTGGTGGATGGACGAGCGACGCGATGTCATCGAGTCCACGCGCGCCGCGCTGGAGTACCTCGAAAAAATTTACGAACTGCAGGGCAATGACTGGTTCTTGGCCCTGGCCTCCTATAACTGGGGAGAAGGCGCGGTCGGTCGGGCCGTGCGCCGTAATAAGGCCGCAGGCAAACCCACCGATTACCTAAGCCTCAAGATGCCCAAAGAGACGGCCCACTATGTGCCGCAGCTCATTGCCCTAAGAAACATTCTGCGTGACCCGCAGGCCTACAACCTGTCGCTGCCCTTTGTGGAGAACAAGCCCTACTTCGCGGTCATTGATAAGAACCAGTCAATCGATCTGAAACTGGCCGCAGAGCTTGCAGAATTATCGATGGATGAGTTCCAGGCGCTCAACCCCCATCTGCGCAGGCCTGTCATTACGGTGAGCCGCACCAACCGCGTGGTGCTCCCCGTAGAGAACATAGAGGCCTTCCACAGAAACCTAGAAACCCATCTGGCCAAGAAGCGGCCGCTGGTCACCTGGAAGCCCTACACCCTGAAAAAGGGGGAGACACTCGCCAGCCTCGCAAAGAGCACCGGTGTGTCTGCCGAAACCCTTGCCAAGGCCAACAGCCTCTCGAGTACGACGGCACGCCTCATGCCCGGAACCATCCTGTTGGCGCCCGCCTCTGTCCAGGCCCACGAAGGACCGGCCATTGAGACGGCGCTCGCCCGATTTCCCGGCGCGCGCACGGTGGAAGTCGTCACGGTTCCCGCAAAGACCTACCGCGTACGTAAGAACGACTCCTGGGCCTCAATCGCGAAGCGGTTTCGCGTATCGGAATCGCGTCTGAAGAGCCTGAACAAGACGGTACAGGAGTTGAAGGCAGGCATGCGTCTTATTCTTGTTCCGGCAAGAAGCCAGACGGTGATTACCGATGCGGCTGGTCGTAAGACCGTCGCACGGTAATCGATGAAGAATTGTAAAAGCGTCGACGCGCCTGCAGTTAGGCGGCGGTAAGGCTTGACTTCAGGGTGTACATCCGCAGACGACGCGAGAACTCTTCGTAGGCGGCGATGCCGCTGGCCTCCGCCTGTTGGCACCACTGCTGCAGTGCCGCCACAGCCTGATCTACCGAGAGACTACGCCGACTCCAGATCGCCTCGAACTCGTGCCGCAAATCTGCCGCTTTACGCACCAGATCTTGTGATAACAGCGAGGTCGCACTCGCGGAGGCCTTGGCGGCAGACACCTTTTTGGCAAGCTTGGAGAGCCGCGCCATGAGTTCGTACTTGCTGGAGATCACGGCCTGAATCGTGTCCGCGTCAATCTCAAACTTATTGGGGTTTAGGGCCACATCGGCCATTGGCAGCCTGCGGGGCTTTGCCATGCCGAAGACCTCAAGCGTGCGGATGTAGAACCAGCCAATATCAAACTCGTACCACTTCGAGGAGAGCTTGGGCGAGGTGGCATGCGCATGGTGGTTGTTGTGCAATTCTTCTCCACCAATGAGAATGCCCCAAGGGAGAATATTGGCGCTGGTGTCGGGACTCTTGAAGTTCCGATACCCCCAGAAGTGGGCGATGCCGTTGATCACCCCTGCAGCAAAGAAAGGGATCCACATCATCTGCACGGCCCAGACGGCGGCACCAATTACCCCAAAAAGCGCCACATTGATAATCAGCATCAGGCTCACACCATGCGCGCTGCGGCCAGTGTAGAGAACGCGCTCGAGCCAGTCGTCCGGGCAGCCATGGCCATACCGCTCCACCAGTTCTTTGTCCTTCGCCGCATCGCGATAGAGATCGGCCCCCTGCCAGAGCACCACCGAAAGACCCTTGGTCATTGGGCTGTGCGGATCGTCTTCGGTCTCGCACTTGGCATGGTGTTTACGATGAATCGCCGCCCACTCTTTGGTGACCATGCCAGTGGTGAGCCAGAGCCAGAATCGAAAGAAATGCGACACGACGGGATGTAGTTCTACGGCCCGATGTGCCTGACAACGATGCAAGAAGATGGTGACGCCCGCAATGGTGATGTGGGTCACGACGAGCGTGTAGAGAACGATGGCGGACCAGGACCAGCCGGTCAGGCCATACTGAACAAACGCAAAAAGACTATCCAAAAAACACTCCCTGTAAGAGACAGCTTATAGAAAGATATATTCCCGAAAATTGTCTCATTTTTCATGCGTCTTCAACAGTTTTTTGCAGAACCACGGCAAAAAATCCATCGGTGGACGACCGGTGTGGCCAGAGTCGAAAGATCCCCTCTGGGCTAAAGGCTGCCCAAGACGCGGGCAGGGCGATGCCTTGACGTGCCAGAACTTGATTTGCCGGCACCACCTGAAACCCTGGTACCCGAGCCAGAAAGGCCTCGAGTTGGTCCTCGTTCTCGGACCGTTGGGTACTGCAGGTAGCGTATACCAGGCGTCCCCCGGGCGCCACCAGGGCTGCGGCCGCATCGAGAATTTCCCTTTGCAGCGTCAGGAGACTCGCCTGCTCCTCTGGGCGTTGACGCCACTTGAGATCGGGATTGCGCCGCAGCGTACCCAGCCCCGAACAAGGCGCATCGACAAGCACCAGGTCTGCCTTGGCCCGAAGGCGCTTGAGTCGATCGTCACGCAGACTCGAGAGGGCAATCGGCCAGACATTCGACAGCCCACTGCGGGCAAGCCGAGGCTTGAGGCGGGAGAGCCGCGGGGCCGACCGGTCTAAGGCATAGAGCCGGCCGGTGTTGTGCATGAGGCTGCCCAGGGCCAGTGTCTTACCCCCCGCCCCCGCACAGAAGTCCACAACCGTCCGCCCTCGGCCCGGGGCGCAGAGCCGCACGAGCAGTTGGCTTCCGAGATCCTGTACCTCACACCAGCCCTTTTCAAAGGCCTCGGTCTTCTGTAACGCCGGCCGCCCCCAGACCCGTAAGACGTCTGGCAGCCCCTCGACACTCTGGGCCCGAATACCGACCGCCGATAAAGACTGCACCACCTGCTCAGGGGTCGCCTTCAGTGTATTGACCCGCAAATCGAGCGGCGCGGGCGTATCCATGGCCTGCGCCAGCGCCTGCGCCTCCTCATGGGGGAGCTGCGCGGTCCAGTCATGCCAGATCCAGGCGGGGATGGCGTAGACCACCTCGGCCGGTGCGCCTTCGGCATCGAGTGCGGCCCTGAGCCACACACGTTCTCCATCCGTCAACTCCGAGACAATGCGGTCGAAGCCCACACCGAGGGCAGCCGCCATCATGGCCCGGCGGCGGGCGGTCGAGGGGCCATCGGGCTGGAAACCGGAAGCGGCAAGCTGCTCGGTGATCCACTGCCACCGGCGAATCGCGGCGAAGGCGGACTCCGCCAAGAAACCCCGGTCTTTTGGGCCTAGGGCGGGATTGGCCCGAAAAAAACGGTGGACCACCCCATCGGCGGGTTCTTGAAAGCCTTCGAGGGCCGAGAGCAAGGCCCCAAGTCGCACAAACCGATCAACCGCGACTGGTTTACCGCGGGCTCGGGAGGGGGGGCGATGACGCCCCGGAGATGGACTTGCCATGGCTAAGTGCCCAAAAAAGAGGTCCCGCTGCGGGTCATTCCGAGCAGCGGATGAAGCAACAGGGGGCGAAAGCGGTCAGTCTGCACGATATGCCAGCCTCGCCCATGCCACCGCACGACGCCAGACAGAATCGCGTTGACCGTGAGGGGGTAAAGCTGATGCTCCACCTCCAGTACGCGAGCGGAGAGCGTTTCCGCGTTGTCCTCAGGCAACACGGGGACAACAGCCTGGGCCAGAATGGGGCCGTGATCTAGTTCGGCAGTCACCGCATGTACCGTCGCACCGTGCAGGCGAACCCCGCCTTCCAGGGCACGACGATGGGTATCCAGGCCCGTAAATGCGGGAAGCAGCGAAGGATGAATATTGATCAAGCGACCAGCCAGAGCCTCGCAGAACCCTGGAGACAAAATCCGCATGAAGCCCGCCAGGACAACCAGGTCGGGCTCGAAAGCCAACACCTCCGCAAGCAACGCCTGATCGAATGCCTGCCGATGGGGGAAGTCGCGATGGCAGAGCACCTGCGTGGCGAGCCCCTCAGACTGGGCCCAGGCAAGGCCTGGTGCCTCGGGCTCGTTGGAAATGACCCGCACCGCAGGGGTCGGCAGATCAGAGGCGCGAAAGGCACCCACCAGTGCGCGCAGATTACTGCCCCGTCCCGAAATCAGCACCGCCACCCGCGGACATTCCAGACTGGTGTTGCCCGGGAGGTTGCCGCCCATGGGCTGCCTAGGCGGAGAAGAGGTCTGCGACATAGGTTGGCATTCTACGGGCAGAACCCAGGCGCCAAGGCCAGGGGACCCTGGCCCATCAACGCAAGTCCTTATACTTGCCTGTTTGCGCGCGGACGACGCAGCCTCTTCGGATCCCCATCGGCCATGACACTCGGTCATCGACTTCTTCTCACCCCGCCACTCGCCTCCCCTGCAGGCGAGCACGCTCGCTCTTCCCCGTCGGACGCGCAAGCCACATCTACGTTGCCCCGGCCCCCGCGCGAATTCGACGCTAGGCGCGGGCGATCGATTGCCATTGGCAGTTTCGATGGCCTGCACCTGGGCCATCAGGCACTGCTTACCGCCTGCCGCACTGCTGCGGATGCGGAAGATCTCTCAACCTGCGTGCTGAGCTTTCATCCGCACCCACGCGGCTTCTTTCAGCCAAATCAGGCGCCCGCCCGGCTTCTGCCGCTGCGCGATAAGGCCCTCGAACTTGCAGCCCTTGGCATTGAGGAGGCCGTGGTGCTTCGATTTAACCGGGCACTGGCCTCGACCTCGGCGGAGGATTTCGTCACGCAGATTCTGGTCAAACACTTGCGCTGCCAGCATGTCGTGGTGGGGGAAGACTTTCGATTTGGCGCGCGACGCCAGGGCGATGTAACGCTACTGCGCGCGCTTGGCGCAGACCTGGGGTTTGGGGTCGCCGCCATGGGGGCTGTCTGCGCTGAGGGTGAGCGTGTCTCGAGTTCCCTGTTACGGGAGGCACTGCAGGCCGGCGACTGCGATGTGGTCGGCGTGGCCCGCCCGGCAGT
>CAZKWK010000030.1:0-1850 GCA_964556335.1 uncultured Bordetella sp. | reverse complement strand
ACCGAGGCACTGCTCGGCCGCCGCTACCGCCTCTCGGGCCGTGTGCGGCATGGCCAGAAGCTCGGTCGCACCCTGGGCTTTCCCACACTGAATATCGCAATGCCACACGACCTTGCCGCGCGCGGTATCTTTGCCGTAGAGGTCGAGGGGCTTGATGCAGGCCCACCCCGTGCGGGCGTTGCCAGCCTGGGCAGACGACCCACGGTGGAAGACCAGGGCAGAATGCTGCTGGAGGTCTTCGTCTTTGACTGGCAGGGCGACGCCTACGGTCGCCGGGTGCGCGTGACCCTGCGACAATTCATTCGTCCTGAGGTACGGTTTGACTCCATTGAAGCCATGACCCTACAGATGCATAACGACCTTGCCCAGGCCCGCGCATTTTTTCGCAGAAAGTAACTTCAAAAATCATGTCGGCCGACCAAGACCTTCCCTCCGTCTCCACAGATGCCAGCGTTGACTATCGAAAAACGCTGCATCTGCCCGAGACGGCCTTTCCCATGCGCGGTGACCTGGCCAAGCGCGAACCCCAGTGGGTCTCCCAGTGGCAGGGCGAAACACCCGAGCAAGGCGTCTATCAGCGCATACGCGCCGCGACCGCTGGAAAGCCTTTATTTGTGCTGCACGACGGCCCCCCCTACGCCAACGGCGACATCCATATTGGCCATGCGGTAAACAAGATTCTCAAAGACATGATCGTGAAGTCCAAGGTCACTGCGGGGTTTGATGCGCGCTACGTGCCCGGCTGGGACTGCCACGGCATGCCCATTGAGATTCAGATTGAAAAGCAGTTTGGTAAGAGCCTGGCAACGGCCGAGGTGCAGTCAAAGTCGCGGGCCTATGCGGAAGAACAGATCCTGCGCCAGAAGAAAGACTTTGTCCGGCTGGGCGTGCTGGGTGCCTGGGAGACGCCGTATAAGACCATGGACTTTCGGAATGAGGCCGATGAGCTTCGGGCCCTCAAGGCCATTGTCGAGAAGGGCTTTGTCTTTCGCGGTCTCAAGCCCGTGAACTGGTGCTTCGACTGCGGGTCTGCGCTGGCCGAGGCCGAGGTGGAATACGCAGACAAATCCGACCTCGCGGTCGAAGTCGCCTTCGCCGCCTCGGAGGCCACACGGCAGGCGCTCGTTCACGTCTTTTTACAACAAGGAAAGGCAGGCCACCCGGTGGATGGAGCCGGCCTGACGTCCCGATCCGAAGTTCGTTCGGCAGCCATCGCTGAGGTTCTCGCGGAGCCGGGTGCGGCCGTGATCTGGACGACCACCCCCTGGACACTGCCCGCAAACCAGTCTCTCAATGTGCACCCCGAAGCGCCCCTGGCCCTGGTGCGCCTTACCAGTCCGGTGGCGGTTCCGAGCCTCACAGCCCTTAGCGCGAAGAAAACGTCGACCGGCGAAAACAAGGCGACGACCCCAGGCGGCAGTGAACCAACGACAGCCACTGAATCCACAGCCACCTGGTCTGCCCCGCAGGCCGCACACGCCCGCTGGCTGTTGTTGGCAAGCGCCCGCGTCGAGGACTGCTTGAACGACTGGGGCCTTTCCGGTGAGATCGTGGCCGAGGCACCGGGCGCAGCCTTCACCGGCCTCGGCTTTGACCACCCCCTCTCCGCGGCCCACGAAGGCTACCGCCGGCAGGCCTGGGTCATTCCCGGCGACTATGTGACGCTGGACTCCGGCACGGGCATCGTGCACTGCTCACCGGCCTACGGGGTAGATGACTTCAATGCCTGGAAGTCGGATGGCCGGCCCGAGTCGGACGTACTCAACCCAGTGATGGGCGATGGTGTCTATGCGGGCAGCCTCGCCCTCTTTGGTGGCCAGCATATCTGGAAGGCCAACCCACAGGTGGTG
>CAZKWK010000029.1:0-17938 GCA_964556335.1 uncultured Bordetella sp. | reverse complement strand
AAGTGGCCGCCCAGGCCCTGGGCGATTTTGCCCAGCGCTATGCGCACGACCCACTCTCCATGGACAAGTGGTTTTCGGTGCAGATTGCCACCCCGCGGCTACACGACCAGGAGGGCTACACCATTCTGGCGCGGGTGCAGAGTTTGTTATCCCATCCGCTCTATGACCTCGCGAACCCCAATCGGGTGCGGGCGGTCTTGGGGGTCTACTTCATGGCCAGTCTCTCGGGCTTTCATCGCGCCGATGGTCAGGGCTATCGCCTCTGGGCCGATACCCTGGGTGCCTTGGCCTTACGCAACTCGCAGCTTGCAGCACGTCTTGCCCGATCGCTTGATCGCTGGAAGACCTTCGAGCCCAGTCGTAGGGGGGCCATGCAGCAGGCGATTGAGGCCCTCGCGGCGACCCCGAACCTGCCGCCTGATGTGGCCGAAGTCTGCGGCCGATTTCTCGAATGACGCTTGTCATAGAAACTTCACATAAGTGACGCAGACTGTTCAACATGACCTCACATCCCACTGCGCCCTCACGTAAGACCCTTCAAGAACGTGCCCATGCCGACTTGATTGACAGTTATGACGAAGAGCTCGAGATGGAGCTTGACGATGATCGGCTTGATGACTTGCTCATGGATATCCCCGCGCAGGGGCCGATCTCAGAGGGCTCCTTCGATCGGCGTTTGTATTTTCGTGAGCTCTTTCGGCTCCAGGGTGAGCTCGTGAAGCTTCAAGACTGGGTGGTCGATAAGAAGCTCAAGGTGGTCGTGCTCTTTGAAGGCCGGGATGCGGCGGGCAAGGGCGGCGCGATTAAGCGCATTACCCAGCGATTAAACCCCCGCGTCTGTCGCGTAGTCGCGCTTCCCGCACCCAATGAGCGCGAGCGTACCCAATGGTATTTTCAGCGCTATATTCCGCATCTTCCTGCCGGTGGGGAGATCGTGCTCTTTGACCGCAGTTGGTACAACCGTGCGGGGGTGGAGCGCGTGATGGGGTTCTGCACCGATGAGGAGTACGAGGAGTTTTTTCGTACCGTGCCAGAGTTTGAAAAGATGCTGGTGCGCTCGGGCATTCTGCTCATCAAGTACTGGTTTTCGATCAGCGACGAAGAGCAGCACGTGCGATTCACGATGCGGATTAAAGACCCCTTGAAGCAGTGGAAACTCTCGCCGATGGACCTGGAGTCGCGGCGTCGTTGGGAGGCCTACACCAAGGCCAAGGAGACGATGCTAGAGCGCAGCCACATTCCAGAAGCCCGCTGGTGGATTGTCGAAGGCAATGATAAGAAGCGGGCGCGGCTGAACTGCATGGCGCACTTACTGGCCCAGATCGATTACCAGGAGCTGCCGCATCCCGAGGTGGTATTGCCCGATCGTGTAAAGAACCCGGATTACATTCGGCACCCGGTACCCGCCGAGATGATCGTACCCGCGGTCTACTAACGGGTTATTGCTACGCCTTATCGCAATGCCCGCTGGGCGAGGGCCAGCCAGAATTTGGCCCCCACAGGAATAAGCCGATCGTTAAAGTCGTAGCTGGGATTGTGAAGCGCGCAGGGCCCAAGGCCATGGCCTGATTCCCGATGCGGCCCCGTGAGGTCGCCATTGCCCAGAAAAATGTAGCTGCCCGGCCGCTCGAGCAGCATGTAGGCGAAGTCTTCGGCTCCCATGGTGGGCTCGACAGGTAGGCGCACCATGTCCGCTCCCATAAGACTGCGGGCGACTTCGGCCGCCAGCGCTGTGGGCTCTGCGTGGTTGATCGTGGGGGGGTACTGCCGGTCAAACTGCAGTGCGGCATGGGCCCCGAAGGCAAGCGGCAACTGATCGCAGAGCCGCTGCATGCCATTTTCAATAACATCGAGCGCCTCAAGGCTAAAGGTGCGTACCGTACCCTTGAGCAGGCAGGTATCCGGAATGACATTCACGGCCTCGCCCGCCTGCACCATGGTGACCGAGATGACGACCGATTCTACGGGCTTGGAGGTGCGGGTGATGAGTGACTGAAATGCCTGAATGAGATGACTGGCAATAAGTACCGGGTCGATGCCCAGGTGCGGCATGGCCGCGTGGGCGCCCTTTCCGGTGATGAGCACTTCGAACTGGTTGCTCGAGGCCATGATCGGACCCGGGTTCATGCCGAACTCTCCCTCGCGCAGGCCCGGCCAGTTGTGAATGGCAAAGATCTGATCGCAAGGAAAGCGCTCGAAGAGGCCATCGTCAATCATGGCCTTGCCGCCCCCACCGCCTTCTTCGGCGGGCTGAAATATGAGCACTACACTGCCTGCGAATTCTCGCGACTGGCAGAGCAGTTGGGCGCCGGCCAAGAGCATGGCGGTATGGCCATCATGGCCACAGGCATGCATTTTTCCAACATAGGTGCTCGCATGGGCGAAGAGATTTTTCTCTGTCATGGGCAGGGCATCCATGTCGGCCCGAAATCCCACCGACTTGGTGCCTGGCTGCCTGCCCCGAATAACACCGACCACGCCCGTGCCGCCGACGCGTTCGTGGACCTCATCGACGCCGAGGGCTCGGAGTTGTTCGGCCACCAGAGCGGCGGTGCGAAATTCCTCAAACTTCAGTTCCGGGTGCGCGTGAATGTCACGGCGGATACGGGAGAAGGTCTGTTGAAGGGAGTCGGTGGGGGTCGGTGCGTTCATACCAAGATTATGGCCCAGCCTCGGCCATTGTTATACGAGGGCTTCCATGCAGAACGAGTCGAAAGCGGCTGCCGTGCTGTGAACTGGTTACGAGGCTCAGTTCTCCGCCGCAGGCCTCCGCGGCCCGGCGGGCGATCGACAGGCCCAGTCCGGTGCCCGCCACCGTTCCAACATTGTTTCCGCGGAAAAAGGCCTTAAAGAGCTGGTTCTGCTGCGCCTCGGGCACACCCAGCCCCTGGTCGGTCACGTCAAAGGTGAGGCGGTCTTCCTCGGCCCGAACCTCAACGGTCACTGGGGCCTCTTGCCCGTACTTCAGTGCGTTGGTCAGCAGGTTTCGCAAGACGATTTCTAGCAGCCGGCTATCGCTCTGTACCTCACCCTGAAAGCCGTGGTCGCGCACCACTACGCGGCTACGCGGCTGCTTCTGGGAATCGCAGGCCCAGCGGATGGCTTCTTCCAGAATGACGAGCGGGCGTACCCAGTCGAAGGAGACCATTCGGTCGCCGGTTTCAAGTCGATTGAACTGCAGGGCATCCTGGAGGATGAACTCCATCTTTTGCAGCGCATCGCGAATGTTCTCAAAGTATCGGGTCAGCTTGTCACGGTGCGCGTCTGTCTGGGGCCTGGCAAAGGCCTCGATGAGGTCGGTGCTGGTGGTGACGACGGCCAAGGGGGTCCGCAACTCGTGGCTGAGCACACGCACGATACGGCTGCGTAGTAGGGCGATTTCTCGCTGCTGCTCGGCCAGCTGACGGGCCTCGTCTTCTGCATGTTGTTGGGCCTGAATATCGGAGATGGCGCCCACGAGCATCGCGTCTGCCTTAGGCCGTGGTCGCACCATGCGCGCCCGAAACAAGACCCATCGCCAGCCGCCATCGGCCTGGCGTAGTCGGGCTTTGAGCGTCAACTGGCCATTGGGGTCCTCAACCGCTGCGCGGAAGGCGGCGCGAAAGAGGGGCCGGTCTTCCCGATGCAGCCGCACCTCAAGCTCTTCGATGGTGGCCATGGAATAGTGCGGGTTGGTCCCCAGAAGCCCATGCAGATGACTGGAGAGAAAGAGCTCCTGGGTCTCAGGCTGCCAGGACCAGATGCAGTCTTGGGTGGCATCCACCGCAGCCTCAAAGACCGTCTTCTCTTTGGCGAGCTCCTGAGACAGGCGTCGTGCGCGTGTTTCTAGTAGCTGATTCGCAGTCTCTAGGTCTTGCGCTCTTTTTCGATGGGCGTCTTCGAGTCGGTGGTCAAAGACCGACACAAGAATGCCGATGAGGTTGACTGTGAGCAGCAGCATAAAGATGAGCAACGCCAGCCCGGCATGCTGACCGAGCAGGCTGGTGAGGCTCTGGTCCACGGGGCCCGCTGCGATGCCCGTGGGCTGCAGTGTGGGCGAGAACTCTGTACCTGCCATGGCAGCGTAGTGCATGCCCGAGGCGGCGATTCCAAGGGTGAGTCCTGTCTGTGCGAGTTGCCAGAGGCTGGGGTCGGCATGGGCCTGAAGTGCCGCGCGCAGGGACCGAAAGGCCAGAAGACAGGTGATCCAGGCAATGAGAAATGCCACCGCAATGCTCCACGATGTGAACTCAGGGGTTGGAACCACCAGAAGGGCGAGCATGCCGCTGTAGTGCATGGCCACGACCGCGAGCGCGGTGGTGGCTGACGCCAGGGCCTCCCAGTACCAGGCCAGTCGGCCGGTCTGTGCCATGGCCAAGAGTCCCAAGCCAGCCGCAAGCGCGGGCAGAAATGACAGGGCCGTACGAAGGGGGTCAAAGGCTACCGTGAAGGGAAACTGCAGGGCCACCATGCCGATAAAGTGCATCGACCAGATGCCCGCAGCGAGGCTCAGGGCAGCCCCAAGCTGCCACCAGTGACGGGTCCGCCCTTCTTGGGTGCGGCCTGCCCGTACGGCAAGCAGCACCGCGGTGGTCGCGGAGAGGATGACGGCTGCCAGCGATAGCCCGACAAGCACAGGTTGATGCCCGAAAACCAATTTATTTAGAATCCTTAAACATGAGAGTTCTGATCATCGAAGACGACCATCAGCTGCGGCCGCTCCAGCGGGAGCTCGTGGAAAACCTGGGCCATGAGGTGGATGAGGCCACCAATGCCAAGGACGGTCTTGCCATGCTCAAAGGGGATCCAGATATTGAACTGGTCTTACTCGATCTTGGCCTACCGCCTGCCCCGCAGGACATCACCGAGGGCCTCTGGTTTCTGCAGGAGGCCCGCCTCTGGGACGCCCTGCTCAAGGTGGTGGTCGTCTCGGGCCAGAGCCACGAAGACGCCCAGCTACGGTGCGTGGAGGCGGGGGCCTTTGATGTCTTGTCCAAGCCTTTTGGGCGCGAGCAGCTCGCCTCTGCGCTGCATCGGGCGGCCTTTTTCAGCCGCACGGAGCGCCGGCTGCGTGACAAAGGAGGCAAGTTTCCAGTCATGGTGGTGGCGGATGTGTCCTCGGAGGAGGGACTCAAGATGGCTCGGGAGGAGGTTGTCGAGCGGATTATTCGCACGACCCTGGCCCAGACGGGCCACAACGTGTCGGAGGCCGCCCGCAGACTCGGAATCACCCGAGAGCATCTCTACTATTACATTAAGAAGTATGGCATTGAGCGGCCGTCAGACGACGTTTAGGCTGCGCCCCCTGTCAGCGGTTCTTACACCGTTTGGTCGATAGAAGGACGGCCCAGAAATATTTTCAGGCTAGGCCCTTGACTTTTGTTGCGGTGCCGCATAAAATTTTCTTCATGTTGTTAATGCAGGAAATTTTCGGTTCTGCGTTGCAACAAGTACACCTAACTTTTCCGATTTCTCTCTTTTGAAAGGATTCATCATGAACCAAGCCATCGTTTCCCCCGACCAGGTTTTAAACGCTGTGAAGACCAGCAACGCCATGTTTGCCCAAGTGGCCGCTACCTCTTTTGATGCCATGGAAAAGCAGATTGACCTCAATCTGAAGGCGCTGCGTGCCAGCCTGGCTGACATGGCCGAGGCCTCCAACCAGCTGCTCGGTGTGAAAGATTTCCAAGAGTTCTACGCTGCCGCTCAGCACAATGCCCAGCCCATCGCGGCGAAGGCCACGAGCTATGCCCGCAAGGCCTACGCGATCAATGCCGAGACCGCCTCTGAGTTTGCCCGCCTGGCCGAGCAGCAGGTTGCCGAGGCCAACAAGTCGGTTGCCTCGATGATCAACGAAATGAATAAGTCTGCCCCCGCCGGTACTGAGGGTGTAGTGGCTTTGGTGAAGTCTGCTTTCAGCGCATCGAACACCGCCTATGACGCCATGAATAAGGCCACGAAGCAGGTCGTCGACATGGTGGAAGCCAACGTTGAGGCGGTTGCCAAAGCTGGCGAGTCGGTAGTCAACGGTGCAGCGAAGGCACCTGCCCGCAAGCGCGCAGCTGCTGAGTAATTTTTTTCGGGAGGGTCCGAGGTATTCCTCGGCCTTGCCTCTTTGAAGCCACTACCGGGTTGTCTGGTCGTGGCTTTTTTCTTTGGCCCGATGTGTATGGCTAGGAGGACGCGAGGTGGGCGTAGACGTCTGGCACGAATCGTTGTGCCTCCTTGGGCGGGCGACGAGGAGATTTCTGCTTGGAGGGTTGGGGGATCTTGGGTAATGCGATAGTTCCCTTGCGCACGGCCTTGTAGGGGATCTGGCGCAGCAGGTGGTGCATGCAGTTCAGGCGGGCACGCTCCTTGACATCTGCATCGACGACGAACCAAGGCGCCTGGGGAATGTCGGTGGCCTCCATCATGGCGTCTTTGGCCTTGGAGTATTCGTGCCAGAGGGCGCGTGACCGAATATCGACCGGGCTGAGCTTCCAGGTTTTCAGAGGGTTTCGGGCCCGCTCTTGAAACCGCCGCTCCTGCTCCTCGGGGCTCACGGAGAACCAATACTTAATGAGGCGTATACCGGAGCGCACGAGCATGCGCTCAAATTCTGGGCACGACTGAAGAAAGTCTTCTACCTCCTCGGCACTGCAGAAGTCCATGACCCGTTCGACCCCGGCACGGTTGTACCAAGAGCGATCAAAGAGCACGATTTCGCCCGCGGTGGGGAGATGGGCCACATACCGCTGGAAATACCACTGGTGGCGTTCTTTCTCCGTGGGTTTGGGCAGGGCCACGATTCGGCAGACGCGGGGATTCAAGGGCTCGATGATCCGCTTGATCGCCCCGCCTTTGCCTGCGGCGTCGCGCCCCTCAAAAATCACCACGATTTTTGCGCCCGTAGCAACCACCCATTCCTGCATTTTTACAAGTTCAACCTGCAAGTCGTGCAGGGTCTTGTCGTAGACCCGGCCGGTGAGTTCTTTTCCAGGCTTCTTACTCGGCACTTTATTCGGTGTCTTGCTTGTTTTCATAAGGTCATTCACCTGTCTATCGTCAGGAGCCAGCCCTCTACCAGGGCAAGGCCACGGGTCTGTTCGGCATCCGAAATCGGGAAGTGATGCAGTGCTGCCGTAAGCGTCTGTAGGGCGGTGGCCCGGTCTTGGGCGGCTCCCAGTTTTTCTTGGGCGCGGGCGGATTCCTTGGCCCAGCCGGCAAGGTTCTGCGGCGCGCCGAGGTCGCGCAGCAGCGGGCTCGCATACCGGAGTGCCTTGTGGGCGAGCCGCAGCCGATGGTCAGATTCGGCTGAGGGCTGCTGGCGGCAGCGTTTCTCGCGGCGCGCTACCCGCTTCTTGAGTCGCTCGGCCTCTGCCTTCGCAAAGTCTGCCGAGGATCCTGAATCCACCAGTGGCACCTCTGGCATGGTGTAACAGAGTTGTCCGAGGTCGCAGAGAAGTACCGGTGCGAGGGGCCTCGCGAGCACATGCGTCATGCTGGCGCGCAGATCTGCCTGATAACGCTGTGCAGCCGATGCAAGAGTTTTCAGGGCGGTGTCGGCCGGCAGTCGTGCTCGCAGAGGGTGAAGGATGGTCTCGAGTACGACATCGATGTCGCGTACCGGACCGAGTTGTGTGGCGAGCGACGCGCACTGGGGCAGGAGAGTCTGGGCAGGCTCGGGATAGCCCGCGGCAATCAGTAGCTTGAGTAGGGTGCGAATCTGACGCAGCGCCACGCGGGCCTGATGGATGTCTTCGGGGTCGCACCGTGATGGAATCTGGACAAGTCGATGGGCCAGCACATGGCTGGCGGCACGGAGGTGATGGGTGAGCACCGACCCAAAGCCGCGTGCGCTGCACTCTGCGGTTTTGATGATTCCGTCTGCTGCCGGCCAGAGAAGCCGATAGCCGCGCAGCGCCTTCGATCGGGGCTCGATGGTAAAGCCGCCGGCGAGCCAGAGCAGAAACGCTCGGGCAAGTGACCAGAGGGCGGAGGCATCGCCCGAGACGAGTTCAAGTTCTAGCTCATTGATGGGGCTGTGTCGGGGGAGGCCCCTCAGGTCTGTGATGCCAGCGGCAGCGTCGGCTGGCGCGGCGAGGATTTCTCCCTGGTCGTAGGCAATCTCTAGAACGCTCTCCCCGTACGAAATCGTCCAGAGCTGGCGAGTGACACGCACCTCAAACTGCGGCAGCAGACGATTGGTCTCTTCAAGCGCACGCTGGGTAGATTTTTTGATCCCCAGGCTACGTAGCGCAGCGGCTGCGGGAAGGCCCGCCTGATCTATGGTGGGCAGGGGTTCCACCGTTCGCTGCGCGAGTACATGGCTGAACTCAATGCGGCTGTCGGAGCCCTGCTCGATTTTGAGGGTCTGTACCCACCGGCCTGCCTCGCGTCGCAGCCGAAGCCCGGCCGACGCCCGTGCCAAGGTAGCTTCTGGTGTGTCCCAGTAGATAGACCGTAACTGCTGTCGTTTTGGAGTCTGATCTTTGAGCCAAGGCGCGGCGCGCAGCAGTGCGCGCGTAAAGGGCCCGGCAATGCAGATCTCGGTTTCTTGATTAGGCTGGGTCATCAGGAAAGGAGCGATTTACCGAGTTCGACGCCCCACTGGTCAAAGGGTTGGATCTGCAAGAGCATGGCCTGGCAGAAGACCTTGTGTTCGTAGAGAGCGAGTAGGGCACCAAGATGCGCGGGGTCGCGACGCGCAAGCCAGAGGGTGCTGTTGGGGGTATTGCCGGGGAAACTGCGGTGCGGAGTGAGTCTTTGGTTGTCTGCAGGGGAGAGGCCTTCGCGAGTGAGCGCGGCTGAAGTCTCTTCGGGGCTGCGACCGAAGGCCAGTGCCTGCGCCTGCGCGTGCAGGTTATCCAGGACGAGTGCCTGATGCAGACTCGCCTCGGGCAGCGGGCAGTCTTCATTTTCTACACCGATGAAATCCACTGCGACGCGATGCCTGCCTTGATGCAACAACTGAAAGTAGGCGTGTTGGCCATCGATACCGAGGCCCCCCCAGACGATAGGGCCTGTGGGAATCTGGGAAGGCTGTCCTGAGAGATGGACATGCTTCCCGTTGGACTCCATCTCAAGTTGCTGCAGGTAAGGCACGAACCCTGCCAGGGGACTGGAATAGACGGCGACGGCCTGGCTTGAGCGATGCAGAAAATTCTGATTCCAGAGCCCGAAGAGGGCGAGGGCCACCGGCATATTCTTTTCGAGTGGGGCGCTCCAGAAATGGGTATCCATGGCCCGTGCGCCGGAGAGAAAGTCGGTAAAGCCTTGGGCGCCGATGGCGATGGCCAGAGGCAGGCCGATCGATGACCAGACGGAGGTACGCCCACCCACCCAGGGCCAAATGCGGAAGATATTTTCTTTTCGATAACCTGCCGCCTCGGCAAGGTCGGGGCGCGCAGTGACGGCGATCCACTGGTCCATCGTGCGGTGGTTCGGGCAGCCCGTTGCGGCCATCCACGCATGGGCGGTCTGGGCGATGCGCTGGGTCTCCGGGGTGGTGAACGACTTGCTTTGGACCACAAAAACGGTTGTGGCTGCCTGTAAGGATGCGAGGCAGCCATAGACGCTCCAGGCATCTGGATTTGATAGGAAGTGCACACGCGGTTTTTGGCTGTTCTGGCTGGAAGACTGTGCGCTTCCCAGGGAGAGCGCCTGGGTGGCCATGCGTGGGCCAAGGTCTGAGCCTCCAATGCCAATGTTGACTACGTCAGTAATAGCCTTACCCGAGAACCCGCGCCAACGTCCTTCGTGCAGGGCCTGGGCTGTGGCCAGCATGCGCTCGCGTTCGTCAAAAACAGCGTGCAGATCCTGCGGATCGGGGAGCCACTGGCCCATGTCGCGAGGCAGGTCTGCGGGATCGGCCCGCAGCAGGGCATGCAGGGCCGGCCGCTTTTCGGTGGTGTTGACTGCAAGACCCTGTCGCTGTACCGCAGCCCAGTGCGGAATATTTTGTTGCTCAGCCAGGGCAAGAAGGGCCTGCCAGGTGGCCTCGCCGATGGCCTGATGGCGCGCATCGAGTCGCAGCCCCGCTGCTGAAAACTCTAAGGCCTTGGCTCTGCCTGGCCAGGCAGCGTCTTCCGTTGCTGCGAGGTCTCGCAGGCTTGGCAAGGGCATCGCAGACAACGCCGCAAGCCGCTGCCATGCCGGGCTCTGGTCCGGGCTGGCATGCTCAAAGGAGGGCAATGGGGGCGGAAGTTGCGCAGCCATATCTCACTGTAGCGAAAACCCGAGAAGATGTTTTAATTGCAGCGATGAAAGATTCTCTTCCAACACAAGACCAGCCGTTTCCCTTACCTGTAGCGGTGGTCGGGGCCGGTGCCGTGGGTAGTTTTTTTGGTGGGCTCTTGGCGAGGGCAGGGCATGCGGTCACGCTGATTGGCCGTGCCGCACATGCGAAGGCCGTTATCGAGGAAGGCCTGCGGATCTCGATGGCGGATGGCACAGAGCACCGGGTTGCTCTGCAGGCCACCACAGACCTCTCTGCGCTGGCCGGGGCCGGGTGCATTCTGTTGAGTGTGAAGTCCTACGACACGGAGATTATCGCGGCGCAGATGGCGCCGTATATTCGTCCCGACGCGGTCATTTTGAGCATGCAAAACGGGGTGGACAATCCAGAGCGTCTGGCGCGTTGTCTCGCTGCCCATGGCCGCGTAGGCTGTCTTGTGGTACCCACAGCTGTCTATGTGGCGGCTGTTCTTCAGGGCCCTGGCCATGTGGTACACCATGGCCGCAGTGAGTTACAGATTGGGCCCTTCGACACCGCCATGGCCGACAACGCGGACATTTACGCGCGGCTGAGTGCAGTGCAGGCGCTCTTTGCGACCGCCGGTGTGACCGTCACAATTTCGCAGACGGTCATGAGAGAGCTCTGGGGCAAGCTCGTGGTCAACTGTGCCTACAACGCGGTGTCGGCCTTGTCGCAGCTGCCCTACGGGCAGATCGTGGCCGTACCGGCCATGCGCAGCCTCTTGGATGCACTGGTCTCTGAAGTGGTGGCGGTATCGCAGGCTGATGGCATTGGCTTAAGCCTTGAGGCTGCTCGCCAGGCCACTGAGAAGATTGGTCAGACCATGGCCGGTCAGCGGTCTTCGACCGCCCAAGACATCGCCCGGGGAAAACCCACCGAGATTGAGCATCTCAACGGCTTTATCGTTCGGCGGGGAGTGGCCCTTCAGGTGCCCACGCCTGCCAACCAGGCGGTCTATGCGCTCATCAAACTCTTTGAATCGCGCCAGGCCCCCCAGATTTCGGAGACACGCAATGATTGATGTGCAGGAGTTACGCCAGTATTTTCTGGGGTTGCAAGACCGGATCACGGCCGCGATGAGTGCTGAAGATGGACAGGCCTTTACCGAAGATGCCTGGGTGAAGCCCGAAGACTCGCCGCTTCGCGGAGATGGCCGATCACGCATCATTGAGGGTGGGGCGCTGCTCGAACGCGGGGGGGTGGGCTTCTCTCATGTGCGTGGTGATCACCTTCCGCCGTCGGCGACCCAGAGCCGCCCCGCACTCGCCGGCCGCGGGTTTGAGGCCATCGGGGTGTCGCTCGTCTTTCATCCCCACAACCCCTATGTGCCCACCGTGCACATGAATGTGCGGGTCTTCGTGGCGAAGGCCGTCCGGGCCGGTGAGGAAGACATCTGGTGGTTTGGCGGCGGCATGGATCTCACCCCTTACTACCCTTTTGATGAAGACGCAGTGCACTTTCATCAGACCTGTGCAAACGCCCTGCAGCCCTTCGGTGCGGAGATGTACCCCCGATTCAAGCGTTGGTGCGATGAGTATTTCTTTTTGAAGCATCGGGCCGAGGCACGTGGTATTGGCGGGGTCTTTTTTGATGACTTTTCTGAACTGGGGTTTGAGAAGAGTTTTGCCATGATGCGGGCGGTAGGCGATGCCTTTGTGGGGGCCTATCTCCCGATTGCCCAGCGGCGCCGCAGTCATGCCTTTGGCCCGCGCGAGCGCGAGTTTCAAACCTATCGCCGCGGACGGTATGTGGAGTTCAACCTGGTCTACGACCGCGGCACCCACTTTGGACTGCAGAGCGGGGGGCGGGCAGAAAGCATTCTCATGAGCATGCCGCCGGTGGTGACCTGGCGCTATGACTGGCAGCCCGAACCGGGAAGCCCCGAGGCCGCCCTCTATGAGGCGATTAAGCCCAGAGACTGGCTCGCTGCTGCAACCGCCTGAGAGCGGGTAGCAGTTGGGGAGAGGCCGGGGTCGAGGGCCTGTCGTTCATCGAAGACAAAGCAGTGGCCTTGCCAGTGCCGACCATCGGTCTCTTCGAAGTATTTCAGGATGCCGCCTTCGAGCTGTAAGACCTGGTGCATGCCCTGCGCCTGCATAAAGAGGGCCGCCTTTTCGCATCGAATGCCCCCAGTGCAGTAACTCACCACGGTCTTGTTCTTCAACGTGTCGCGGTGATCGAGGGCGGCCTGTGGAAACTGGGTGAACTTCTGGATACGCCAGTCGATGGCCCCCGCGAACTTTCCATAGTCGACTTCAAAATCATTGCGGGTGTCCAGGAGCACAACCGGTCTGCCCGCATCGTCGCAGCCCTGGTCGAGCCAGCGCGCGAGGGTCTTGGCATCGACCGACGGCGCACGCCCTTTTTCGGGCTGGATCATCGGATGATCCATGCGAATGATTTCATTCTTGATCTTGACCTTAAATCGCTGAAATGGAATGTCCTCCGACCAACTTTCCTTGGCCTCCAGCGCGGCACAGCCTGGAATATCCCGCAGATGGCCCAGCATCTGCCGGCAGTCGGCCTCAGGCCCAGCCAAAAAGGCATTGAGGCCTTCCGGGGTGACCAGAATGGTGCCCCGTATCGTGAGCGCCCGCCCGTGCGCGAGCAGGTCGTTGCGTACCTGGTGGGGATCGGCAATGGTCGTAAACCGGTAGGCGGCAAGATTTAGAATGGGCATGTCTTTTATACGTCAGGAAACGGCCGTGATCACCAGTCCTATTGTAGTCGTCGCCCTTGTGGCTGCGGGGCTCGGCGCCCTTGTGGCGTCTCTCTGTGTCTGGCTGGTGATGCGCGCGCGGGCGGCTACGGCCGTGGGCGAGGCGGAGTCGGTCATGGCCGCCGAGCTGGCGCGCACCCAAGAGCGGCTAGAAATTCTGCAGGGAGAACGCCAGGCCCGGGAGGCGGCAGAACGCCAGGCGCAGGAGGCCGCGCGTGAGGCGGTAGAGCTTCGCGCCGCATTGCAGGCCCAGGCTGCTCTGCATAACGAAAAAATTGCGCTGCTCCAAGAGGCCAAGGTCGCCCTGTCCGATCAGTTCAAGGCGCTAGCCAACGACATTCTGGAGGAGAAGACCAAACGGTTTGCTGAGCAGAATCAGGCAAGTCTTGGCCAGCTGCTCAACCCTTTGCGCGAACGGTTGGTCGAGTTCAAGACCAAGGTCGAAGAAATTCACCTGAAGGACACCGAACAGCAGGCCGCACTTAGACAAGAACTGGCGCAACTTAAAGACCTCAACCAGAAGATGACCGAAGAGGCCCATGGCTTGGCCACTGCGCTTAAGGGCAATGTGAAGAAGCAGGGCAACTGGGGGGAGTTGGTGCTGGCCAATGTCCTCGATCGATCCGGGCTGCGTGAGGGCCGTGATTACAAGCGTGAGCAGAGTTTTCATACCGACGAAGGGCGCAAGCGGCCCGATGTGGTGGTCTTTCTTCCCCAGAACAAACATCTCGTCATCGATGCCAAGGTGTCGCTCAATGCCTACACCCGGTATGTCAACGCCGAAGATGAGCCCACGCGGGCTCTGGCCCTCAAAGACCATGTGGCGGCCGTGTCGGAGCGGATTCGGGAATTGTCGAATCGCGGCTACTTTGACTTGCCAGGCCTCAATAGCCCCGAGATTGTCTTTATGTTTGTGCCGGTGGAATCGGCCTTTGTCGAGGCACTGAAGGCAGACGAGTCTCTCTTTCAGCGGGCCATTGAGCAGAATGTCTTGGTGGCCACCCCCACCACGCTTCTCACAAGCCTCAACATTGTGCGGCAGCTCTGGCGCTTTGAGGAGCAGAACAACAACACCGCTGACCTCATTGACCGGGCCGCCAAGATCTATCGCAAGCTTGTCACGTTCTTAGAATCGATGGAAACACTTGGCCGCCAGATTGATACGGTGAAGGCAAGCTATGACAAGGCCCTCGGGCAGCTCTACCTCGGTCGGGGCAACCTTATTAGTCAGGCCAAGCATTTTGAGACCCTTGGTGTCTCGACCAAATCTCCCCTGCCCGAGGCGATTGCCAGCCGCGCGATGCTGGAACTAGACCTCGATCTAACACCTGATAGTCCGCCTGATGCACCGGCTGAGGCGGATGCGCCTGGTAGGGGCCAAGCGCCTGCAGACAGAGACGCGAAGGCACAGCCTGATTAATCGGCATTTTTCCTCGAGGGTTCTCTGATGCATCACGACCGTGACCTGGGCCAGGACCGGGGGCTTGTGATGATTCACAGCAACCAGGCCGAGGTCTTGCGCGATTTCCTGGTGTCCTGGATTCGCCGCCATCCGCTGCCGGGGCTTGCCGAGGAGACCATTCTCGTGCAGAGCAATGGGGTGGCTCAGTGGCTCAAGCTCGCCCTGGCGGCTGATCCCACCCCCGATGGGCAGGGCGGACTCGGGATTGCCGCCTGCCTCGATCTCTCTTTGCCATCGCGGTTTGTCTGGCAGGCATACCGCACCGTGCTTGGCCCAGCGTCGGTGCCCGATGCCTCCCCGTTTGATAAAGACCGTCTGGTCTGGCGGCTCATGCGGCTTCTTGCAGCACTGCCGTCCCATCCCGACTACGCGCCGCTCACCCGATTTCTCGGTGATCACGACGATGCGCGTCGTCGCTACCAACTCGCAGACCAGATCGCCGACCTCTTTGACCAGTATCAGGTCTATCGGGCCGACTGGCTCAATGCCTGGGCATTGGGGGACGATGTCCTCATTCATGGCTATGAGGGCCGTCGTGCCCTTGCGCCTACACAGCGTTGGCAGGCCGCGCTCTGGCGCGCCCTCTTGGAAGACGTGGGGCCGCAGGGCCAGTCGAGTCGGGCATCGGTACACCGTGCGTTTTTGAAAGCCATGGCCGTTGCCCGTCAGCGTCCGCCAGGGCTGCCCGCGCGGGTCTTTGTCTTTGGGGTCTCGTCGCTTCCGCGCCAGTCCTTAGAGGTGCTGCAGGCTTTGGCCCAGGTGAGTCAGGTATTTCTCTGTGTGCTCAACCCCAGCGAGCATGACTGGTCTCAGGCCACGCATCCTCTGCTGGCTGCTTGGGGGAAGCAGGGTAGGGACTATCTCGGGCTTCTGCATGCACTGGAGCACGCTATTCCCGAGGGTCCGCAGGCGCCCCCCTTGCAGAGAATCGATCTCTTTCAGAGCCCTGGAGAAGCGTCGCTCTTGGCGCAGTTACAAGACGATATTCGGCTCTTACGGAACGTGCCTGAGGCGCGGGATGCGCAGCGACACTGCGACCCTACCCAGGATCGGTCGCTCACCTTTCACCGTTGCCACAGCCCGCAGCGGGAGGTTGAGGTACTGCACGATCAGCTTCTCGCCGCCTTTGATGCCGACTCCTCGTTGCAGCCCCGCGATGTGGTGGTGATGGTGCCCGATATCAATGCCTACGCGCCGTATATTGAGGCGGTCTTCGGGCTCCCCGCGCGAGACGACCCGCGTGCGATCCCTTTCTCGATGACCGACCGCCCACTGAGTCAGCAACTCCCGATTGCGGCGGCCCTGGATTTTCTTCTGAGCATTACCGAATCCCGCGTCACCGCGACCGCAGTGAGCGATTTGCTCGGCGTACCCGCCATTCGGCAGCGTATCGGCCTGCAGGAAGACCAGTTACTACTGCTTACCCGATGGATCCGCCAGGCCAATATTCGGTGGGGGCTTGACGGCCCGCATCGGGCCACCTTTGGCGGATATGCAGTCGAGCAGAACACCTGGGTCTTTGGCCTGCATCGGATGCTGCTGGGCTATACGGTGGGCGATGCCGATGAAAACGCACCGGCTGGCCTGTGGCGCGGGGTGACGCCGTTCTCTGAGGTCTCGGGGCTGGATGCGGCCTGCGTAGGGTCTCTAGCGATGCTTTTGTCTGCGCTCACGCGCTGTCTGCACGAGTTTTCTGAGGCCACTTCCCCGCGCGCCTGGTGCCAGCGCCTGGAGTGGCTGCTACGCAGTTTTTTCTTAGCCGAGAGCCCGCACGATAAAGCCTTTCTCGCTCAGGCCCAGGCGGCGTTGGTGGCCTGGCAAGAGGCCTGCGATCAGGCTGTTTTCGACGGGCCCGTGCCACTGGCTGTGGTCCGTGCGCAGTGGACAGAACAAATTGAGAAGCAGCAATTTACGCAACGGTTCTTTGCGGGCCGGGTCACCTTTGCGACCCTCATGCCGATGCGGGCCGTACCCTTTCGTATGGTCTGCCTATTGGGCTTAAACGATGGTGATTTTCCGCGAAGCCGACCTCGCCCTGATTTCGACCTCATGGGGCTCGATCTGCGGCCTGGCGACCGCTCGCGGCGTGATGACGACCGGTATCTCTTTCTTGAGGCCCTGCTCTCGGCCCGTGACCGTCTGCATCTCAGTTGGGTCGGTCAGAGTGCGATCGACAACACTGAGCGCCCTTGCTCGGTCTTAGTGAGTCAGCTGCGAGACTACCTTGATGCGGTCTGGTCACTTCGGGGCGTCACTGCAGCCGGGGACGCAGCCGCAGGCCTGCCGCCGGGGTCGGTATCGCAGGCCTTAACCGTGGTGCATCGCCTTCAGCCCTTTCATCCCGCCTACTTTGCCTCTGCACGCGGAGATTCTCGCCCATCGGCATTATTTACCTATGCGACCGACTGGCAGGCGGCGGCTTTGCCGTCGGCTGCAGCGGGTGCGGGCGAGAACGCCGGCAGGTTGCCTGCAGCGGACATTACGATGTTGAATAGTGCGGTGCTGGGGCGGTTTTTACGAGACCCGGTGGCGAGCTTCTTTAAAGACCGGCTACGCGTATTTTTCGACACAGAAGAAACCGCCGACGATGACGAGCCGTTCCATGTGGCAGCCTTGTCTGATTACCGGCTTATCGACAGGTTAATTGGGGCCCGTCTTTGGGCCCTCTCTCGCGGAGAGGCAGAGTCCGAGGCGGTTGCAGCAGCCATTGATCAACTGCGCCACGCTGGCGAACTGCCGGTGGGGGGCCTGGGGGCCGCGTGGGTGGCGACGGCACAGACACGTCTTGAGGATCTCTTCGGTCGATGGGGTCTTGCCCTGCAGGCCAGTGGCTCGCCCGCCAAAGATCTGGGGGTCTGCCTAGATATCCCCTGCCTGCAGGGCATCGTGCGGCTTGAGGCCCAGATCGGCGGGTTGTATGAAGATCGAGATGCGTTGCGTCGTCTCGTGCTGACCTCCCGTGCAGTTGTGAAGGAAAAAAAGCCGCGCCCCGAATCCCTCTTGCAGGTCTGGGTGGAGCATCTGGTTCTGCAGGCCCAGGGGAGTGAGGCCACGACTCTCGTGGTGGGCCAAGGGGGTGACCTCACGCTCTCGCCTATTGCGGCATCGCAGGCGCAGCAAACGCTGCGTGTGCTGGTTGAGGCCTATCGAGAAGGGCAGTTGCGTCCTATTCCCGTTGGGGTGCGAACCGCTTTGGCCTGGTTAGTCGGCACGGCTTCGGATGCGGCGCACGTGGGTACTGGGCCGCTGACAGAGCCACTGAGGCGCAAGCTCCGACAGGCCTACGAAGGAACCGCCTTTGGTGACGCACTTAGTCCAGGCGAAGTGGGCTACAGCCCCTATTTGGCCCGGGCCTACCCCACCCTGGATACGCTGCTGGCCGATGGGGAGTTCTTCGCCTGGTCTGAGGCGCTCTATGCCCCGCTGCTTGCCTGCCTTGGCAACACCGCAGGCGATCGCCCCGCAACAGGGCCAGGCCCGGGGCGGGCTCCAGGTCGTACCTCGCGCAGGCGGAGCCCCGCGTGACGACGCCGCAGAC
>CAZKWK010000028.1:0-18129 GCA_964556335.1 uncultured Bordetella sp. | reverse complement strand
TGTTTTTTTATCGTTTATTGGAGACGACCCGGCTCCAGTGCCTGGTTGAGGAGTCGGTCTTCAATGGTCTGGGCCCAGAGCCGCAGGCTGTCGATGGCTCGGCCCAGAAGCCCCGCGGGCCGAATGGAGTCGGCCGCCACCAGAGCCACCTGATGGATCTCTTGGTTGGCAAACCATACCCGCAGTTCGCCTACCGGCTGATTCGCCACAATCGGCGCGACCAGACCCTTGGGGTGCTGCAGTACCGAACGAATATTGCCCTGCTGGTTGCGCGGAATCGCCACCAAGACATCTTGACGGAACTCGGTCTTGAGCGTTGGGATGGCACCCTTAAAAACCGGAATACTCGCGGAGACTTCGTCCTGCCGGTAGAGCCGAATGAGATCGAACTGCTGGTAACCAAAGTTCAAGAGGCGCTGTGTGTCTTGTACCCGTTTTTCTGCTGACTCTGCCTGGGTGACTACCACCAGCAATCGACGCTGGACCTGTTCTCGTGGCCCGAGAGGCTGGGGCCGCTTGGCCGTGACCAGGGCGCTAGAGCGATCGGGCAGGTCGGTGGCCATCAGTCCATCGACGCTGCGGTCGAGCCACAGGAGCCGATTGGGATTGGTCTGGCGAATGCCGTTAAAACTCAACTCGCGCTGGCTGGCAATGACGAGTGCCTCAGGAAACTCTTGAAACAGCGTGGAGGCGAGGATGGCGAGGTCGCGGGCAGAACTCACGGTCTCTTGGTGAAACGCACTGCTGGCATTGACAAACCGCGTCTGGCGCATTCCCAGGCGTTGTGCCGTCTGGTTCATCAGGGCGACGAAGGCCTCCTCAGACCCCGCAATGGCCGAAGCCAAGGCCAGGCTGGCGTCATGGGCGCCGAGCAGCAGGATGCCGTCAAGCAGGTCTTTCACCCGTGCGCCCTCGGGCCCTAAAAAAATGCGTGGACCGGCGGGCACTTCAGACTCTGGGCGGCTCGGGACCACCTGGTCGAGACGAATCACGCGATCGCGCAGGGCGACAAAGGAGAGATAGGTGGTCATGAGGGCAGAGAGCCCTCCGGGCTGCATGGCCTCTGTCTCATTACGGCTTGCGAGTGTCTGGCCGGTAGAGAGGTCGATCAGGAGCCACGATGGAGAGGAGACGCCAAGCGGTTGTGGCCAGGCACTCGCCTGCGCCTGAGCGGTTTGCGCCTGTGCAACGCCCGGCCAGAGACTTGCCCCGAGAAGGGCGACCATAAGGCGTAGGCAAAGAAGAAAGGAGCTAGTCTCGCGCGACCGCATGGATCACCATGTCTCGAAGTTCGTTGAGCATGCCGTGGAAAAAATGTCCGGCACCGGGCAGCACCGCGACGGGCCGTCGATACTGGGCGGCAAAAGCGAACACAGAGTCTAGCGTAACGACATCGTCTTGGGCGCCGTGGATCAGATGGGTTCTGTCGTCAATGGGCGCCGGGGGAAAACGGTCGACGGCCAGCCCGACAAGGACAGACGCTGAGAGCGGCAGATCCGCTAAGCCCCGGGCGACCCGCCCTGCCTGCCAGTCGTGTACCACATGGGTTGTTATCGAGGCACCAAAAGAAAAACCTGCCGCCCAGCGCTTCGGCCCCACTGCTGCGCCATAGGTGGCCTCGGCCCAGGCCCAACTGGCCCAGAGGTCATCTTGCTCGCCGTGGCCATGGTCGTGGGTTCCCTGGCTGCCCCCCACCCCGCGAAAGTTCGGCCGAATACAGACCATGTCCCGACTGAGAAGTGCGCGTGCCATGGTCTGGACGACCTTGTTGTCAAGACTGCCTCCAAAGAGCGGATGGGGGTGGGCCAAGACCGCTAGACCCGCAGCCACCGCTTTGGGATGGTCGATCGCAAGTTCCAGGGCGCCCGCGGGGCCCGTGATTTGCCTGCGCTCGGTGGCGGCGTTCATAAGGAATACATCCTGGAATAGAGGAGAGCGATGAGACCGATGAGACCGATTGCGACCCTCAGAGCAACAGACGGGAGACGCGCCGCCCCCCGAGAAGGTCTTCCTCAATGATCTCGTCAATGTCGGAGGTGTCGACATACCGGTACCAGGTGCCCTCCGGGTAGATCACGAGTACTGGACCCTCATTGCAGCGGTCAAGGCATCCGGCCTTGTTGATACGAATCTGTCCTGGGCCATGTTGCTTGAGCGCTTGCACCCGCTTCTTTGCGTGGGCATGGACAGCCACGGCATCGCTGCGGGCACAGGACTCGCAGTCTGAGGCCCGTTCATTGAGACAAAAAAACACGTGTTTTTGGTAGTACGACATAGAACCGCCTCTCACAGGCTAGGGATAGACAGAGGGTGCTGACCTGCGCAGTGCACGATAGACGAGCAGTAGCCAGAGGACGACAAAAAATGGCCAGACAGCAGCGCACAAGGCAGCCAGCCCTCGTAGATTAAACCACTGGCCCGAGGCCCAACTGCTCAGTGACGGCTCATATCCCGAGCTTGGAAGTCCATTGGCCAGGAGCAGGGCCAAGAGAGTCAAACCGACCGCCAGACGAATCAATGCGATGAGGCGCCATGCAAAGGCTGCTGCCCCGAGGAGTCCCGCCAAAAAAATGCCTGTCTGAACTCCGGGCGTGAGCCATTCGCCCAGTGTGGCGCGCAGCTGTTCCGGATCTGCCTGTACCCCCGGAGCCAGAAGCCAGATCCATACGGCACGGACACCGACCGCTGCCACGATGGTCATGCCCAGCAGAACACCCCAGCGCCGGTGCAGCCGGTTTGACCAGCGCTGGCCGAGGGCCAGGAGTGTGATTCGCAGGATGACGGCCAGGGTGATCAGTCCCGAGCAGACAAGCGCGGTCTCGGTGAGTAGCCCCTCGGCGGGGCCGAGGGGCCCCTCCGTGGGCTGCTCAAGAAGCCATGCCCAGGGCCGGAGCGAAAAGACCGAGGAGAAGGGGTCACCCAGGGCAAGCCAGAGCGACTGGGGGGAGGCCTGTCCCAAGACCCAGCCAGTGAGAAGCACGGCACCCATGACCCAACCACCGGGAACGGGCAGTGCGCAGATCGCGCCGCGAAACTGTGGCTGCTGTGATCGGTGCCAACGGCCAATGCGCGCGCCAAGGGCCCAGAAGACCACGCCCAAGAATGCGCCGCCCCCGTTGGCCAGCAGGTCCAGCCATTGGGCGCGCCGGCTCGGAAGATAGGTCTGTAGCGATTCCATGAGAAAGGACAGGACAATCCCCACCAGCCATGCCCGCACCATAATGGAGAGCGTCTCGCCAAGCCCCTGGGCTCTCGCGTGGGTGGTTCTCGCGGCCCCAAAAAGGCTTGCCCAGAGAAGCCCGAGCGGGATGTAGGCAAGAACGTTAGACCAGAGGTCAAAGCCTGTGCGATAGCGGGGAAAGGGCTGACTCAGAAAGGCCCAGGGCGTAAGACCATTGTCGGCCCAGCCCCGAAAAGGAAAAAGGCTCACCACAACGAGGGCGAGCAGATACGCCACCGCCGCCATCCAGAGGCCGATGCGGTGATGTCTCCCGATGGGCGAGGCCGGCGGGGCAGACCGCTGCACCGGCCCTCGTGGCAACGAGGGGAGATTCCAGCGTGGGCCAAAAGAGTTCTGCATGCATCGTATGATGCCAAGCTATGTGGCCGGTTGAAGAAATTCCCGAGTGTGACTCTACCCAGACCTGGGCACTGCGGATGATTAGCGAGGAACCGCGCCGATCGGGATTTGTGGTCTATACCCTAGGCCAGAGACAGGGGGTAGGCCGGCAGGGCCATGCCTGGCTGCATTGTGGTCATGCGCTGGCCGTGAGCCTCTGCTGGCCCTCTTCCTCCCCTGCCGTGGGGACAGCCTGGCCCGCCTGGGTCAGCCTATTGGTAGTGGAGACGCTCGGTGCACTCTTCCCGGCCGCGGCTGCATCTCTGCAACTGAAGTGGCCCAATGACTTAGTCGTCGAAGACAAGAAACTTGGCGGCGTTCTGGTCCACCAGAAGATTATCGACACTCGCCCATGGCTCGTGGCGGGCGTGGGCATTAATTTGCGCTGGCAGACGCCCGCCCCGGCTGGGATAGCGGTGACGGACTTGGCAAGTCTCGTGAGTGTGCTGCCCGACCCTGCCCAATTGGTGCGTGCCATGACCGATCGACTTGCCCAGGCGGTGGCCCATCCCCAGCCTGCGGATTGGTCGGCGCGGTTTAATCAGAAGGATGTCTACCGGGGCCGTTCGGTGGTGGTGCGGGGGACAGCCACGCAGCCCGAGGGCGTCACCGGACTGCACGCCGGAATTGACGCGCTTGGGCGGATTGGTATTCAGACGGCCAGTGGTCTTGTCCACTTTGGTCTCGGAGAGGTCTCACTGCGTGGCTATCCCGACGCTTAGCCTCGACATCGGTAATACGGCCGTGAAGTGGCGGCTGCGGCGGGGGCGTACGGTGCATCAGGGTCGGGTTCTGCACCACGCCCAGTGTGTGGAGGCGATTCTTACGGCGCTCGGGGATCGACCGCAGGGGCCCTGGCAACTGGCCTACAGTGCGGTGGCCCACCCCCAAAAAGTAGCCCGGGTTCTTCGGCCCTTAGAGCGGCTTTTGCAGACGTCCGGCCATCGCCTTGTAGCCGAACATCATCTGGTCTTTGCGGCGTCGGCCTCGGCGTTTGAGGTGACATGCGGTTACACCGAACCCGCCGAGCTGGGGGCAGACCGATGGGCAGCCGTGCTTGGGGTCACACGACAGATCGCCCGTATTCGGCGTGCCCGATCTGCTCAGGCTACCCAGGCGGCCCCGCCAGCCCAGCCAGTTGCGGGGGTGCAGCCCCGTCCGCCCGTAGCCCTTCGCGGCAGCGGCATCAGACCACCGGGGACTTTTTCCTTGTGGCTTGTTTCTGCCGGTACTGCCACGGTGATCGATCTCGTCTCCGTGGGTCTCACGAGAGACGGGGCATTAGCGCGCCTAAGCTTCTTGGGAGGCTGCATTCTTCCCGGTATTGGGCTCACGCGCGACGCCTTGTCTCGGGCCACCGGCGCCTTGGCGGCCTACATGCCAGAGTCCACCGTGCGTTTCCGCATTCAGGGCCCGCCTCGAAACGCCCGCGATGCCATTGGCTATGGCCTTGCTGCCGCCCAGTCCTCGGCGCTCTTGGCGCTCCCCCTACCCGCTGGCGTGATCGTTCATGGGGGCTATGCAAAAGACTGGCTTCGGTACTTTCAGGCAGTACGCGCTACCGCCACGCCACATCATCGGGGCCAATCAGCCCCCTTTTTCCTTGAGGCGCCCCATCTGGTGCTCGACGGGGTCGAACAGTGGGCTAGCGCGACGCGGTTACCGGGGCCAATGCGAGGGTGACCTCTTTTCGAAACCGGTTGAGCTCCTGGGCACTCGAAAAACTGCGGTCAAAGAGCAGCGACAGGTTGTGCAGAATACGTTCTGCCACGCGTTTTTCCCAGGAAGCATCAAACTGAATCTGGTCATCGAGCCAGCGCTCAAGCCATCCGGGCTCGGGCAGTCGGCTCTGCACGGTGTCTTGCGGGAAGAGCGACTGATTGACGTGAAGGTTTGTGGGATGCAAGGCCTTGGCCGTGCGGCTTGCGGAGGCCATCAGCACCCCAATTTTCGCAAAGGCGGCCCGGGCCGAGTCTCCCACTTGGGCGAGCGCCTTTTTCATGTA
Organism: uncultured Bordetella sp.; assembly: GCA_964556335.1. Classification (GTDB taxonomy): domain Bacteria; phylum Pseudomonadota; class Gammaproteobacteria; order Burkholderiales; family Burkholderiaceae_A; genus Hahnella. Next base: position 12,505 of record CAZKWK010000028.1, on the reverse strand, counting down.
GCGCAGATAAGCCCCCCCGTGCCGCGCTTCGTCCCGCGCGATCGTCTCGTAGATCTGTTTGATCACGGGTTCGGTATGCCAGTCGGCCGCACACCGATACCAGTGGTTGAGCCGAATTTCCCCGCAGAAGTGCAGCATGAGCGTCTCAAGCGGGGGGGCGGGATCGAAGTCAAACCGCACCGCGTGGAGTTCAGCCTCGGTGGGCAGAAAGGCAGGCCGAAACCGACGGAGATACTCCATCAGCACCAGGCTATGTTTCTGCTCCTCATAGAACCAGACCGACATAAACGCGGAGAAGTCGCTGTCGTGCCGGTTGTCGCGCAGAAACATCTCGGTGGCAGGTAGGGCGGCCCATTCTGTGATGGCATTCATCTTGATCGTGGCAGCCTGCTCATCGGATAAGGCCTTGTCGTCAAAGGCCGCCCAATGAATGTCGTGTTCAAGGTCCCAGCGCACCCGCTCAAAGGCCCGAAACAGCTCCGGATAGAGCATCTGATCGGCAGAAATAGACTTCATGCGGCTCCCTTTGCGTCATCTGGCGCGCTCGCTTTATGGGGCATTGCATTGTTACCCCGCATGGATTTTAGGGAATATTCAGTCGGTTTGTGTGACAGAGCCCGCATGGGCTACCCGAGATTTGAGCCAACGCACGACTGCCCCGATCCCTGGGAAGGCGCCGAAAAAAGCGCTGGCATCCCAGTGGTCCTCATGGCGGCAGATGAGCCCGCTTGCGGGGTCGAGTCGTAGCCAGGAGGTGCCGGGCAGCGCGGTTTCTGGGGCCCGGGCAGAGACAGAGAACCGAAAGACCCAGCGTATGGCGAGCGTTTCGGCGTCTGTCCAGGCGGCCTGCAGATCAGAAAACCGGGGCTGCGTGAGTGCGCCGAACATGCTCAGATAAGCGTGGGCAATTGCGGGGCGGCCCACGACGGTCTGAAATGGGTCAGAGAAGACGGCCTGTGGGTGGTATTGCTGGGCAAAGGCCTCCACGGTTGCGGGGGAGAGTGACGCCGCGCGGGTACAAAAATCGTGGGCCCAGAGGAGCCGCTCTGCGCTGACGGCAGGGCCGGCCATGGGTGCAACCACGGGCACATGGTTGGGGGCATTCATTGGGGCGTTCGCCCCAGGCGACGTTGGGGTAACGATGGTCATGGTTTGTCTACGGGCGCTTTACGCAGCGTCTTTGCAGTAAGCCAGAAATAAAGGCGATACGGGAGAATCTGCAAAAGCTTCATGACCATCGTAAAGCGCCGCGGGTAATGAATCTCAAAGTTTCCGCCTCGGAGACCGCGCAGTGTTTCGGCCGCGGCTTCCTCGGCCGAGATCAGGGCCGGCATCTTGAAGTCGTTGCCTTCGGTGAGCCGGGTGCGCACAAAGCCGGGGCACACCAGAGAGACATCCACGGCATGGGGTTTGAGTTCGAGATAGCAGGTCTCGGCCATGGCGTTGAGGCCCGCCTTACTCGCGCCATAGGACAGCGCAAGCGGCAGTCCACGGTAGCCTGCGACACTGGAGAACCAGCACAGATGGGGCGGGGGGAGTCCTTCTGCCAGGCGCGCTCTGGCCAGGGGGCGCTCGCCGTGAATCCAATGGCCCAGAAGGGCTGCCAGTCCGTCGTAGGCGCTTGAGAGGTTGGTCTCGATAATCCGATGCGAATCGGCGGGGTCAAAATCCTCAATCGGCTGGGGTTGGTAGTCTCCCGCGACCCAGAAGACCAGATCCGGCATCCAGTCTGTGGTTGCGAGCCGGTCCAGAAGTACGCGGGCAGCCTGCCGATCGGTGATGTCAAAGACCTCTTTCTTTACCTTGGGGTCCGGAAAGGCCGCCTGAAGGCTCTCCAAGCGGCGCCCGGAGACGATCAGGCGGGCCCCGGTGGACTGGAGTGCCTGCCCCAGGGCCGCACCAATTCCCGCAGATCCCCCGACGATCCAGACGGTACGGTTCGACCAGTCAATGATCGGGCGGTTTAAGGGCATCTAGGGTCTCTGAAATGAGAGGGTGACTTCGCCCAGATGGATACCAAACTTGCTGAACTGGGCCTTGTTCATGAGCACCTTGTCATCAATTAAGACCATCCAGTCGTCAAAGTTCAGGTGGATCATGCGGCCCTGAACCGGAACGGCCAGCGTATAGCGCCAGCGCAGGGCATTGCCCGCAATCTCGCCGGTGGCTTCGCCGACCACATCGTCCGCGCGACCGATCCACCGCTGCGGCCCGACCTTCTCAAGTCGCCAGACTCGACGTTGTTTCTCGCCATCAGACCAGTCGAAGTGTTCATCGAGCGTACCCGTATTGCCTTCAAACCGGCCTTCAATCTTCACCACAAATCGACGGGTCACGGCGCCGGACCGGTCAGTCACCATTCCCCATCCTGTGGTGGATCCCGAGAAGTAACGCTCCAGGTCAAGGGCGGGCTTTTCTGCCGCATATTGTTCGACCTGGGGTCCGGCGCAGCCCGCAAGCAAGAGAAGACTGAAGATAAAACCACAGGCGAGCAGCAGCCGGTGTCGAATAAGCCAGAGCGTCATAGCGGAACTCCTTTGTTGGGTAGGGGCGTGGGGTGGGTGGATGCGGAGGTCGGTGTCTCTGGCAGGATCATCAGGGCCAAGAGCTTGAGTCCGCAGGGAATGGCGGCGTAGGTGAGTGGTAGGGCCAGCGGGGGCTCCGAGGTGCTGCCCGGGGTATAGCCGAAGGCTTGTAGCAGGGGCAGGCTCAGGCCCGCCGCCAAGGCCAGGGCGAGTTTGTTGAGCAGACTCCAATAACCGAAATACTGGCCCTCGGCCTGTCCCTGGTGACCACGGGCTGCAATCAGCTGGCCAATGAGGAGCGATGGGCAGGTGAGCTCCGCCCCGAGGGCGATACCGGTGACCACGCAGATAAGTCCGAAGGCCGCGGCTTGACCCGGCCCGAGGAAGACCGCTCCGCTAAAGGCAACAATGGAGACGGTCATCGCGATCTGCCAGGTTCTGCGCGGGCCTACCCGTGCGATGAGGCGAGCCCAGAATCCGATAGACAGCGCTGCACTCACGAAATAGACCACCAGAAGGGCTGCAGACCACGCGGCCGAGAGGCCAAGCTTGTCGGCCACAAAAAATAGAAAAAGGGTTGCCGGAATCGCGTTGGCCAGCGCATTGACCCCCAGGGCGCCCAGAAGTCGCACATAGGCCTGGTGAAAGAGCGTCCCCAGCGGCAGGGCGGCGGGGCGTGCGGCCTCTTGGGAAAAGGGCACTCGATTGCCACAGGGCACCCGGCGGACCGCCCAGAGACTCACGGCGGTGGCCATGAGCAGCACCGTGGCCATCGCCAGGGTCATCTGTTGGGCCGCTAGCCCTGCCGCCAAGATCAGCCCCGCAAGGCCCATGGTCTCGCGGGCAGCAACCCAGGCGCGTTGTTCGGCCGGGTCGTTGGCCTCGGCAATTGCCCAGCTCTGGTGGGCGAGAATCGCCGCACTGTTGGTGAGCGAGACCAAGAGCGCCGTTCCTCCCATCCAGAACAACAGGGCCGCCGTGTTTTTATCGGCTACCCAATGGGCGGGGGGCAGGACCAGGGCCACGAAGGAGGCCGCGAGCAAGACCAGGGCCGGGACCATCCATCGTCGAAATCGTGCGCCGGTTGTGCGGTCAATCAGCCGCCCGATGAGGGGGTCGGTGATGGCGTCGACCAGTCGGGTCGCCATGAGGACCAGGCCCACGGCCGCCAAGGGCAGCCCCAGGCTTCCGGCATAGAGTTGTGGTGTGAGCAGGTAGAGCGGAAGAGCCGCAAACGCCACCGCAAAACCAGGGGCCGCATAGGCCCAGGCCTGTGCCTTGTTCATGGAAGTGAAGAAGGGTTGTGAATACGCACTTAGCGACCGCTGCGCTCTGGCAGGGACGACGACCCACTTCCCGTGTTCGCCTGTTGGCCAAGTCCCGAGAGGAGCGCTTGCCGCAGGCTCGGCTCTCGGGTCTCGGGGTCGAGCCATATGCTGAAAAACGCCTCAGAGAAAACCGGGTCGTCGATTTGTCCGACGAATCGGCCATTGAAGAAAAACCGGGCCCCCTGGCCAGGCAGGTGGATGCCGGTGAGCTGGTCTCCGCGCGACACATCGGGAAAGACCGTCTGCATCCGCGTGAGCCAGGCTTCGTGCTGGCTACTGTTTCCGCGGCGTAGCCGCTGCATCTCTTCGATACTTCTCTGGGCAATGCTCTGTCCAGAAAACCCCATTTTGTAGGTCAGGGTGAGTGCCAGGGGCTGTCGTAGGATGGCCTCCGGTCGGGTCTCTGCTGGGGCAAAAAGCACGGCATCGTAGACCGGCAGACCCAAAAATCGTAGGCTACCTTGTCCAGTAAAGGCCGCGCTTGGCAGCTGAGTGAGTACCCACGAGGGGGGTGAGACCCCTCGGTTGCTTCCTTGGGCCCAGGATTGGCCAAGCCCGAGTAATGTGAGGCTCAGGCCAAAGGCGAGGACCCAGACCGAGAGCAGACTAACCGCTGGCTTCATCATGGCCTAGGGTGACTTGCACCACATCCAGGTCGCCTGACCGGAACCCCGCTTCGCAGTAACCAAGGTAAAACCGCCACATGGCGATAAAGCGCTCGTCATATCCGAGTCGGCTGACGTCGCCACGCACCGCATCAAAGCGGTCAAGCCATTCATGGAGGGTGCGGCCATAGTCCGGCCCAAAGGAAAAACTCTTGATCACACGCAGCCCCTGGGACTCCGCGTTCTGGGCGAGTCGGGACGGGGTGAGCAGCATTCCGCCAGGGAAGATGTACTTCTGAATAAAGTCTGTGCCTTGGCTGTAGCGGTCAAAGAGCGCATCCTGAATCAGGATAGCTTGTAGAACCGCCCTGCCCTGCGGCTTGAGCCTGCGCTTAAGCGTCTGAAAGTAGGTGGGCCAGTAGCCCATACCGACCGCCTCAATCATTTCGATGGAGACAATCCCATCAAAGCTCCCCGGCGTGTCTCGGTAGTCTTGAAGCCGGATCTCTGCCCGATCCGCCAGACCGTGCTGATTGAGCAGGTCATCTGCCCAGGCCTTCTGGGCGGGCGAGAGCGTGATGCCCAGATGCTGGCCCGGATAGTGTTTCAGTCGCTCCAGGGCAAGCCCGCCCCAGCCACAGCCAATCTCTAGTATGCGGCTGTCCTGCGTGAAAGACTGGCCATCGGTCAGTTCCTCTAAGGCGCGGTGAATCTTCGCTGCCTGGCCTTGGGCAAGGTCGACAGGCCGTCCCCATGCGCCCTGCTGGTCAAAGAGGGCGCTGGAGTACGTCATCGAGGCATCGAGCCAGAGTCGATAAAACGCGTTTCCCAGGTCGTAATGGGCCTGGATATTCTTGCGCGACTGGCGCCGTGTGTTGCTGCGAAAGAGGTGTTGTAGCCGGTCGACCCACAACAGCAGCCGGTTTCCGTAGAGGGCCGGGGCAATCGCCTGGCGATTGCGCGAGAGGAGTTCGAGCAGGCCTGCGAGATCTGAGCTAGACCAGTCCCCGTCCATATAAGCCTCTCCAAAGCCGATGTCGCCCCGCTGCACGGCTTTGGAGAGCGCCGACCAACGGTGAATGGCCAGTGATGCCTGGAATCGATCCGCCAGGGCACTGCCCTCGACCCAGTAGGACTGGCCATCAGGAAGGGTGAGGTGTAGGCGTCCGAGAGCAAGGCGATGGAGTAAGCCGAGCGCTAGTCGGGCCCGCCAGTCAGGGCGTTCGGAACTGATGGGCGTTGCTGTATGCGGCAGAGGAAAGCCGACGCCTGGCATCACGGTGGGGTCGATCGATGTCGCGCTGGGAGGAGACGAGGGGGCATGTGCGGGAGAGGTCATAGGGAGAGGAGGTCTAGGAAGGTCTGAAGAGAGGCCAGAGGAGAAAGACTATGCGCGCGTCTCTGACGGGTTCCTTACGAGGAACGGGCCGGCCGCGGCACAAGCCGAAGCCCCTTGCGCCAGAGTAGCAAGGCGTGCCAATGAATCTTCACCATCACGCCGAGGCTAAATGCCGGATACCGTACCCAGGCCAGAAGCGCCTGCGGCCCCGTGAGGGCGACGGCCTGGCCGCTCATGTGGGTAATCAGTGAGGGGCGGTCGGCCTCGTAATACTCAATGCGTGCGAGGTCCTTGCCGGTAGCGCTTCCGCCGTTCCAGAGAAAGCGAAACCGATAATGGCCCGTGACCGGGAAAAAGGGTGAGACGTAAAAAGCCTTCTGCGCCTGTAGGGTCTGGCCGTTCTTGTAGTCGGCGCAGTCGAGCACATAAATATGTCTGTCGCCAAAGGTGTTGTTCACTTCAACGATCACCGCCCCAAGCGCTCCATCGGCATGCGTGCAGAACCAGAAACTCACGGGCTTAAAGACATAGCCCAGCATCCGTGGGAAGGTAGAGAGCCAGATCTCGCCGTCAGGCTCGGGGACCCCGTGACAGGCGAGCATCTGGCGTGCCCAGGCTAAGAGCGGCCCTCCTTCCCCGTGGTCTTTGTCATGCACCGACAAGAGGGCCGGCCGGTTGATGCCCCAGGCCCAGTTGCCCGCACGGATACTCTGGCCCTGCCCTGCCATGGTCTTCAGGGGGATCTGAATATAGAAGGCCGGGGTAAGAAAGGCATGCGAGACAGGGCCGAGGCGGCGGTGGCCCACCAGCCCTTTAATGAGTCTCGGCCCTAGGCCGCCCATGCCTCAAGGGAGGCGGGCGCCTCGGCGGAAGGCAGACCGAGCTTCGCTGCAACCGATGCTGCGGCCAGTCGTCCTGATCGAAAGCCGTCTTCATGAAATCCGAAGCCCATCCAGGCCCCCGCAACCCAGTGGTACCCCTCGCCATTCATGCCCGCAAGGTCGGCCTGCGCCTGGACTGCGGCCCCATCAAAAATCGGATGGGCATAGTGATTCACTTCCAATGTCTTGTCGGCATCTGGCGCCCAGAGGGGATTGAGACTTACCAAGACAGGCGTCTGGAAGTCCAGCGACTGCAGGCGGTTCATCCAGTAGGTGACCGATACGGCCCCATCGGCCTGGGTTCCCAGTGGCCCTTGACTCAAGTAGTTCCAGGCGGCCCAGGCCCGTCGACGTCGAGGCATCAAGCCGGTATCGGTATGCAGGTAGGCCGTGTTGGGCTGAAAACGGATCTTACGAAGGGCGCCCACGGTGCGTGGACAGACTGCAGGGTCTGCCACCGCGGCGGCCTGGTCGGCGTGACAGGCCAGCACCACAGCGTCTGCGGTGATCTCAAAGGGGGTACTGGTTTGCCGGTGGGTACCCTGCACGCGCACGCTGTGCCCAGAGGGGCTGGTGGACAAGCGGGTGGAAGCGACCTGGTGGGCGGTGTGAAAGTCGATCGCAAGCCTCTCGCGCGCGATCGTCTCTTGTAATCGGGTGATATAGCTATGACTTCCGTGGGTAAGGCTATACCACTGTGGCCGGTTGATGATCTGCAAAAGGCCGTGATTCACGCAGAAATGCACAAAACTCGCAAACGGGTAGCTGCGCATCGTGTCGGGGGGGCATGACCAGATTGCGCCCGCCATAGGCAGCAGATACGCCTGCTGAAACATCTCCCCATATCGCCCCGTTCTTAAATATTCTCCAAGGCTCACCGAAGGCAGGCTGCCCGCGTCCATGCGCTGGCAGTCACGTGGTGCCTGGCGATTAAACCGCACGATGTCTGACAGCATGCCCCAGAACCGGGGGCTGATGGTATTGCGTCTCTGGGCAAAGACCGTGTCCAGGTTGCTACCCGACCACTCAAAGCCCCCCCTGTCTACCGAGACAGAGAAGGACATCTCTGTGGGTGTGGTCGCTACGCCGAGGGTCTCGAGCCAGGGACGAAACTCGGGGTAGGTGCGATGGTTAAAGACAATAAACCCGGTATCAACAGGACGGGATTTTCCTTCCAGAGAGATTTGTCGGGTGTGTGTGTGGCCGCCGAGTCGAGGCTCGGACTCTAAAACAGTGACTCTGGCCAGATGACGCAGGTGCCAGGCAGTGGAGAGGCCGGCAATCCCGCTGCCGACCACCACCACATGGGGCCTAGCGGCTGGTTCGGTGCTCAATTTTTGCGTAGGCCGAATGGTTGTGAATGGACTCAAAGTTCTCAGACTCTACCGAGAAGCCCGATACCCGCTGATCCTGTTGTAGGGCAAGCGCAATGTCTCGTACGAGGTCCTCAACAAATTTGGGGTTGTCGTAGGCCCGTTCGGTCACGTACTTTTCATCGGGGCGCTTCAAGAGACCCCAGAGTTCACAGGAGGCCGCCTGCTCGGCAATACGAATCAGGCTCTCGGCATCCACCTCTTCTTTGAGATCGGCAGAAATGGTGACGTGCGACCGCTGGTTGTGGGCGCCGTAGTCAGAAATATTCTTGGAGCAAGGACACAGGCTGGTAACCGGCACCACGACGGTGAGACTAATATGGTCACGCCCTTCACGGTGCTCTGCCTCCCAAACGACCTCATAGTCCATCAGCGAAGAGACCCCAGAGACGGGCGCCGACTTGCGTACGAAGTAGGGGAGAGCCACTTTAATGTAGCCGGCTTCTGCTTCCAATCGTTGCAGCATCGACCGGAGCATCAGTCGCATCGCACCGTAGGACAGGGGCGCCTCATGGCTCTGGAAGACATCGATAAACCGAGACATATGGGTTCCCTTGGCCTCTGCAGGAAGGGCCACGGTCATCTCTACGGTCGCCACGCTGGGCTGGGGCCCGAGGGCTGTTTGGACCATGACGGGATGCCGCATGGCCTTGACCCCCACCCTTTGAATCGGCAGCCGGCGTGTGTCGAGAATCGATTGGACATCGGGAAGGGAATGGATTTTCTCAGGCGCATTCATCGTGCGTGCCTTTCGCGAAGGTTTAAAGGAAGAACTAAGGCTGTGGTGCCCGCAACGCCCGTTCCAGATCGGCAACGAGGGTGCGGCTAGAAGGGGAGACAGCACTGGCATAACTGCGTACCAGACGCCCCTGACGATCAATCAGATACTTGTGGAAATTCCAACTCGGCGCATCGGAGAGGCGGGCCAATTCTGCGAACAAGGCATTGGACTGGGGTCCGCGCACACTGGACTTCGCAAACATCGGAAATTTTACGCCGAAGGTGTTTGTACAGAATTCAGCAATCTGCGCGTTCGATCCTGGCTCTTGCTTGCCAAAATCGTTCGATGGGAACCCCAGAACAACCAAGCCTTTTTCTTTGTAGCGCGCGTAGAGCCCCTCTAGGCCCTCGTACTGCTGGGTAAAACCGCAATAGCTCGCGGTGTTGACCACGAGCACCACGTTACCGCGATACTGACAAAGAGACTGCGGGGCATCATCTTGAAGCCGGGGAAATGTCTTGTTCAAAAGATCTGGACAGGACCCTGCGACGGCCGGCGCAGCGACCATCCCAAGGGCTACCGCGCACGCCACCAGAACCGACTGCACCCAGCCCTGACCACGACGAGCGCGCGCCAATTCCGGCGTTCGGCGGGAACGGAGATCGTGCGGAGACTCCAGAGAGGGTATGGGCAGGATGCCTATCGATTCCATAATTTATTGCGTTGAGGGGTTTTTGTCCTAGGCATTTGATGCAACTGAGCCTATACTAAGAGCAGGTTATCGTCCCGTCAAATATTTGTCTACGACAAAATAGGGTTATCGATCAGCGTTTGTTCATCATGGATCAGCCAATCAAATCTCCCATCCATCTCAGTATCGCCGCGGTCGAACGTGATACGGGGCTGTCGAAGGACACCTTGCGGGTCTGGGAGCGCCGCTATGGTTTTCCGTGTCCAGAGCGCGACCACTTCGGGGAGCGCATCTACACCATTGAGCAGGTCGATCGTCTTCGGGCCATTCGGCGTCTGATGGATGCCGGGTATCGCCCCGGAAAAATTATTGGCATGACCTTAGAGGATCTCCAGGCCCTTGCCGAGACCGTGCCGCAGGCAGCCCAGATCGCCTCGGAAGACCAGGCCGCAGACCTCGACAGCCTCATGCAGGTGTTACGGTCACACGAAATCGAAGATCTTCGTCGACAACTGAGTCAGCGGGTGCTCCGTCTGGGGCTGGCGCGGTTTGTCACCGAGGTCGTCGCGCCGCTTACCGAGCAGGTGGGTGACGCCTGGGCCCGTGGGCAACTTCAAATTTATGAAGAGCACCTCTTCACCGAATCCATGCAGGTGGTTTTGCGCAATGCGATTAGCACCATTCCGCAACCCGGTAACCGTCCCAGGGTCTTGCTCACGACCTTTCCCTCGGAGCCCCACGGTATGGGTCTTCTGATGGTCGAGGCGCTTCTGGCCCTTGAGGGTTGCCGGTGTTTCTCGCTGGGGGTTCAGACCCCGATCTGGGATATTGTGCTCGCGGCAAAGGCCCAAGAGATTGATTTGGTGGCCCTGTCTTTCTCGCCTGTCATGAACCCTTCGCTGGTGCTTGATGGCCTCAATGAACTGCGATCCAAACTTCCTTTGTCGGTCGAAATCTGGGCGGGAGGGCGCTGCCCGGTCTTGCAGCGTCGACCCCCGGTTGATGTACGTGTGTTGCAGGACTTTTCCGACCTAACGAAGGCCATCATTGAGTGGCGGCATCGCCACTAGAGGCCGGGATATCCGCTAGACGTCGGGGCTGTGGGGCTTCTTCGCGGCAGATCCTTTACGTCGTGTCGCGGTTTCCGATTTTTTCGCTGCGCCGCTGGAGCCGCTTTTTTGCGCGTTGGCGCCTTCTGCTCCCACGTCTGAAGACTGCATCGCCTGAGCGGTCTGCACCAGTTGATTGAACTGGTCCTGCATCGAGGACCACCACCACTGCGCCGCGGGGGCCTGCCCTGTTTCCGCACCCGCCACAGGCGCCTGGGCGGGAGACGCTTCAGTAGAAGACTTACCAAAATCTGCCATCGAGGCCTGCCATGACTGTACAGCGGCAATGGTGCCCCTCTGAATCTCAAGGCCTTGGATCGTTGTTTTGAGAATATTTAAATTTAAGCTTAGCCACTGTTCAACCGTCTTTAGGTCTGCAATGCGACGATCAATCTCATCGAGGTCTGTTGTGGGAAGGCCGGAAGATGCAAGCCCCCCGCCCGCCGCAGAGGATTGAAACCCGGGCCAAGCGGCTTTTAAGAAGGCAAATGGATCACTGGGCGTTTCCATAAGGTCTGAGTGTATGACGAATATCCGGGGAAAAAAACCAACGCGTGGCCTGCTCGCCGCCTTGGGGCTGCACATGGTGCTGCTCGGCCTGGTGCTTTTCGCCGGCCGGCTAATGCCCGAACCCGCCTTCTTGCCCACACCCAAAGAATCATCGATACAAGTCGTGGCGGAGGCCACCCCGGATCCGCGGCCCCCCGCAGCGCCTGCCGCGCTGCCGCCTGTAAAGAAACTGTTGCCAGAACCGTCTGATTCAGTATTCAGCCCGCCCGCAGCGCAGGCCATAGTGCCCGATGCGTCGCCAGAGGCAACGGAATTAGCAGAGCCCATAACCGGCGGGGCAGATCCCGCGCGAGGCACGGACCCGACCCCGACAGAGACTGCGATCCCGCCCTTAGACGCCTTGCCGAAGGCCGGGGAGATCCAGATGCAGGCCTACCTCGGCCGTTATCAGCTGGACAGTGAACCGCTGGGGGCGGGCAGTCTGACGGTGGTCTTTCCCGCGCCAGACCGGTATGTCATTCGGCTGACGGCCCAGGCCAGAGGGTGGGCGGCGGTCTTCGTACGTGACGAAGTGTCTTTTTATAGTGAGGGCAAGCTTACCGCCGATGGGCTGGTTCCCGAATCATTTGCGTCTAAGACACCCTTTCGGGGAACCGTGCGTAGCCAGTTTGATAGCCAGACCCAGAAAGCGATCCTCCAGGAAACCCAGGCCCCGGTCGATCTGCCGCCGGGCTTTCAAGACCGGCTCAGTGTGATTTTTCAGCTCGCATGGATTGGTCAGACCCGACCCCAGGCCCTCGATTATGGTGCCCGACATACCCTGACCGTGGCCGGCAGCCGCAATTTCCGCGCAGCCACATTCTCTGTGGAGGGCCGAGATGACCTCGTACTTCCCGGCGGCATCCTCGTGTCCGCAATAAGACTGGTGAGCGACCCCATCCAGGGGCGCCGTGAGGGGCATATCGAGGTCTGGCTCGATCCGTCCGACCGTTATCTGCCCGCGCGGATGCTGTTTCAGGAAACCACGGGACAGGCCGTCGACTTTCTGGCGATTCGGCCCGTCTTCTGATGCCCCTTGGTTGACAAGATCAGACAAAAGAAGGATAGTTTCGGGTTCGTCGTGGAGGGGTGCCCGAGTGGCTAAAGGGGGCAGACTGTAAATCTGTTGGCTTACGCCTACGTTGGTTCGAATCCAACCTCCTCCACCAGGTTCGTGGTTGGGTCTGTGCTTATGTCACACAGCAATCAACGTGCGTGACAGGTCGGCAACGGTCGGCAGAACCAGGGTAGGTCGAGATTTTTGCTGTTGCGGTAGCGGTAGGGAAGAGAGTCTGTTGGGGTAAAGGATTGGTGTCGCTAGACAGTTCCGGCGGGTGTAGCTCAATGGTAGAGCAGAAGCCTTCCAAGCTTACGACGAGGGTTC
>CAZKWK010000027.1:0-18461 GCA_964556335.1 uncultured Bordetella sp. | reverse complement strand
CAAGCAGCACCGGCACCACCCCGGGCTTACGCAGGCCCGAGAAGAGGCCGCCCACACCCGGCCGAGGCGCCGACATCTTCGGGCCACTGCCTGAGGTTGCGCTGCCTGTTGTTGCCATACCAGCGGCCTGGGCAGTCGCCCCCGCGGGCCCCACCGCCGCTACGGGAGGTTCTTGGTAGGGCTGAGAAAAAAGCGGGTCTGCCGGCGGGGCAGGCGGGCGCGTGGCACCCGTCGCACCCGACGCGCGGGTGCCATAACTCGGACGCCGCTCGGTATCACGGCGATCCGTATCGCGCCGATCGAAGGCAGCCCGTTCATCGCGACGGCCATAGCCTGCAGACGCTGAGGGCTCCGGCAGATCGAGTTCTAGCGCGTCACGCCCGAGCTTTTTCCCCACGAGAGATTCAACATCTGCCACCAGGCGCTCATCCAGACTCGTCATGAGCGAGATGGCCTGGCCCGAGGCACCGGCCCGGCCCGTGCGGCCAATACGATGCACATAGTCTTCCGGCGAATAGGGAATGTCGTAATTGATCACGGCGGGCAGCTCCGCAATATCAAGGCCGCGGGCGGCCACATCGGTGGCCACTAGCACCTCGATCTGGCCCTGCTTAAAGTTCTCCAGGGTCACCAGGCGCTCGCCCTGGCTCTTATCCCCGTGTATCGCATCGGCCGCAATGCCTTCACGAATTAGTTCACGGGCCAGTCGGCTCGCACCGATCTTGGTGTTGGTAAAGACAATCACCTGCTTGAGTCCCTGCTGCTTGATGATCTGCACCACGGCCTGGCGTTTGTGTTCCGCCCGTTCGACTTTATAGACCTTCTGCGTCACATTCTCTGCGGTGGCATTACGGCGGGCCACCTCGACGGTGACGGGGTTGTCTTTCAGAAAGGTCTTGGCGAGCTTGCGAATCTCCGGCGAGAAGGTGGCCGAAAACAAAAGGCTCTGACGTGAGGCAGGCAGGAGATTCACGATGCGCTGCAGGTCGGGAAGAAAGCCCATATCGAGCATACGATCAGCCTCATCGAGCACCAAGAGAGAGACCTGCGAGAGGTTGAGCGTCTTCTGCTGTACGTGGTCAAGGAGTCGGCCTGGCGTGGCAATAAGGATTTCGACCCCTGAGCGCAAGGCGGCGGTCTGAGGCGCCATATCCATGCCACCGAAGACCACCGTGCTGCGCAACTGGGTGTAGCGCGCGTACTGCGACACGTTTTGATAGATCTGATCGGCCAATTCGCGGGTCGGCGCAAGCATGAGCGCGCGTACCGGATGCCGGGCCGGCGAGGCACTCGCACTTGCTAAGGGAATGAGGCGGTGCAGAATGGGTAAGGTGAAGGCGGCAGTCTTACCGGTGCCCGTCTGGGCAGCGCCCATGACATCCATACCCGCCAGTACGTGCGGGATGGCCTGTTCCTGAATGGGGGTTGGCGTGGTGTAGCCCGCCTCGGCAATGGCCCGCAGCAAGTCTGCGTGCAGGCCCAATTCATTAAATTGCATTCGGGCATTATCCATGATTATGAACACAACGCTGCGGGCCAGTTTCCCGGCCATTTTTGTTTTGATCTGGAGTACGGGTTTTATCGTTGCCCGTTACGGCATGCCCTATGCCGAGCCCATGACGTTTCTTACCCTGCGTTACCTCGGGGTCATCGCCCTGATGCTACCTCTCGTATGGGTCATGAAGGCGCCTTGGCCGCACCGGGGCCTTGCCTGGAAGATCGCGCTGGCGGGCGTATTGATGCAGGCGGGCTACCTCGGTGGGGTCTGGGCCGCGGTGAAAGATGGCATGACCGCTGGGCTTGCGGCCCTAATCGTGGGTCTACAACCGATTATGACGGCCTGCCTGGCAGGCCTGGTACAGGAGCGGCTCGATGCCCGCCAGTGGCTAGGGCTGGCTCTCGGCCTCTTGGGCGTGGCCCTCGTGGTCTGGGCCAAGATCGATCTCATTGGCCTGACGCCGCTCAGCCTCGGCTTTGCGGTTCTCGCGCTCGTAAGCATCACAGCCGGTACGCTTTATCAGAAACGGGCCTGCCCCAACTTCGACCTACGCACCGGAAGCATCATTCAGTTTGCCGCCTCCGCAGCGGTCAGCCTCCCCTTTGTCTTTCTCTTCGAAACCCGAGAAATCGTCTGGCATCCGCATATGGTCGGCGCGTTACTCTGGTCGATCTTCGCCATCTCGTTAGGCGCCATCTCGCTGCTCTTTGTGCTCATTCGCGAAGGGGCGGCGACCCAGGTCACGGGCCTTCTCTATCTCACGCCACCCACCACCGCGGTCATGGCCTGGCTACTCTTTGACGAGCCCATCACCGCACTCACTGTGCTGGGTATGGGGGCCACCGCAGTAGGCGTCTGGCTCGTGATGCGTAGCCCGGCCCCAGGCCCCTCAGACCCTTCAGGCCCCCGCACGCACTAGGCAGGTATCGCCTGAATCGCAATAAAGACGGCTAGTAAGAGAACCGTCACCCAGCCGAGGCGCTCGACCCAGTGGAACAACCAGGCCTCCATAGCAGGCCCCCCCCAGCGCATGAGCAGGGCCACGAGATAGAACCGGCCACCCCGTCCCACGAGTGAGGCCAGCACAAAGGGCAGAAGTGCCATGCCCGCCACCCCCGCCGCCACCGTGAAGACTTTGTAGGGGATCGGGGAGAAGCCCGCAACCAGCACCGCCCAAAATCCCCAGTCGAGAAACCACTGCTGGGCCGTCTGAAAGGCCGGCCAATAGCGGCTCTGTTCCAACCACGGAGAGAGCCAGTCAAAGGCTACGAACCCCAAAAAATACCCAAAGAGCCCCCCCAGAACAGAGGTCACGGTGGTGATGGTGGCAAACCAGACTGCCCGATCGGGCCGCGCCAGGCTCATGGGAGCGAGCATCACATCGGGGGGAATCGGGAAGAAAGACGACTCGGCAAAACTCAGAATGCCCAGGAGCCACGGCGCGCGCCGATGGCGTGACCACTGCATGACACGGAGATAGAGGCGAGAGAAAAGGCGAGGCACGCCTAGGATCTTACAATCGAACCATGTCTGCCCCCCATCCGCCCTCGGAGCCCACTGCCCCCAACTCCGAGGTGCAGGCGCAGCAGGCGTTTCGACAGGGTGTCCGCGCAGCCCTGGCCGCCCCGGCTGCCGTGCTCTTTGCCGGCATGGTGGGCTTTGGTGCGTTAAGCCAGAGTGTGGGTATGTCGTTTCTGGGCAGCATCGCGGCAAGTGCGCTCATCTATGCGCTGCCGGGTCAGATCGTGATGGCCGAGATGATGGCGGTGGGTGCAACAGGCCTCATAGTCAGTCTTGCCGCAGCACTCACCGCCGCGCGCTTCCTGCCGATGACGCTCACGGTGATGCCGCAGATTCCTTCGCACCATCGGTCCGGTGTGGCCTTCTTCATGGCCCACCTGCTCGCTATGACCTCCTGGGCCATCGCGGTACGTGAATTCCCGCGGCTCGCGCCCGATGACCGTCGACCCTATTTTCTGGGATTTGGCCTTGTCTGTTGGGGGGTCTGCATCCCCGGTACCGCTCTGGGCTACCTCTTGGCAGGTCACGTGCCAGGGCCCCTGACCCTGGCCCTGGTCTTCCTCAATCCGCTCTTTTTTTTACTGAACTTCACCGAAGTACGGCCCCTGGGTTTTCGACTCGCAATACTTTTTGGCGCTGTGCTGGGTCCGCTGACCTATCTGCTCACACCCGGCTACAGTCTTCTGGTCTCGGGGTTGCTCGGTGGAAGCCTCGCCTACGCGCTGCAGCGACGATCCCGTGCACGGAAGGTGGCGGCCCCATGAATGAGCTCATTCTTATTCTTGTTGCGGCCCTCGGTACCTACAGCTGGCGGTTCTTCGGCGTGGTCTTATCCGGTCGCATCCGAACCGACTCCGAGTTTTTTCAATGGATTTCCTGCGTCACCTACGCGATGGTGGCGGGCCTGGTCTTTCGCATTGTCGTGCTGCCGGTGGGCCTGCTCGCGCAGATACCCTTGAGCGCGCGACTGGTCTGCATTGCGGCGTCCATCATCGTCATGGTCTGGCCCTACCGACCGTTTCGCGGCCTAGTACCCGCCATTCTCGTGGGCACAACCCTAATGGTAGGGGCGGGGCTACACTTTCTCTCACCTGCTTAGGCAATCACTGGAGCGCACCGCATGACCGAGGCCCTTGCCCCCTTCTTTGCTGCCCTATTACTCGCCTATCTGTTGGAGCCTCTCGCGGGACGCTTTCAATCCCTCGGGATGGCCCGCGCCCTGGCGAGCCTGGCGGCCATTGTGGTGGGGCTCATCCTCGTAGTGGGACTCGTAGCCATCGCCGTGCCCATCATTCATCATGAGTTCCTGCAGCTGCGCGAACGACTGCCCGATGCGCTCAGCACTGTCTATGCGCAGATCTACCCGTGGCTCCTGCAGTTGGGCCTACCGGTCGACGACAGTGCGGCGCTACGGGAACGGCTTATGGAGGCGCTCAAAGACCAGTCGGGGTCGGTCTCCACCACCCTCTGGTCCACCCTACAGTCGGGTCTCGGAATGCTCATTGCCCTCGTGGGCTGGCTGGTACTCGTGCCGGTCGTGATCTTCTTTCTGCTCAAAGACTGGCTGCAGATTTTGTTGAAGGCCCTGGATTTCTTTCCGCCGCGGCAACGGGGGATGATTCAGGAGACGAGCCAAGAGATTCATCAGACGCTGAGGGCCTATCTGCAGGGCCAACTCCTCGTGATGGCCTCGATGGCGGGCTTCTATGCAGTAGCCCTCTGGATAGGCGGACTCTCTAACTGGTTCTCGATTGGCCTCCTGTCCGGGTTGCTGGTCTTCATTCCGTACGTGGGTTATGCCCTGTCTGTCGTCGTGGCCGGCGTGTCAGCCATTTTGGAACTGGGCTTGGGGCAGGGCCTGCTGGTAATCGTGATCGTCTATGGACTGGGGCAGGTGCTAGAGAGCTTTGTGCTCACCCCAAAGATCGTAGGCGATCGGATTGGACTTCATCCGCTGGCTGTCTTACTCGCATTGGTGGTCTTTGGCAGTCTTTTGGGGTTTATCGGTGTACTCATCGCCCTGCCACTGGCCGCCGTGTTGGTCGTGCTGGGACGCCGAGTGTTACGCGCCTGGCATGATGAGGAAGCGCCCGAGCCGAAGAGCCCGACGAAGAGCCCGAATAACCGCGTCTAATGCGGGCGGCGCTAACGCTCGGGCGGTGCTGAAGGATCCGCCGGTATCGTGTACACCGTTCGATGCGGGTAAGGAATTTCGATGCCTTCTACATCGAAATCGTGCTTGAGTCGACGCAAAAACTCACGACGCACCACCGCCTGCTCCAGGGCCGCCGTCTTTAATCGGCAGCGAATAACCACAGCCGAATCGGCCCACTGCTCCACGCCGGCAATATCGAGATCGTCGAGAATCTTATGGCCCTGTAGAGGGTCGTTACGCAGCGCGGCAGCACAGCGCCGCATCACCCCATAGACGCGGTCGATATCTTCTTTGTAGGCCACACCGATATCCATGACTGCATACGCAAAGAGCCGGCTGCGATTGGTCACCGTTGCGATGGTGCCATTGGGCACGTAGTGCACAGCACCCTCGTAGTCGCGCAGGCGTACGTACCGCAAGGTGAGTTCTTCGACGATGCCCGACTTCCCGGAGATCTCGACGATATCTCCCACGCGAATCTGGTTCTCAATCAACATCACAAAGCCGGTGAAGTAGTCTTTCACTAGACTCTGGGCACCAAAGCCCACGGCGAGCCCCACCACCCCTGCGGTGGCCAGAATCGGCGCAATCGAGATGCCCACTTCGGCCAACACCAGCATGATGGTGACCACCGTAATGACCACCGAGGCGATATACCGAAAGACCCGCTGCAGGGTTTCTAGGCGTCGTTGCTCTTCTGGACCCTCCGCCCGCGCTATGAGTCGTTGATGAAAGACGCCAATCAGTCGGCCAATCGCCCAACCCCCAACCCAGGCGAGAACGAGAATCGCCACCACATTGATGAACGACACCACTCCGAGCACCCAGGGCGTGAGCGTCCCGAGGTCCAGTTCTTTTACCAGCTGTAAAGCAAACTCTTTGAGCATAACGCTCTGAGTGTACGGGCAACGGCCCCTTAGAAGGACATACTCACCATTTCTTGGCGCAGTCGATAGGCGCGAGAATCCACGACCTCCACATCATTCCAACTCAATGACTGGCCCTGGGCCACGGGGCGGAGGAGTTTAATGCCATGGGCCAGGCCCAAGGGCAGACCGTTGATCTCCCGTGAGGTCTGGGCCGGCAGGAGTTTGCCCCAGACCGTGTAGCCTCCCTCGCCGTCGAGCACCTCGCCCACGCGAAGATCACGCTTGGCAGTGGCCACCACATCGGCCACCCAGCCGCGTGCCACCCCCGTGGCCTCGCCCCGCAAGGCGACACTCGCCACCGACTGACCCACTTCAAGGCCGATGAGGTGCCAACGTTTATAGAGTGTGAAGTACCGGCCCGAAGGATCTGTGTGGGCGTTGTATTCCTCAAAACAATTTTTGATGTACTCGGTCTCAGCCTCTACGGTGACCCAGACCCCCATGCGAATGTCATACGGGATGACGCGGCCATCTTTCTCTAAAGAGGAAATCACCTCGACCATGCCCTTGCGTTCGAGCACACCGCCCTCGGCGATGGGGCGGGTGACAAAAGGAATGTCTTCTACACTGGCAGGCGGATAGAGCAGGCCATTGCTCGGCACGCCAAGGCCCGTGGCATTGGCCACGGCAGTGGATTCGATTGAGGGCTTGGAGCCATCGAGAAAGCTGTTGAACATCTTCGGGTTTAAACCGCCGCGGGCCGCCTGCTCG
Organism: uncultured Bordetella sp.; assembly: GCA_964556335.1. Lineage (GTDB taxonomy): Bacteria > Pseudomonadota > Gammaproteobacteria > Burkholderiales > Burkholderiaceae_A > Hahnella. Next base: position 11,647 of record CAZKWK010000027.1, on the reverse strand, counting down.
GGGGTAAGACCGTAGTAGCCCCAGACCGTCTCGGGGGTGGACTGGGCAAAGTGGGGTAGCCACTTGTGCCCCCGACCTGCCGCCACGACAGGAAAGCCGCAGGTACGGGCCCAGTCGACCAGATCGCAGATGAGGGCCGGTTGGTCGCCAAAGGCCAAGGAATAGACACGGCCTTTTTGCTCGGCGCGGCGGGCCAGCAACGGGCCGCAGAACGCATCGGCCTCAACGGTCACGTTGACCACATGCTTGCCATGATCGAAGGCCGCCAGAATATGGTCGACCGCCGCAATCGGATGGCCCGTCGATTCGACAATGACATCGATCGCGGGGTGGCGTACCAAGGCCTCCCAGTCTTCAGAAATATAGGTACTGCCGTCTTTAAGCGCCTCATCAAAGGACCGCGCGCGGGTCTGGCTCTCCGGCCAGCCTACCCGGGCGAGGTTCTTACGGGCACCCTCCACGGAGAGGTCAGCAATTCCCACGACATGAACACCTGGGGTGCGCGGTACCTGGGCGAGGTACATCGAGCCAAACTTGCCTGCGCCAATGAGGCCGACCCGAATAGGCCGGCCCTCGGCCTGACGCTTGCACAACTGAACATGCAGACTCATGCGGCGATCCGATCTAAAGAAGTCTGTAGCGCTGAGGCAGGCATGCCTTTGGCCCAGGGAAGATCGACCGGATAGTCTTTGATTAGGCAGTCGTCGGGCAGGCAGTCAATGGGCGCGAAGTCGCGATGGGCAATGTACTCGGGGCGCTTATGGCGTTGAATATGGTTGCTTACCGCACAGAGGCTGAGGTAGACACTCACCCGATTCCAAGGCGACAAGTTACTGGTGGAGGCATGCACCAGGCAGCTGTGAAAAAGAATCATGGAGCCTGCGGGCCCCTGTGGGCTCACAATGCCCCCGTTGCGTCCCCCCGCCCGGTCAACGAGCTGCGTGATCAATGCATGGTCGATGGTCCACAAGGGGTAGCTCGTGGTGGTGAGGTCGTGCCCAGCCTCAAGGACCCCTTTTTTGTGGCTTCCCGGAATAAACATGAGCGGCCCATTGAACTCATTGACCTCATCGAGAAAGATCGCCACGTTCATGGCGCGGGGCTCGGGCATGAGGTCGTCGTTGAGCCAGGTGCCATAGTCTTGGTGCAACTGCCAGACATCGCCCTCAAAGGCCATCTTGCCGTTGATCTTGAACTGATGCATGTAGAGCTTCTCGTTAAAGAGCTGCTCTACTGGCTTAATCATGCGGGGGTGGCGGCCGAGTCGGGCAAACGGGGCGCTATACATATGGGCGGCAAAGTTGGTGCGTACGGCTTCGCTGCCTTTCTCTCGTACGTTGTAGGCCTCACGCCGGCTGTAGAGTTCGGGCACCGCGCTGGTGAGTGTTTTAACTTCCTGCGGACTAAAAAGTCCTGGAAAAAAAAGATAGCCCTCGCGATCAAAAGCGGCGAGTTGGTCAGCCGTTAATTGCATCTTGTCTCCTCCTTAGGCGTATACAACGTGTGGTGGTAAATCTGCGAAAAGTATGCCCGGCTTTGGGCCTGAAAGCCTGATCAATTTTCTTTATTTTTCGTTTTGGCTTGAACGGTTGAGGCTGCGCGCCGACGCTGCGGCCCGCGCCGCCCGGGCGATCGCCGCCGCATCGACGCCGAAATGGTCGCGCAGGGCCGCGCGGGTATCGCTGCACCCGAATCCGTCAGTACCGAGGCTCATAAACGATCGGTCAGCAGGCAGCGGACTGCGAATCTGATCGGGAACCGCTCGCACATAGTCTGTGGCCGCCACGATGGGGCCCTGGCTGTGGGCCAAGAGCGACGCGAGGTAATCGGGGTCCTGGGCGAGGTTTGTCCAACTCGTAACGCTATAGACAAAGACCCGCAGTCCCTGGGCAGCGAGTTGTTCTGCCGCCTGGAGGGCCTGCAGCAGGATTGCCCCAGAGCCCATCAAGGTGACAGGAGGGCCCTCGACTGGTCCCACCACATCGAGCAGGTAGCCCCCGCGAATAACGCCCTCATGGGCCTGGGGGGGGAGGCTACGCTGGGCATAGTTCTCGTTGGTGACGGTAATGTAATAAAACGCATTGGCCTCTTCCTGCAACAGGCGGCGTAACCCGTGATCCACGATCACGGCTAGTTCGCCGGCAAACGCGGGGTCGTAGGCTCTGCAGTTCGGCACGGTGGCCGCCCAGAGTAGGCTTGTCCCATCCTGATGCTGTAGCCCCTCACCCGCCAAAGTGGTGCGGCCCGACGTCGCCCCAAAGAGAAAGCCGCGCGGGCTCTGATCGGCCGCCGCCCAGATAAGATCGCCGATGCGCTGAAATCCAAACATCGAGTAGAAAATGTACATCGGCAGCATGGACAGGCCATGGTTACTGTAGCTCGTGGCTGCCGCAATCCAGCTCGAGATGGCCCCGGCCTCGCTGATCCCTTCCTCCAGAATCTGGCCATCACGCGCCTCGCGGTAACTCAGCACCGAGCCGATATCTTCCGGTGCGTAGCGCTGGCCTTGGCTGGAATAGATGCCCACCTGCTTAAAGAGATTGGCCATACCAAAGGTGCGCGCCTCATCGGCCACGATCGGCACAATGCGCGGGCCCAAGCCCGGGGCCTTGAGCCACTGCCCGAGCAGCCGCACCAGGGCCATGGTGGTGCTCATCTCTTTGCCCTGCGCCTCTAAGGCAAAGCCTGCAAGGTCGGCAAGAGGAGGGACAGGAACACGGTCGCTGTCGGTATAGCGCGCAGGAAGCGGCCCACCAAGCGCCTGCCGTCGTGCCTTCAGGTAACGCACCTCCGGACTGTCTTCTCCTGGATGGAGAAAGGCCAGGTCTTTGGCCTGCGCATCGGTGAGCGGCAAATGGAACCGGTCACGAAAGGCGATCAGCTCCTCGTCCTCCAGCTTCTTATGGCTGTGGGTCGTCATGCGGCCCTGGCCGGCACTGCCCATGCCGTACCCCTTCTTGGAGTGCGCAAGCACCACAGTGGGCTGGCCGCGATGGGCGAGCGCAGCGGCGTAGGCAGCGTAAATCTTCACTAGGTCGTGGCCGCCGCGCTTGAGCCGATCAATCTGGGCATCGGTCATGTCGGCGACTAGGGCCGCGAGCTCGGGGCTCTGCCCGAAGAAATTCTCACGATTAAAGGCGCCATCTTTTGCTGCAAACGTCTGCATCTGACCATCGACAGTCTGGGCAAAAGCACGCAACAGGACACCGGTATGGTCACGGGCAAAAAGCGGATCCCAGTCGCTTCCCCAGATGACCTTAATCACATGCCAGCCTGCACCCGAAAAGAGTTGCTCGAGTTCATCGATGATTCGGCCATTGCCACGCACGGGGCCATCGAGCCGCTGCAGATTGCAGTTAATCACCCAGGTGAGGTTATCTAGGCCTTCACGGGCGGCCAAGGTGAGCGCGCTCATGCTCTCGGGCTCATCCATCTCCCCATCGCCAAAGACCCCCCAGACATGACGCGGGCTGCAATCAAGAAGCCCACGGTGGGTGAGATAGCGCATAAAACGCGCCTGATAAATGGACTGAATGGGGCCGAGCCCCATGGAGCCCGTCGGAAATTGCCAGAAGTCAGGCATTAGATAGGGATGCGGGTAGCTCGAGAGCCCCCGTGCGCCCGCGGCCTGTCCTGCGAGCTCTCTGCGGTAGTGATCGAGGTCTTGCGCCGTCAACCGCCCCTCCAGAAAGGCGCGCGCATAAATACCCGGGGCACTGTGGGGCTGCATAAACACCAGGTCACCACCCCGGCCGGTGCCGGCAGCGGGTAGGGCCGCGCCCGCCCCGCGCCAGAAATGCTGAAAGCCCACCTCAAAGAGATCCGCCGCACTGGCGTAGCTTGCAATATGCCCGCCCAACTCCCCCGCGCGGCGATTGGCGCGTACGACCATGGCCAGCGCGTTCCATCGAATCAGGGCGGCGATGCGCTCCTCTAAGGCGAGGTCACCCGGGTACGCAGGCTGTCGGTCGAGTCCAATCGTGTTGCAGTAGGCGGAGACCGATCCGGGCCGTACGGCAATGCCCTGTCGGTCTGCCTGCGCACAGAGCGCATGCAGAATCTGTGCGGCCCGCGCCGGCCCCGCCTGCTGGCAAACGGCCGTAAACGCCTCCAGCCACTCAGCCGTTTCTTGCGGGTCGGCATCAACCCCCTCCACGGGCGCAGAGCCCAAGGCCGGTGGAGATAACGGGGAGAAGTCAATGTGGTCGTTTTTCATAGAGAAGACGATAGGCCGAATTTTTCGAAATGAGCTGCTTTATTTTTGTTTTTATGCGGTTTGTTTGGCATAAAATGCTTTGAATCGTATGAATAGCGCTACAAATATCGATAGCACCGACCTCAGAATCCTGGCGGAGCTTCAGCAGGATGGGGGGTTGTCTAACGTGGAATTGGCGCGTCGGGTACATCTGAGCCCGTCGCCCTGCCTGGCCCGGGTCAAGGCGCTTCAGGCCGCTGGCGTTATCCATCGCACCGTGGCCTTGGCCAATCCACTGGCACTGGGCCTGCCCTTAAATGTCTTTATCTCGATTAGCCTGAAGACCCAGAGCAAAGACGCGCTGGCGGAGTTCGAGTCCCGCATACAAGAGCACGATGAGGTGATGGAGTGTTACCTCATGACAGGCGACTCCGACTATCTCATTCGGGTGGTCGTTGCAGACATCACCGCCCTCGAACGATTTATCCTCGAGCAACTCACTCCCATTGCCGGAATCGAGAAGATTCGTTCAAGCTTCGCCCTAAAGCAGGTGCGATACAAAACCGCCCTGCCCCTGCCGCTACCAAGTGCCCTGCGTGCTGGATCCGCCTCTTCCCCTTCCCCTCGCATCGACTCTGCAAGAAAGAAATGACCATGCCGCCACGCCCCGCGCTTCGTGTCTGTGTTTTCTGTGGCTCACGACTGGGCCACCACCATCAATGGGCCGGTATCGCCGCAGATGTGGGACAGGCCATTGCCAGCCGGGGCTGGGGGCTCGTCTACGGGGCGGGGCGGTGGGGGCTCATGGGCACCGTAGCGCAGGCCGCAATCGAAGAGGGGGGGTATGTACTGGGCGTGATTCCCGACTACCTCACCAAGATCGAACCCGTGCTGCCTGGGATTCATGAACTCTATGTGGTTCAGACCATGATTGAGCGCAAGATCAAGATGATGGATGAATCGCAGGCGTTTCTCGTACTGCCTGGCGGCATCGGCACCCTCGAGGAGCTCTTCGAGGTCTGGACCGGTCTGCAGACCGGGGGGCATCAGAAGCCCATTGTGCTGGCGAATCTGGAGGGCTACTACGACACGCTGCTTGCCTTTGTGAAAGAGGCCAGTGCCCACGGGTTTCTCACCCAGGGCCACATCGACAAACTACAGGTGGCGGACTCGATTGAGGGGGTCTTTGCCCTCTTAGAGAAATCGCTGCGTGAGCCCGTGGCGGCGCCCCCAACCACAGACTAAGTGCTAGGGCCTCTGCACAAGAAGGCTAGCAACCACCACCAAGGCCAGACCAGCAAAGACATGCAGGCTTAAGGGTTCTGCGAGAAAAATAGCACCCCAGAGAACCCCAAAGCCTGGGATCAGAAACGTTACGCTGCTGGCCCGTACCGGTCCGATCTGTTTTAGAAGCCAGAAAAAAAGGAGATACGCGAGGGCAGAGCTGACGACACCCAGGGCCAGCACCGCACCCCAGCCCACCGGAGTCGGCGTCGCAGCAGCGACATCAGAGGCAATAAAGGGAAGTATCCAAAGCGTGGCATAGCCCAAAGTGGCCCGGGCTGAATGCACCGCCGACACATGGGAGAGCCAACGACGCGTGAGCTGCCCCGCGATCGCATAACAGAGTGTGGCGCCTGCGCAGGCAAGGCCTGCCAATAGGGTCTGGGTATTGACCTCTACGGGCCCGAGCCGTACAAGAAGCGATATGCCTAAGCCCGCCAGCAAGACGCCTGCCACCAAGGTCCACCGAACCGACTGCCCCAAAAAGATACTGGCCAGAAGCGCCCCCCAGAGCGGGACCAAGGAATTGAGAATGGCCAGGTAGCCTGCCGGCAGGGAAAGAGCAGCGAATCCGTAGAGAGCAAAGGGCAAGGCGCTGTTGGTCAGGCCCACCACAGCCATCTGCCACCAGACAAGAACAGGCGCCTCAGAGGAAGAAGCGGGTATCTGCTGCACCTTGGCGCGAACATACCGATGGAACACCCCCGCGCCCACGAGAAGGCTAAGAATGATCCAGGCAATGCCGACCCGGAGTTCGGCCGCAAGGATCGGGCCGAAGTCGGGCACCGCGAGACGCAGAAAGAGAAATGACGAGCCCCAGAGCGCGGCAAGGCCCACAAATGCCGCGGCGACCTTCACACCATGCTGCCGGAAGAGGCGCGAGAGACTTCAGAAGCCAAGTAAATGATGGGCCTAGTTGGCGTTTGAGGCGGTGGATCGGCCAAGATTGGCTGCCTGACGCAGCATGGTTCGGGTAAACCGGCCATGGTTCTTCTCGTCTTCCGTGCGTTTGAGCGATACCGGGCGGCCGAGCACCTTGGCATCAATCTGATCTGGCGCAGGTAACACAATGAAGATGGGAACCTCCTGAAACCGCACCGTGCCCCCCTCCTGCACCACAAACTCACGTACCTGGTCGTTCGATTCGCGTACCCAGACCCATCCCTTGGTACGGAAGGTGAGTTCTAATTCAGGCACCTTGGGAGCGGCTCCTTCAGGCGCCGGTGCTGCGGGTACCACGGGCGGCGCTGATGGCGTAGTCGGGCTCTGGGCTGGCGACGGAGACGGTGGGGATGGCGGTGCTTGCGTCGGAGTTGAGGTGGGCCCAGGTGCGGTCGCCGGCACCGAGGATTTCGCCGGTGAACCAGCCGCGGGTGCTGGGGTCTGCGGTGCGGTTGCCGGTGAAGCCCCCGAGGGAGGCGTACCGGTTAGGGTGGGCGCGACAGACGATGGGGCGTTGGCGGGCGAAGCGGCTGGCGCAGGGGTATCCACTGCCGCATTGCCAGAAGGCGCAGCCGGTGCCGGTACCGAGGGACTCTGCGATGCGGGATTGGCTAAGGACGGGGGGGCTTCAGGCTCTGGGGCACGCGTAATCACCCAGACAAAGGTAATCAGCCCCGCCAGAATGATCACAAACAGGCCGGTATTTGACGGACGCGCCGCAGACCGGGAGGGCGCCGTCGGGGCAGAGTCGAGACGAGACGAAGAACGTTGGGACGTCGGACCGGGGGAGTCTTCTGCCCCGGTCTTCATCGACGCTGGGACCTGCGAGGCGGCGACAGAAGGTGGTGGGGAGGAGGCCACGGGCAAGTCGAGTGAGAGACTGGCCTGACCGGAGGACGGCACCTCGTGCGTTGCCCGCGCCCCGGGCGAGGCAACGGATCCTGGGGTGTCGGTTCGGGCCGAAGCAGGGGTATCGGTGCCAGACGCCACCACGGCATCCTGGGGGGTTGTGGCAAGCGACGAATCCGCCGGGCTTTGGGGTAGGGTCGTTGTCGCGCCCATAACGGTTCCTGATGCCTGCGCCTGGCCCAGGGGCGGTATCGGCTCGTAGAGCCGCTCGACCATGACCCGTGCCTCTTCTGCAGAGAACCCTAGGCAGAGGGCATAGCGGGTGAAGAGATCCCGGTAAAACGAATCAGAATAAAAAAGCCGGGTCTGGCCCTCTTCAAGCGCCAAAAGGTGCCGGTAGGTTGTGCGAAGCTCAGTCTCCAGGGCCCGGGGGTTGATCTCCCGTGCCTCACGCGCCTCGCGCAGACGCATGCCCATGGCGCGACGCTGTGGCTCGAGAAGAGGGTCAACATGCATGGTGGGCGGGCGTCACAGGGGCGTTATAGAGACAACTTGATCAAGGATGCGGGTTATTCTAGCCGGAGCGCGCACGGATAGCCGATTCGGAGGCGCACTTTTGTAGTGTCACCCCGTCTTTCACACGCATAAGGAAAATCAGATGGACTGCACAATTCGTTGGCTCGGCGGCCAGACCATGAGCTTTGTGGCCGAAACAGGGTCGGGCCACAGCTTTGTCATGGATGGGGCCCCAGAAGGCGGGGGGAGAAATCTTGGGCCCCGGCCCATGGAGGTGGTGCTCTCTGGAAGCGCTGCCTGCACTGCCTACGATGTGGTTCTCATTCTTCGCAAGAGCGGCATGCAGATTCGGGCCTGTGATGTCGAGGCGCGGGCCGAACGGGCCGAAACCGACCCCAAGGTATTTACCAAAATTCACCTGCAGTTTACGGCCTATGGCACGGGGCTCAAGGCCAATCTGGTAGAGCGGGCGATTGCCCTGTCGCACCAGAAGTATTGCTCGGCAACCAAGATGCTGGGGATGACCGCGGAGATTACCCACGGCTTTACGCTGGTCGAAGACGACGCCGGGGAGCACCAGCCTCGCTAGTACTCCCCGGACAGGGAACAACAAAAAAGGTTGTTGCTTACTTCAGAACGAGATCCGCACGGCGGTTTTCCGCATAGCCGGCCTCGGTTTTGGCCGCATTGCGGGGCTTCTCTTCGCCATTACTGATGGTCTCGATGTTGCTCGCATTCGCGCCGATGGCCTGCAGCGCGATGCTCACCGCCTCGGCACGCTTCTGGCCGAGGGCCAGGTTGTATTCCACTGTGCCACGCTCATCGGCGTTGCCCTCAACGACCATCTTGGTGTTCTTCAGAACCGTTAAGTAGTTACCGTAGGCAGAAATCGTGTTGTGAAACTCCGGCTTGATGTTGAACTTGTCAAAGTCGAAATAGACCGATGGCTCAACCCCGATAATGCGCGACCGGGCCAGCGCAATAGCCTGAGCAGACGCGGCATCGGCGGGTTGGGTTGTGGCAGCTGCTCGGGCGGAAGCGGGCGCGCTTGCGGGAGCCGCGGCCGATCCGGCTGCGGCCGGGGCGTCGGCCTGTTGCTGAGGTTTAGAGGCACAGCCGGCAAGAACGGCGAGCGAAACTGCAGCAGCAATCCATTTCATCGTAAGTTTCTCCTTTAAAAGACGGGCTAAAGCATGAACTATAGCGAAGTTATCTGACGGGAGAAACGACCATAGCTACGGGAATGCCCGCTGTGTCGCGATCCAGACCGCCTGCCGCGCCTCACGGTGCGTGCGGGGGACCAGACTTCAGCGCCCAACGCCAGAGGGAATCGGGAGGGAAAGGCACGACCAGAAGGATGTGCTCAATGATCGCCAGAACCAGGATCGTGCCTACTAGGCTGGCTGCCGCGACCTCATAGGGGCTCTGCCCACCCAAGGCCTCCGCCCAGACCACCAGCGCAAATAAAGAAGCGATCACTACGCTAAAGGGAAAGAAGAGGTTGATCGACCGGCGCGAAAAATAGGTGAGCAGATAACGCAGCGACACCGGCAGGAAGGCCTCATAGAAGTTCTTCACCCCAAGAAAGAGATTGAGCTTTGCCGAGATACGCATGGCCCAGAGAACCACAAAGGTCTGAGCTGCTACCGAATTGGGGGCATTCCAACTCGGCAGAATCACGGCCAATCCCAGCAACAGAATCGCTAGTTCGTGATGGGCAATCGCGCGGAAGGCGTGCCAAGCCCGACGCAGCCCACGTACCTCGGGGCAGGGCCCACGATTTGGGCCCGTGACCAGGCCCAGAAGAAATGTGAGTTCCTGCCACGACCAGACCAATAAGGCGGAGACAAAGGCCAGATAGGCGCCCGCGGGCGTTGTCATGTCGCGGGTTAAGACCACGCCTGAGAGGCCCAGTACGAGGGCCAATGAGGCCGCCACCAGGCCCCGCCCCTGCACGCCCTGGGCGGATCGCTGGGTGCCTTCGCGGTCCACGAGGCGCAGAATGAGCCCCGTGGAGAGCCACCAGAGGCCCACAACGAAGAAAAACGGCAGCCAGAGGTGGGCGGGACTCGTCACCGTGCCTTGCCTCGTAGGATTACCACGAGGGCGCGAGCCGTGCCTGCTCCGGCAATGGCTGGCTATGGACAGGCTGGAAATAGAGCCGGCCAAACACCACGGCAGCCTGGGCGGCGAGCCCAGCGCGCTGCACAAGGCTCCAGAGTCCCCCGCGGGCCTTGGCGGCATCAACTCCGGCCTGAATCTCGCAGAGGCGCTGCAGACCCTGCATGAATGCAGGGCTGTCGTAGCGCAGGGTCACCGGAAAGACCTGCTTACAGATCTCGCTGGTGATGTGGAAGACACGCTGGTCGTAGTCCACAGGGTTAAGCCCGAGGGCCTTATGCATCTCAGGGCGCGTCTGGTCGCGGACATACATGGTGGCAAAGACGGCAAGCTGGAAAAACCGAATCCAGTAGAGGTTCAGGCCCCGCAAGAGTTCGGGGTTCGCACGCATCAAGAGCGCAAAGGCCTCACCGTGACGGAATTCATCGTTACACCACTTTTCAAACCAGAGAAAGATCGGGTGAAACCGCAGTTCGGGGTGCTTCTCGATCTGCCGATAAATCGCGATGTAGCGGGCATAGCCAATCTTCTCTGAGAGGTAGGTGGCGTAATAGATGTACTTGGGCTTGAAGTAGGTCACCTTCTTGGCCTTGGTGAGAAACCCGAGGTCGACGCCAATGCCGAAGTCTTTGAGCCACTGATTGATAAAGCCCGCATGCCGCGACTCATCGCGGGCCATGTAGCCAAACAGGCGCTTCATATCCGGGTTCTTGACCCGCTTCTTAATTTCCGCATAGAGCACGCATCCCGAGAACTCCGAGGTGCAAGAACTGATCAAAAACTCTCGAAACTCTTTATAGAGGCCCTCGGGGAGTTGCGAGCAGTCCCCACGCATTTCTGGGGGACGCTGAAAGTGTTCATCGTTGTTATCGGCCTCGAACTCGGCCATCAGCTTTTCCCACTCCTCACGAATGGGTTCGATATCGAGTCGATCAATGGCATCGAAATCGGTGGTGTAAAACCGGGGCGTCAGAAGGGTGTCTTGTAGCGCGATGGCGGTGGCCTCATTGGGCACGCGGTCTGCGGTCTTTCCGTAGCCGCCCTCCGCGGCAAGGGCCGCAGCGCGGGCGGCGTCGAGCGTTTCAGGGGTCGGTGGGTTCATAAAAGGCTCCTCTGCTTAGGAAACGGTAAAAAAGGGATAAGGCGCTAGGGCCGAGATGACAGGCCGCCACCACGTGATTCCCGCACTTCTAGTAAGGGCTGAAACACCGCCAGGTTGGACGGCCCAAAGGTGGTGAGGTCGATCTCACGTTGGGTCCAAGGATCTTTCAGGCGCAGGGATCCATCGGCATGCTGGGTCAGCACAAAGGGCTCTGCGGGGCCGCCGCCGGCGCGCAGGCGGGCCTGGGCAAGGCTGCGCAGTACCCCGCGCGCAAAGCCCGCCTCCCCTTCGATCGGCGCAAGCCGCTCGCCGGTGCGGGCATCGGTCACGCCAATGCTGCCGTCTGGGCTGTCAAAAAAGACGAGGCTGCGGGTCGAGAGCACCTCGATAACTGGCGCCATCGGGGGTTGCTGCGTTTTTTGCCACTGGCTGTAAGCCGCCAATACGATGCTCCCGCCAACCAACAGGGAGAGGCCCAGAAGTGGCCAGCCCTCCACCTGGGGACGGGAAACGAGGCGGTCCGACATCAGGCGGTCTCCATGCCTGAGAAGCCTTGCGGCGAGCCCACGTTGGTGCTGCCCTCGCGACCACCCACGGGGGCAGGGGTGGTTGCGGACACAGGCTGGGGAGTGAGCGAG
>CAZKWK010000026.1:0-18642 GCA_964556335.1 uncultured Bordetella sp. | reverse complement strand
CTACACGCTGTCGTCGAGCATGAGAAGATTCTGCTCACCCATTGCCATATCGACCACTGCGGCGAGGCGCGTATGCTCGCCGAGCGGCTTGGTGTTCCTATCGAGGGGCCACATAAAGATGACAAGTTCTGGATTGATCAACTGCCTGGGCAGGGCAAGATGTTTGGCTTTCCGCCCTTAGAGGCTTTTACGCCTGATGGTTGGCTTGAAGATGGCGACACGGTGATGGTGGGTCAGCAGGCCTTGGAGGTCATTCATTGCCCGGGCCATACGCCGGGCCACGTGGTCTTTATTCATCTCGGCGATCGGCTCGCCTTTGTGGGAGATGTCTTGTTTGCCGGGTCGATCGGACGCACTGATTTTCCGCGCGGCAATCATGCGGATCTTTTGCGTTCGATCAAGGCGCGGCTCTCCCCCCCCGGGGCCGATATCGACTTTGTGCCGGGCCATGGGCCGATGAGCAGTTTTGGTGGGGAACGCCGGTCCAACCCCTATGTCGGTGTCGCGGCAAACGATTAAAGAAGCGTCCCGCAGAAATCGGAAATCAGATACCAGTTACTAGAACTAGATATCAGATCGCGCAACATTAGAGAGACTAGAAAACGACGTATGGCCGCCTACAACGAAGAAACCATTACCGGTGTGACCCACTGGAACGACACGCTCTTCTCCTTTACCACCACCCGCGATCCTAGCTTCCGTTTTCGCAATGGCCACTTCGTGATGATTGGTCTTGAGGTCGAGGGTAAGCCGCTGATGCGTGCCTACAGTGTGGTGAGCCCCAATTACGAAGCGCATCTGGAGTTCTTGTCGATCAAGGTGCCCGACGGCCCACTGACCTCGCGTCTACAGCATGTACGGGAGGGGGACACGCTGCTTGTTGGACAGAAGGCCACCGGTACACTCGTCATTGACGACCTCCGTGCGGGTCGCCACCTCTACTGCTTCTCGACTGGCACAGGGCTCGCCCCCTTTATGAGCATCACTCGCGCCCCCGAGACCTATGAGCGGTTTGAGAAGGTCGTGCTCATTCATGGCGTTCGGCTGGTCAGTGAACTCGCCTATGGCGACTACATTAAAAACGAACTCACCGCGCATGAGTTTCTGGGCGAGATGGTGCGTGATCAGCTGATTTACTACCCCACCGTCACGCGGGAGGCCTTTACCCACACGGGACGCCTCACCACAGCCATAGAGACGGGTCAGCTCTTTCAAGATATTGGTCTGCCCCCGCTCGATTCTGCGCATGACCGTGCCATGATCTGTGGCAGCCCCTCCATGCTCAAAGAGACCGCCCAGATGCTGGACGACAGAGGCTTTGTGGTGTCTCCTGGGCTCGGTCAACCAGGCGACTATGTGATCGAACGCGCCTTCGTCGAGCGCTAAGCCGAAAGGCGCTGTCGGGCGACATACGACAGGCCATCGACGAGCATCACCAGGGCGATCATCGCCAACAGAATGGTGCTGGTCTCATTCATATGGAAGAGTCCCATGTGAAAGGCCAGCATCTGTCCGAGACCCCCAGCGCCCACCACGCCGAGTACGGCCGCGGCGCGAATATTGTTTTCCCAGCGATAGAGTGAGTAGGAGACAAGCTGCGGCAGGATTGTAGGCAGCGTCGCATAGAGAAAAACGCGCAGTTCTGAGACGCCTTGGCTGCGCAGCGCGACCGCCGCATGGTCGGGTGCATTTTCGATGGCCTCGGAAAAGAGCCGGCCAAATACGCCTGTGGTGTGTAGCGCAAGGGCGAGCGTGCCGGCAAAAGGGCCAAGCCCCGCAAAGATTAAGAGCAGTGCAGCCCAGACCAGTTCGGGGATCGACCGCAGCCCATTAAAGAGAAGCTTCGTTAGCGCGCGCACGATACCAACCATCCCCACAGACGCCGGTCCAGCCGCCTTCTGGCTGGCTGGTAGGGCCAAGGCCAGCCCAAAGACCACCGCCAAGAGCGTTCCGATACCCGACATGGCAAGTGTCTCGAGGCTGGCGATCAAGACCTTGGAGAGAAAGGCAGTGGTGAGGTCTGGCGAGAAAAGTTCGGCGATGAATTTGCCCATACGGGCCATGCTGTCGGTGGAGGCAAACTGGGCGAGTTGTAGGTTGAGTGGGGCGGGGCTTGCGACAGTGAGGCAGATAATGCCAATCAGCAGCAGGGTGGCCCTGGCAGAGACGCCCGCCACGATGCGGCCCGCATACGCAGACGCGTTGTGTGATGCGGATCGCGAGGATGGCGCGCTGTCTGGAGCCTGTGGCATAGGGATTGTCGAGTGTCTCTGGCTGCGATCGTTATTGCATGGCGCGCCGCAAGGCGCTGCTCAGAATATCGGCCAGGCCCACGAGCATCATAAAGACCAAGAGCATGGTCGCCACTTCGCCGCCGTTAAACATCTTCATCGAGTTGTCCATCTGCTGGCCCAGCCCCCCCGCACCGACAAAGCCCAAGACAGCCGAGGAGCGAATGGCGCATTCCCAGCGATAGACCGTGTAGCTTGTCAGTTCGGAGGCGTTCTGGGGCAAGAGCCCATAGAAGAAGGCCTGGAGGCGAGAGGCCCCGTTGCGCAGCAGGGTCTGCGTGGCGTGCGTCTCCCCACTTTCGAGAATTTCGCTGTAGACCTTGCCCAGCATGCCGGCGTAGGTGAGGCCAATGGCCAGCACACCGGCGGTGGGCCCGAGGCCTACGACCCGCACAAAGACCAGCGCCCAGATGAGTTCGGGAATGCTACGCAGAAGAATCATCACCCACCGCAGGGCCTGGCGTACCACAAAGGGCAGGGCGGCCATGCGGCCGGTGAGGGCCGATACTGAAAGAATGCGGGTGGCCAGAATAGTCATGGGAATCGCCAGCAGAAGGGCCAATGCCATGCCGGCCGTGGCGATTGCAACGGTACGCCACGACTCGACAGCCACCATCCAAAGAAACTCTGCCGTGAATACGGGCGGGAAAAAGTCGCCAATAAAACGCAGGGTCACCCGCAGATTGTCGGGGTCAAAGAAGATCCACGGCTTGAATTCGGTGGCCACGAGGGCCGGCCAGAGGATGACGAGGCCCGCGAGCGTCCAGAAGACCCGACCGCTCCAGGCCGGGTCGCGCAGGGCAGGCGTCTGTCTTTGGGTGGGGCGATTCTCTTCTGGCACGCTAACGGCACCGCACCATCGCCCGCGCAGCGACACTTGCTGGGCTTGTGTCGTCTTCGTCGCTGAGGTCTGAGGAGTCGGGAATGGCTTCCTGGGCGTAGAGGTCTGAAAGCCTCGCCGGATCGACTTCTTTTGCGGGAAGGTCAAAGGCCACGCGCCCGTCTTGCAGACCAATTACCCGCGGAAACGCAGAGAGGGCAAAGTCGACTTGGTGCAGGCTGCAGATCAGGGTAATGCCACGTGCCCGCGCCTGCTCGGTCAGCACAGAGATGACTTGATGGGCACGCTTGGGATCGAGCGCTGAGAGGGGTTCGTCGATGAGCCAGAGCCGTGCGGGAGATAAAAGCGCACGGGCTAGGCCCACCCGTTGTCGCTCGCCGCCTGAGAGCCGATCCACACGCAGCCAGAGTTTGTCTTCGAGGTCGAAGGCCGCGAGGGCGTGCGCCGCAAGGGCCGCGTCGCGGGGATAGAGAAGAGAACTCAGGCTCTGCCAGAGCGACTGGGTTGGAAGTCGTCCGGCCAATACCGAGGTCACCACCCGTTGTCGTGGAGGGAGGGGCGGCGTCTGGGGGGCATAGTAGACCTGTCCGCGCAGCGTCTGCAGCATCGGCTGTGGCAGCGCCCAGAGTGACTGGTTGTCGAGCAGTACTCTGCCCTGCGTAGGCTTGAGAGTTGCAGCCATAAGCGCGAGAAAACTGGTCTTGCCTGCACCCGAGGGCCCGATGACAGCCACCTGCTCCCCTGCCGAAATCGTCAGGCTAATACGCTCGAGGCAGGCGGGCGCCTGTGCAAGCGCCGTCGGGTGATGCGCCGTGACGGCCTCAAGCCCAACGGAGAATCCCTGCTGGGCTACCAGAGTTGCCGTCATTATCGATACACCCTCGTTCTGGTGCTGCACGACCGGGGTTGCGGGTTACCCACGCTTACTTGATCAGCCCGGCACTCTTGCCTGCCCGCTCGAGGCCCTTGTAGTTTTCGGCCTTTGTAGGAATGTACTTGGTGGCGCGGTTTAAGGTCAGGATTTCCTTGCCTTCTGGCGTATTCATGTCCAACGCCAGCAATGCCTTGGTGATGCGGTCACGCAGGGCCACAGGCATATCGGCATGCACCGACCAGTTGTAGTTGAAGAAGGGGGGCGTGGTGTAGAAGACATCCACTTTGGTGGTGTCTACCTTGTTCTCGCTGACAAACTTACGCCACACCGTAATGTCGAGCGCGGCGGCATCGACCCGCCCACTCACCACGGAGGCGATGGTGGCATCGTGGGCGCCCGAATAGGCCACACGCTTGAGATCTTTTTCGGGATCAATACCCGCCTCGAGCAGAAAGGTGCGTGGCATCAGATGGCCTGAGGTACTCGACTGAGAACCAAAGCTCACCTGCTTGCCCTTGAGGTCTTGCAGGGTCTTAATGCCAGAGTCTTTTTGGGTAATGAAGACCGACCGAAACTGGGTGTCTTCTTCGCGCTGGGCGATGGGCACGACTTTTCCGCCCGAACGAATTTGCGCCTGTACATGGGTGAAGCCGCCAAACCAGACGAGGTCAACCTGCTTATTCACCAGGGCCTCTACGGCGGCGGGGTAGTCATTCACAGGGGTGAAGACCACCTTCATGCCAAGCTGCTTTTCCAGATAGGCAGAAAGCGGGCCGAATTTGCGAATCTGCTCGGTGGCGGCTTCTTCGGGAATGGTGGTCACGCGCAGCGTGTCCTGGGCCTGGGCAAGACCCGCGCCAAGCATGAGGCTGGCAAACAGCCCTAACCCAATTTTTTTCAGGGAAAAAAGTTTCATGGTGAGGTTCCTTTTGTTCTACGGAGGCTTGGAGAGGGGGGTCGCGCAACGCGTTTTTCGAAGGCCTGCGCAACGCGATCTTTTTAAGATCTGAACCTATTGAACCATAAACTCGACGCCCTCTTGGCCAAATAAAAAAGGTGTCCCCACAGACTGCAGGACACCTCGTTCCTACTTTGAAACATGAAGGCTACTTCGGAAGCCCGCCGCCCGTTAGTTGCCTAAAGAGGACAACGGCACGGCTTGGCTCATTCTCCATGGGCAGGCCCGCTTTGCTCCAGGCCACCATCGATTCTGGGTACATGCGTGCGCCGGGTTGTTGCAAGACTTCGGAGAGGATGAACCAGTTCGTGGCTGCCCAGTGACCCGTGTTACAGAAGGAGACGGTATCGCCACTAGCAAGCAGGCCTTTTTGTTGCGCGACGGCCTTGATCTGATCTGCAGGAAGCAGAAGACCAGTCTTGGGGGTAAACCAGATTTCTGAGTCGGCATTCTCTGCGCCAGGCAATGTGCCCCACCGGGCCGAGGCCGGATGCCGAACCTCGCCCTTATAAAACGATTCGGGGCGGGCATCAATGAGTTTGCTTGGGGGCTTCGTACCCGCGGCGGTGAGTGTTTTCACTTCCTCCACAGACACGATCTGGCTGCGGTCGTATTTCACCTGCACCGTTGATGGGGTGATCGTTAGGGTACCAGTTTCGAGTGGGAGTTTCGCAGCGGTCCAGGCGGTGAGGCCGCCATCGAGCACGGCCAGATCGCTAAAGCCTGCGACCTTCAAGGTCCAGTAGACCCGGGCGGCAGCGCCAAAGTCGGTACCGGTCTTTCCTGGTCCGGCAATTACCAACGGCGTCTGCGGTGTGACCCCCAGGCTGCTTAAGAAGGCAGAGAGCTTGTCTTCTGGAGGAAGTCCTCCGGGGTTATCTTTGCCGCCACGAAAAGCCGAGTAGGGAGCGGGCAGCGCACCAGGAATATGACCGGCCGCATAAATCGGGGTCTTCTGATCGGGCTGAACAAGCTCGCGAATATCGAGCACCTTGACCGATTTGGCCTGCAGCAGTGGCTGCAGCTGCGTCACAGTAACAACTGGAGAGGGCAGCTGTTTGGCTTGAAGCCCTACGATGGGTAGCGAGAGGCCCAGCGCCAAAGCAGCCGGGGTGAGGAATGTTTTACGGAGCCATTCGCGACGCTGTCGCGAAGGCAGGGCGAACGAAGACAAGCGGGTCATGAGACTTCCTTCAAAAATGACAGTGGGGAATTCGACAAACACCAGAACGCCATGTAGCGTACCGCGAGCCGTGCTCGTGGCTTTGCACTTCTGGTGTGACTGATATGAATTCTTTAGCCGATACGTTGGCCACCATGGTAGCGGGCGTAAGGAGTGGACTTGCCTGCGCGGTCCACGAGAAGTACGTCATAGGTGTCTTTCTGGCCACCGTACTCGGGTCCGTCCATCCCGGGGCTGCCAATCGGCATTTGTGGGACAGAGAGGCCGAGTGCCCTGGGTCGTTCTTTCAGCAGTCGCTGAATCTCTGCCGCCGGCACATGGCCTTCGATCACATAGCCTTCCACTGTGGCGGTATGGCAGGAGCCCAGGGCCACCGGCAGGCCCACTGCCCGTCTCTTCGCGGTATTGCCTTCGTCATAGGACTTGGTCGCAAAGCCATTTTTTTGCAGGTGGGTGATCCAGTCGTTGCAGCAGCCGCAGGTGGGCGATTTCCAGACTTCGACCAGCGGTTGTCGTCGCTGCCCGAGCGCGGCAGGGCTGAGAAGCCCTAGGGCTGCAAGGCTGGCGAGGCTTGAGGCGGTTGCGAGCCAGCGTCGGCGTGAAGACTGGCTGGGCGTGATGAGCGTGAGCGGGCGTGTGGGATTCATGGCGCGATTGTAGTGTTTTCGCCTACACTCAAACCCATGTCTCTGTGCACGGTTTCTTTTGCCCCCCTTGCTCTGGTTGCGCGATCGCGATGGATTCGCTGCGTTGGGGTGTGCGCTCTGCTCGTCGCGCTGGTCTTTCAGTCTGCGGTCTGGGCGTCGCAGTCGTGTCATACGGCGCGTTCCGTGCAGACCGATGATCATGATGGTCACGCCTCGTCGTTGCATTCGCGCGCGCATATGCATGCTCTGCAACCTGCTGTGCATGGCCACGAGGGTGTGACCGCCGATCAGTCTGTGGTTCACGATTTTGTGCAGCAGACGACGACTTCGGGCGATGGGGTTGCCTTCCACAAATGCCCCGTCTGTGCCGCCTGTTGCTTATCCGTGACTTTTTCAGGTCACGCACACGTTTTTTATCTGCTCGACTATCGTAGCCCTGGCCCAGGCTTTCTTGTTACGCGGGCCCCACCTCCCCCTCCACACGACCCCCCTTTTCATCCCCCGCGGGCTGCGCTGCCTTGCTGATGATGGGTCGGTGAATCTGGTTGCGTGACCTTGTGGTCACGTAGATCAGGGTCTCCGTGAGTCTCGGGTCTGACCAGATCCAAGCATTTCTAGAAGGGGTAGCGCGTGAAATTTATGTTCATACACCGTGCCGGGCGGGGGTCGTACGTCTACGCGGTCTTTTTTCTCCTTGCGGCGGCAGCGCTGTCGGCGCAGGTAAATGCGGCTGATTGGCCGGGCGCGAATCGGGCGGTTGATGAGGCAGGGGGCTGGAAGGCCTACCTGCGCGAATCGCAGGCCGCGCAGGCGGCATCGCAGGGCACGGCCTTCCGGCCTGATCGTTCGCCCGGGCATCGGGCGAAAACCTGGCAGGAATTTTCTCAGGCACTGGATCACTGGATTACTGTGGCCATGGCGTTCCAGCCCGGGCTTCGGCCTGCGACAGAGGCACTCACCCAGGCTGCCGCCGCCAACGACGCTGGGCTCATGACATCGGAGCCCGCACGGGCGGTCCTCACCCAGGGTCTGCGCGTCTCGCGACCCCTCGTAGACGAGGTGATCGCCTGGGTCTATGCGCAGGAGGTTCACCAGCGTCTCCTGGAGCGCGAAGATCTGGCGGATGTTGCCTGGGAGCTTGCCCGCCGCATGCATGCGGTCGGCAATCTTCCCCTACAAGAAGAGCGCGAGGCGCGTCTGCATCTTGTGGAAGTGCGCGCAGCCCGACAGAAGGCTGAGGCGCGACTGCTTCAGGCCCGTGAGGCCATCGCCCAGCATGCGCGCCGTGCAGGCGTCGCAGTACCCACCCGCACGTCCGTAGTCTTGCCTCTGCCGTCGGTGTCAATGCCGCCTGCCGATCAGACTATGGATTCAGCGGCTATGGGAAGAGTGATTGCCGTGATCCCGAGAGAGAGGCGTCTCGCGGTGTCAGCGCGCGCGATGCAAAACCCGAACGAGAGCCCGAAGGAGGGCCATGGCTCCTTATCGCCCCAGCCCTACGCCCTCCTGCAGTCGTATGCCGCACTGGCGCAGGCCGAGCAGCAACTGCGCATCACGGCGGATCGTGCGCAACTCTTGGTCGAGGAGGGACTGCCTGTCCGGCAGACGATTTCAGAGGAACACCTTCTTGCCTATAACGGCATGCTCATTGGGACGCCCAAGCTGCTCAAGGACCGTGATGAGGCCATGGCCTTCGAGCTTGAGGTGCTGGAGGCGCTGCGCGATTACTGGCTTGCGCGGTCGCGCCGTGACCATCAGCAGGCCGCCGTCTTATTAGAGGAAATTTTCTGGGGAGTTGCACGATGAGTCAGACGCGTCGTTCTTTTCTATCACTCGCCGCCATGGGCTCCGCCACATTGGCCGCCAGCGCGGTTGGTCGTTCGGCCTTGGCTCGGCTCCCGGAGCCGGTGATTCAGTCTTCTGCTGAAACTCAGGCACCTGTGGTGCCGAATGCGGGCCGGCCATATCGTCCTGTCGTTACGCTTAATGGCTGGACACTGCCGTTTCGTATGAATCAAGGCGTGAAGGAGTTTCATCTCGTGGCCGAGCCGGTGGTACGCGAGATGACCTCTGGATTTCATGCCCATCTCTGGGGCTATAACGGCCAGTCGCCTGGCCCCACCATTGAGGTGGTCGAAGGCGACAAGGTACGCATCTTTGTGACCAATCGGCTGCCCGAGCACACCTCGATCCATTGGCACGGACAGCGTCTGCCTAATGGCATGGACGGCGTGGTGGGCCTCAATCAGCCTGGTATTCCCCCAGGCAAGACCTTTGTATATGAGTTCACGGCCCGCCGGCCCGGCACCTTTATGTACCACCCGCACGCCGATGAGATGACCCAGATGGCCATGGGCATGATGGGCTTTTGGGTCACGCATCCCAAGGCAAAGCACCCCCTCATTGACGATGTGGACCGCGACTTTTGTTTTCTGCTCAATGCCTATGACATTGAACCGGGTAGCGCCACACCACAGATTATGACGATGCTCGATTTTAATCTCTGGAGTTGGAATAGTCGCATCTTTCCTGGCATTGATTCTTTGAATGTGCGGCTTAATGACCGGGTACGGATTCGTGTGGGCAATTTGACGATGACGAACCATCCGATTCATCTGCATGGCCACGAGTTTGAGGTGACAGGCACCGATGGGGGCCCAACGCCGAAGGGCAGTCGGTGGATGGAGGTGACGACTGATATTGCCGTGGGTCAGATGCGGCAGATCGAGTTCCTCGCGGATGAAGAGGGTGATTGGGCATTTCACTGTCACAAGAGTCACCACACCATGAATGCCATGGGCCACGATGTGCCGACGATGATTGGTGTGGACCATCGGGGGCTTGCGGCACGCATTACGCGGCACATCCCCGATTACATGGTGATGGGCGAGCGGGGCATGGCCGATATGGCCGAGATGGAAATGCCGCTGCCTGCCAATACAGCACCCATGATGACGGGCGAGGGCCCCTATGGGTCGGTGGAGATGGGCGGCATGTTTAGCATGGTGAAGGTGCGCCGCGACCAGAAGCCTGGTGACTACAGCGATCCTGGCTGGTACCAGCAGCCTCTGGGCACACAGGCCTATCTGTACACGGGGGTCCTGCCGGCCGTGTCTCAGGCGCCTGCGTCTGGCAGTGGCCGTGGGGCCCAGACCCCATCGAAGGGTCCGTCCGGTCAGGCCGACCCTGTGGAAGTACGCGTTCGCAAACCCAATCATTCAGGAGGACACCATGGGCATTAATTCTTTGTGCAGTATTGGCAGTGGTAAGACACGCAAACGCCTGTATACGTGGGGGCGATGTGGGGCGATCGGCCTGATGGGCTTGGCCTTTGGCCTGCCGATGATGGGTGCCGCTTTTGCGCATGGCCCTGCAGGCCATAGCCCCGGGGCAAGTACTGGCGCGGGTGGTCACTCGGCGCCTAAGGCCACGACCAAGACGCAAACCGACTGGGGTATCGCAGGCGATTCCGAAAAAGTCACCCGCACGGTTCGTATTCAGATGACCGACGATATGCGGTTTGCGCCGGACACAATTGCAGTGAAACTGGGCGAGACCATTCGGTTTGAAGTCGTCAATGCCGGTAAGGTCATGCATGAGATGGTGATCGGCACGCAGACGGAACTCGATAAGCATGCGGCGATGATGCTCAAGCATCCGAACATGGAGCACGATGAGCCCTATATGGCCCACGTCGCGCCAGGGTCAAGCGAGCGTCTGGTGTGGCAGTTCAATCGCGTGGGCGCGTTTCATTTTGCCTGCCTGATTCCCGGGCATTACCAGGCGGGCATGACAGGGCGTATCACCGTATCAAAAACCGGGGCCGCGCTTGACATGCCGGCAATGCTGGCTTCTGCACCAGTCGGCCATGCCACCGATGCAGGTAGCGATGACTGGGCCCTGGCAGAGATTCGACGCGTTGATGTCCCCAACAGGCGCATGACGTTGAAGCACGGCGAAATTAAGAGCCTTGATATGCCTCCCATGACGATGGTCTTCTATGTGGAGGACGCCGCGCTTTTGGAGGGCCTTCAGGCGGGCGATCAGGTGCGGGTGCGCGTACGGCTCGATGGTAAGCGATATGTGGTGACAGCCATTACACGACCATAAGCGTGCCGTACGGCCCGGCGGCAGTCGCGGCCGCGCCGTCGTTCGCGAATGGCTGGGTTAGTTGGTACCCTTCTTTTCATGGACCAAAAGACAGACCGGTTGCAGCAGGAGATAGACGGGCTTGGTTGGCGGTTTGACCACAGCTATGCCCGTCTACACGAGTCCTTTTATGCGCATATTGGGCCTGAGCCTGTCTCTGCGCCTACCCTGATTCTTGTGAATCAGGGTCTTGCTCGCGATCTGGGGCTCGATCTCTCTGAAGCCTCTGCTGACTCTCTTGCCCAGCTCTTTTCGGGGAATCGCCTGCCAGTAGACGCCTTGCCCCTTGCCCAGGCCTATGCAGGCCATCAATTTGGCCACTTCACTATGTTGGGCGATGGTCGTGCCGTGCTCTGGGGAGAGCACATTACCCCAACGGGGTCGCGGTGCGATCTGCAGTTTAAGGGCTCGGGCCGCACGCCATTCTCGCGTCGGGGCGACGGCCGCGCGGCCTTGGGCCCGATGTTGCGCGAGTATCTGATCAGTGAGGCCATGCACGGCCTCGGGATTCCGACCACGCGTAGCCTCGCGGTGGTCGGTACGGGCGACTGGGTCTATCGCGAGGTCCCCGAGCCGGGCGCCGTCTTAACCCGCGTTGCGGCTAGTCACCTGCGTGTAGGCAGTTTTCAGTATGCAGCGGGGATTTCCCGGCCGAGTACGCAGGCTGAGGGGGAATCGCCCGTACGCCAACTTCTGAACTATGCGATTGCCCGACACGATCCGGAATTGGCAGATGCGGAACGTCCGGCCTTGGCGTTCTTGCAGGCGGTCATTGCCAGACAGGTCTCTTTATTGGTGCACTGGATGCGTGTGGGCTTTGTGCATGGGGTGATGAATACCGACAATATGGCCCTTTCGGGCGAGACCATCGATTACGGACCGTGTGCCTTTATCGATACGTACCACCCACATACGGTCTTCAGTTCTATCGATCATGCCGGGCGGTATGCCTATGGCAACCAGCCTGCGATCGCCCAGTGGAACCTCGCGCGCCTGGCAGAGGCCTTACTTACAGAGATCGATCCCGATACCGACAAGGCGATTGATCTTGCAGGTAGTGCCATTGAATCGTTTTCAACCCAGTACGAAGCCGCCTGGTTTGCGATGATGTCGCGGAAAATCGGGCTCTTCGTCGGGTCTGAAGTCAGCAAGGATGACCGGGCGTTCGTTCTTGATCTTCTCCAGTGCATGCAAGATGCCCGTGCCGACTTCACCCATACTTTCTGGCGCC
The DNA here is from genome assembly GCA_964556335.1 of uncultured Bordetella sp. Lineage (GTDB taxonomy): Bacteria > Pseudomonadota > Gammaproteobacteria > Burkholderiales > Burkholderiaceae_A > Hahnella. The sequence continues at coordinate 6,468 of CAZKWK010000026.1, read as the reverse complement.
TAGGTCAGGGGGAGGATCACGAGGGTCTTATTGATCAAGAACGATTTGCCTCTTGGAAACTGCGATGGCGCGCACGACTCGGGTCTGATCCCGCGCGGCAGCAACAGGCGCGGCAGCAGATGCAGCGGGAGAATCCGGTGGTGGTACCGCGCAACGCGCAGGTTGAGGAAGCATTGCGCGCAGCCGTGGAAGACCATAACCTCGAGCCCTTTGAGACCCTACTGCGCCAGGTGCAAAGTCCTTACGATCCCGAAGGAAAGTCCCCTTCATTATTGGTACCCGCCATGCCCGCCGCGGGTTACCGCACGTTTTGCGGCACGTGACTCGTTCCTAGCGTTCGTGCGAAGTCGCACATAGGGGTGTTGGGGGGAGACCTATACTCCGTGTATTCCAATAAGGAGGCGCTACGAGACCTGCAGAGAGCTGTTTTTTAACGGCATTAGGTGATCGTGAGTGGCTTCAATGGGCTCGTCACGTGGAACGCATAGAGCGCCGTTCGGGCGACATTCTGTTTTATCCGGGAGACTCCCTGAGCCATATTTACTTTCCCGTGACTGCTGTCGTCTCCCTGATGCTCGATCTGCAAGATGGATCTTCGGTGGAGTTTGGGATGGTGGGCCCTGAGGGCCTCGTTGGTTTCTTTCTTTTTCTCAAGACCCAGATCACCTATGGTAGCGCGGTTGTCCAGTACCCGGGGGTTCTCTATCGTGTCTCTGCCGATGTGGCCCTCAGCCAGTTTGAGCAGTCTCCTTCCTTCCGACGGGCGCTGATGAACTACATGCAGTTTCTTGTCGTGGAGGCGGCCCAGAATTCCTCGTGCTATCGGCACCATTCCATCGAACAGCAGCTCTGCCGATCTCTACTTTCTTACATGGACAGTCAGGGTTCTGCGCAGTTGAGTCTTACCCACGAAGCCCTCGCCCGAACGCTGGGTGTACGCCGCGAAGGCATCACGCTCGCGGCGCGTCGGTTACAGGAATTGGGATTCATTCAGTATGCGCGGGGGCATATCGAGATCCTCTCCGCGTTGGGACTGCAGTCCCACAGCTGCGAGTGCTACCACGCGTTAAAAGAGATGCGGACGAGAATCTTTCGCCGTGTATCTGAGCCTTTCGCGTAGACTGCCTCCATGACAAGCGAAATCAAAGATCTCTACGAGAAGTTTGCTGCTTTACAACGCGAGGTGGATGCGTTGCGAACGAATCAAGCCTCCCTGCAGTCGCGCTATACAGAGTCTCTTGCCACACTCAGAGCCTTGTCTGAGTTTTCTGCGGAGGCGGCGCGACGTTCGGCCGCGTCCGCACAGCGTTCGGCAGAGGCGACCACCCGTTCTGCAGCTGCCGCGAAAGCGGCGGTTTCGCAAGAAATCATTGACGCAGCCAATGAGGCCGCAACCGCAGCAGAGGCCTCCGCACAGGCGGCCATTGAGGCCGCTGCTGCAGCCTCTGCCGCTGCGGCCGCTGCGGCTGCAGCAGTGGCGCATCAGGCTGAAGAGGCCTGTATCAATGCATCTCGAGAGGCGGCCGAGGCAACCCGGGTCGCGACCGAAGCGGCGACCGAGGCGATCAAGATGTCGAACCTTGCGTCACAGGCGGTTCGGCGGTCGAGGTCCTAGGGGTCGTTTGCCCACCCAAACTGGTGGGTCTTGTGGGGCAAAGACGCCCGCGATTTTGTGCGGTGCCGCACATACAACCTTATTTTTTTCCCACACAATTTCATTGAGTTATTAATATTTCTTCGAAAATAAATGAAATATTGTTTTTTGGGGGAGAGGGCTCTATGCAATCGCACCACGTGGATGTAGATGAGGGACCGATGTCGCGGTTCTCGTCTGAGTTTCGAAGGGCCCTAGTCTGTCGGTATGGTCGGCTTCCATCTGCACCTTTCGTGGCACGCGAGTTTAATCTGCGTCATAGGGGGACACGAACCATCTCCTCGGAGAGCGTCCGGCGTTGGTTACAAGGCGACTGTCTCCCGCATATCGATCGACTGCAGACCATTTCCGACTGGCTGGATATTCGTATGGATAGTGTTTTTTCGCCCTACCAGGGGGCAGACTCCTTGGGCAGGACCGGAAGCTTTCCGGATACCCTAAAGCGGGTTGCTAATAGTGCTTCGGTGGATACCTCAGAAGCGATCGGTGCCTTGTCGTTGTCGGAGGAGCAACGCACTTGTCTGAAGCGGCTACTCACGACCCTCTATCCAGAACTCAACCTCGAGGTCCTGCGACAGGCCTTCTCACCGAGCCCCGCGCAGGGCTCGTTGTTTCCTCAACTTCCCGGAAATCCTCGATGATGCACTGCTCCGTTCTGTCGCTTGGCACCCTTCGCGGGTGTCTCGTGGAGGTGCCGTAGCGGTTGATCATCTATTGCATGCTTGAGCATCCGGGCGTTTTGTTCTTGCCAACGATGCAGTGCCTCTCGGGTATCTGCGCCCATTCTCCGCTGCATTGAGATCATTGACTCTAGCGCCTGTTGGAACCACAGCGTCTGCAGCTTGATAAAGAAGAGCGGTAGGTTGGAGACCGAACTGAGCATGGTCTCTGGATCCTTGATCTGCTCAATCGCCTGATGGCTTACGGACTTCATCGCGACCCGTTGATCTTCGATGTCATCTCGCATGAGACGGACGAAGTCGGCTGACTGCTTCTGGGTCACATCTTTGATGAGTCCTGCCCATTGTTGGTTCACACGATTGAGGGTAGATACGGCATCGAGAAGAGGGTTCATGGCTATACCTTTCTGTCGGATGATGGCGGGCTGTAATCTATTGCGAAGCAGAGTTTTTGTGGATGCTAATTTTGATGAGGTCCTTAATCAGGTCTCGTTCGGCGGGTTGCAGTTGCAAGATCATATTGATCAACTCGTCTTCAGAGCGTGCGTGGCCGTTCGGCACTGCGCTCTCCGCGGGCCTCTCGGGGGAAAGCTCGCCGGGAATTTCTTGAGGAACAGAGCTGCGCAGCGCCGCTGCCCCATGGGAGCCTGCCACCTGACCATTGGAGAACCATTGCTTCGATGTCTCTGGAATGCGATGTGAGGCAAAGCTGCCCATGCCGTTTCTGTTGGCTGTCAGCGCCTTGTTGAAATCGAGATTCAACCAGTTCACAAGGATGCGCAGACGCTCCTCTTCGGGTAGGCAAACACCACGGAGCCATCGTCGCGCACTCTCACCGGAAATCGGCGTGGTGTCATAGGCACGTAGGTTGAATTCCCTTGCGAGAACGGCAGCCGATGGCAGCCTCCCGTAGCGGTCCTTAAGGCTGCTGCGCAGAAGCGCAGAGAAGTTTTCTTTCACGTCGTTGGTCTTGAGCATAGTGACGACACGATAAGCGGTCGGTCACGGGGCTCGAACAACCTATGCGTGCAGTCTATGTGGGCTGATCAGTTAATCCCACATTTTTCGTGCCCGCGTCTCTACTGCGTGTTTCGCACACGATCTCCACGCATGGTGTTGCGGGTGTTGACTGCCTCTCCTAGACCCTTAGCGCACCTCTGAGTGGGTATGTATCAGGGGTTGGGTCTGCAGGCCAACAAACACTGAATAACTTAGGAGATATTGTATGAGCGCACGACTACTGGATTTGTCCCGAGCGATTCTCACCTCGGGAGACCTTACCGGAAAGACAGACGATCAGCGAGGTGTGCTCTGCCTTGCTCTAGAGGATGGCACCGTCGTCTATGTTGCGAAACCAAACCAGACGCTGAAGTACGCCGAAGGCATGCGTCGCTGGCCTGTTCTGGTTCACAGCCACCAGGCCAGTACCTATGTCGGATCCTTCGTGGGCTCAGAAGACGCGATTGCCTCGACCGAGACACGCACCGGTCTGATTCGAACCGACCATATCCCACGTGTCTCTATCGATGGATTCTCGTATCTTGAATTTCGTCTTTATGGGAATCGCCGGTCGGACGCACAGGTCAAAACCACACTCAGTGCTTTCCAACTCTTTGGTGCCGACACCCGCGTTGATAACCCTCTGAGTGATGCCCACCTGTTGTACTCCATGGCCACACAGAAACTGAACAGTGTGGTGGATTTCTGGGACAAGACCATCGACGAGGGCCTCTGGGATGTGGTGTTGCTGGTTCCTGATTTCTATCTCAAGAGCGATCCCGTGTTTCTCTACTTCAATGTCACCCTACACCATATTCAGCGTGACATTCAGTCAGCTCTTGCAACCCCACTTGCGCGCGATAGGTCCGCATGGTCTCCACCCACGGTGACCACGGGATTCAAGACGAGACCCGCCTTTCCGAAGTCTCCACTCGATACGAGTAACGGTGCGCGTCAATCGCACAACGGTGTTGGAGCAGAGCCGCACAAGCGCGACAGAATCGTTCGTGAGCCTGCTGCCGAGGACATTGTTCTCTACTCAGGCTCTTCGCAGATGGGAGGCAGTCGCTCCCGTCGACTTCTTGTAACCAAATCGGAGAAAGATATGTCTAACTTCATGGAAATTTCAAAACGTTTTATTCGCGACGAGTCCGGGGTCACAGCCATTGAGTATGGGCTGATTGCCTCTCTCATAGCGGTGGGGCTCGTGGCTGCTGTACCGACGCTCGCAACGGCAATCGAAGGCGCATTCACAACAATCGCCACTACGATTAACCCTTAATGCGTTCGCGCTGAAAAAAGCTTTTGCATTCGGAACCTAGTGTTTGACCACCTCAGCTGAATTCGGCCAAATGCTAGGTTCTCTTACTGTCTACAGCGTTGTCTTTCTTACGCTGCTCTTTTCCGCAGCGCTGTCAGATCTCCGCTCGCGAACTATTCCCAACACACTCGTGCTGTTAGGGCTGGGACTGGGTCTCGGGCTTGCCTTAGTGCACCCCGACTTTACGTTCTTCCAGAGCCTACTCGGCGCGCTCGCGGGCCTGGTTTTCTTCTTGCCCTTCTACCTGTTGCGATGGATGGGTGGTGGGGACGTGAAACTCTTCTCCGTCGTGGGGGCCTATGCAGGATACGCCCAACTCTTCTGGCTTGTGCCTCTGATTGTGGCAATCGGCGGTCTCGTTGCGCTTGTCACGTTGTACTACAACCGGCAGTACCAGACCCAGCATCAACTGCCGTACGCCGTACCCATTTTTCTCGGGTCTTGTGCCGGGCTCGTACTTCCCTAATGGCCGACTACGCCGCGTGATGCGGCATCCACTCTATATCTAGAAAGGTCCTTATGAATCGGACACAGACATTTCTCGCCCTGTTCTTCTCTGTGCTGGCCGGCGTGGTGGCCGTGGGCTATGCCACCCGATCGCTGGAAGCGGCCAATGCCGTCCCCACACGACCCGTACTGACCGCTACCCAGGATATTCCCCCTGGGGTCAAACTCACGCCCGCCTTGGTGGCAGCGGTGGAGTGGCCGGTCGTTACGCCTCTGAATGGCGCAGTGGATACCCCCGATGTCGTCTACGGCCGCGTGACCGCAGCGCCCCTGGTGGCTGGAGAGCCCATCTTGCAACATCGGCTGGCGCCTGAGGGGAGTCGTTCAGGACTCTCGGGTCAGATCTCCCATGGCAAACGTGCCTTCACGATCAAAGTCAATGAGGTGGTGGGTGTTGCGGGATTTGCCATGCCGGGTACGTATGTCGATGTCTTGGTTACGCTTAATGATCTGCCAGAGTCGCAGCGGGCGGAGGGCCCACGATCACGCATCGTGCTTGAACGGCTCCTGGTTCTCGCAGCCGCCCAGGAGCACGCGGTAACCGATGAGCATCGTCCGAAGATTGTGGGGGCGGTCACCCTCGAAGTGCGCCCCGATGAGGCAGAGCGTCTGGATCTCGCACGAAGTGTGGGAACGCTCTCTCTTGCACTGCGTAATCCCGCCGATCTTGAGGCGGCGCCGACGGAGGGCGCACGCATGAACGACGTACTCGCCGGCGCAACCAAAGAGAACCTGGTTCTTACAGCCCCCTCGACCCCTGTTCCGCCAAAGACCCGCGCGGAGCGGCCCGTCCCGAGTATTGAAGTCTATCGGGGTGTGCAGCGCTCGTCGCTTCGTCTGCCCTAGCCAATTTTTCATAGAAGAAGGACTTTTATGGCTTACTTACCATGCATTAATTTTCTGCCAATCACGCGGACGATGATGGTCTGCCTCGTGATTGTCTCCGCGGTCTGCGCGGGTGCGGTCGATGCCCGCTCCCCGGCTACATCCTCCGCAGTGGCCTCTGCGGTGATGGGCCATGCCGTGGCCAAGCAGACCCTGCAGCTCGTCTCGGGGAAGTGGTCGATGTTGAGTCTTGAAGACGACTTCGATCGGGTCTCTATCGGTGATCCTGAGACGGTCGATGTGGCTATGGTCCGTCCCAAGGAACTCTATGTGGTCGGCAAGAAGGCGGGCGCCACCACGGTCAAGCCCGGGGCCAATTCGGCCATCACGCAGATGTTCTTCACCCCCGCCGCCCACTTCCGCTTCGTGGACCATGCCTATGCCTTGGGCGTGGACACCCCCATCGTGCCAGGCATCATGCC
>CAZKWK010000025.1:0-18867 GCA_964556335.1 uncultured Bordetella sp. | reverse complement strand
GACTACATTGCGATTCGACGACAGAAAGACCTGAAGCCACCCACGGCGGCCGATCTCGGCGGCACCGAGCCCTTGGTGATTCTCGCCGCCGCAAAACTCGGCGGTACCCGCCTGATTGACAACTTAGAGGTCTAAGAGGCTCTCTTCCCTCACCCGCGTGTGAGGTGAGGGGGGCGCTCTGTGAAGGCCCGCGGGGGGGTCTAACGAATCAGAACAGCGACCACCAGGCTCACCAAAAAGACAATGCCCATGGTGACTAAGAGTGGCCGATTGGTCTTTGGCTGGTCGGTATTCATTTCAATACGCTCTTGAGAAGCTTGCCCATCTCAGATGGATTCTTGGTGGTGCGAATGCCGCAGGCCTCCATAATCTCTAGCTTGGCCTGGGCGGTATCTGCACCACCCGAGATGAGGGCGCCCGCATGGCCCATGCGCTTTCCGGGGGGAGCCGTTACGCCGGCAATAAAGCCCACTACGGGCTTCTTCATGTTGTCCTTGGCCCACTGTGCAGCATTGACCTCATCAGGGCCGCCGATCTCACCAATCATGATGACGGCCTCGGTCTCAGGGTCGTCATTAAACATTTTCAGAATGTCGATGTGCTTGAGCCCATTAATGGGGTCACCACCAATACCCACGGCAGAAGACTGTCCCAGACCGAGCTCGGTGACCTGACCGACGGCCTCATAGGTAAGGGTGCCGGAGCGCGAGACGATGCCAATGCGCCCCTTACGGTGGATATGGCCGGGCATGATGCCGATTTTGATTTCGTCCGGGGTAATGAGACCTGGACAGTTGGGCCCGAGCAGCAAGGTCTTCTTGCCTTCGGCCTTCATACGATTACGCACAACCATCATGTCGCGCACCGGAATCCCCTCGGTGATACAAATCGCCAGATCAAGGTCAGCCTCCACAGCCTCCCAAATGGCATCAGCGGCGCCTGCAGGCGGCACATAAATGACCGAGACCGTTGCCCCCGTGGCCTTTTTCGCGTCCCGCACCGACGCGTAGATGGGGATGCCTTCGAAGTCTTCGCCGGCCTTCTTGGGATTGACGCCAGCGACGAAGCAGTTTTTGCCATTGGCGTAGTCGCGACACATACGAGTATGAAATTGGCCCGTCTTACCCGTGATGCCCTGGGTAATGACCTTTGTATTTTTATTAATCAGAATAGACATAGGGCTCCCCAGTTACTGAACGGCCGCCACCACTTTTTGGGCGGCTTCGGCCATGGTGTCGGCTGCAATGATCGGAAGGCCAGAGTCGGCCAGAATTTTTTTGCCCAGGTCTTCGTTGGTACCCTTCATGCGCACCACGAGCGGTACCTTCAGGCCCACGGCCTTCGAGGCGGTGATCACGCCTTCGGCGATCACATCGCACCGCATGATGCCCCCAAAGATATTGACCAGAATGGCCTTGACCTTAGGGTTGGAGAGCATGATCTTGAAGGCCTCAGTGACCTTCTCGGCCGAAGCGCCCCCACCCACATCAAGAAAGTTGGCGGGTTCGGCACCAAAGAGCTTGATCGTATCCATGGTGGCCATGGCGAGCCCGGCACCGTTCACGAGACAGCCAATGTTGCCGTCGAGTTGAATATAAGCAAGGTCAAACTTGCTGGCCTCGATTTCTGCAGGGTCTTCCTCATCAAGGTCGCGCATGGCCACGATATCGGGATGACGATAGAGCGCGTTGGAATCGAAATTCCATTTGGCGTCTAACGCAATGACCTTGCCGTCGCCCGTAAGGATGAGGGGGTTGATTTCTGCCAGAGAGGCGTCGGTGTCCCAGAAGGCCTTGTAGAGGCCTTGCAGGATGCTGCGCGCCTGACTCAGAGAGCCCGCGGGCACGCCAATCTTGGTAGCAAGGCTGTCGGCATCGGCATCGGTAAGGCCAGTGGCCGGATCAACAAAGACCTTGTGAATCTTCTCGGGGTGACTGTGGGCCACCTCCTCGATATCCATGCCACCTTCGGAAGAGCCCATGACGCAGACCTTTTGCGTCACCCGGTCGGTCACGACTGCGACATAGAGTTCTTTTTTGATATCGGCACCCTCTTCGATGAGAAGGCGTCGCACCTTTTGCCCCTCAGGGCCTGTCTGATGGGTCTTGAGTTGCATGCCGAGAATCTCGCTTGCATAGGCCTTGACGTCATCGAGCGACTTGGCCACCTTCACGCCGCTGCCTTTACCGCGCCCCCCCGCGTGAATCTGAGCCTTCACCACCCAGACGGGTCCGCCCAGATTGCGTGCCGCCGCAACAGCCTCATCAACGCTAAAGCAGGCCGTTCCGCGAGGAACCGCAACGCCATACCGGCGCAAGATTTCTTTGCCCTGATATTCGTGGATTTTCATTGCATGCAACTCCCTGATTTTTATTGGGGAATTTTAGCATGGGGCCTTTTTTGCGAGGCAACGCTAAGCAACGGGGGGTGGAGCAAAGCCCTGCGATGCAAGCTGATGGAAGACCTGGGAAGAAAACCCACGGGCGAGCAAGAACCGCATCTGCTGCGCACGCGCTTTGGGAGAGTCGGGCGGTATGCCAAACCGCTTCTGCCAGGCCGCAAAGGCGCGTTGAAGCTCTGTGGCCTTGAGTTGCTCGGACTGGGCACGCACGCTATCGCCAGATACGCCCTGCAGCTGCAGCTCTGCGACGATGCGGGCGGTGCCGTACTTACGCGCCCGCTGCCGAGACAGTGACTCAGCAAATCGCTGGTCGGAGAGGAGGTTTTTTTCTTCGAGCGTCTGAAGGACCTCTTGCACCTCAGACTCGGATTGCGCAAACGGCGCAAGCTTTTGGGCGAGTTGGGTGCGACTGAATTCCCGGCGGGCCAGGGCAGCGATAGCCCTGGCCTTTAACGAGGGCGTTTGTGTCACCGGGTGAGCAGGAGAAGCACGGGAGCCGCAGGACTAGGCCGCCTCTGCCTTGGCGCTGTCTTTGTCTTCTTTGCCCTCTTTGGTGGGCTTTTCGGGCTTCTCGGGCTTCTCTTCTTTGACCACCTTGAGCTTGACAGGCTCAGACCGCAGTGCCACGCCGAAGTGCGCCCGAATCTTGTTTTCAATTTCGATGGCAAGCGCAGGGTTTTGACGCAGGAACTCACGCGCATTATCTTTGCCTTGGCCGATTCTGTCGCCTTGATAGCTGTACCAGGCACCAGACTTCTCGACCACATCGCAGGCCGCTCCCAGATCGACAATTTCCCCTTCGCGGGAGATTCCTTCGCCATAGAGAATGTCGAACTCGGCCTGCTTAAATGGCGGGGCCACCTTGTTCTTGACCACTTTTACCTTGGTCTCAGACCCGATCACCTCTTCGCCTTTTTTCAAGGAACCCACCCGCCGCATATCAAGACGCACCGAGGAGTAGAACTTGAGTGCGTTACCGCCCGTGGTGGTTTCGGGGCTGCCAAACATGACCCCGATCTTCATGCGAATCTGGTTGATGAAGATGACGGTGGTGTTGGTGCGATTAATGGTGCCCGTGAGTTTACGCAGCGCCTGAGACATGAGCCGCGCCTGAAGCCCAGGCAAAGAGTCGCCCATGTCGCCTTCAATTTCTGCCCGCGGCGTGAGCGCCGCCACGGAGTCGACCACGATGAGATCGACCGAACCAGAGCGCACCAGTGCATCGACGATTTCGAGCGCCTGCTCGCCGGTGTCGGGCTGGGAGATGAGCAGGTCGGTGAGGTCGACACCGAGCTTCTGCGCGTATTGGGTATCGAGGGCATGCTCGGCATCGACAAATGCACAGGTGCCACCGAGCTTTTGCATCTCGGCGATGACCTGTAAGGTAAGAGTGGTCTTGCCAGAGGACTCGGGGCCGTAGATTTCGACGACCCGGCCACGGGGTAGGCCGCCCACGCCCAAGGCGATATCGAGCCCGAGAGAGCCGGTAGAGACCGTCTGGATATCGGGGGCTGACTCGTTTTCGCCCAGCCGCATGATGGAGCCTTTGCCGAACTGCTTTTCGATCTGGGCGATGGCCGCGGAGAGGGCCTTTTGCCGCTCAGCCCGGTTTTTGGTGCTGGTGTCTTCCATGGATTCCCCTTGGTGTTGATGTGACGAAAGATACTGTATAAAAAACCAGTTTGCAAGGGTCCGACCCGAGGTCTTTCCCTGGGGGTGAGGGTAGGCGGGGAACCCCCCTTGCGAGGATCGTGCAGTTGTCCGATTCAGGCACGCGGAATTTCAAACACTTGCGATCAGGCGCCTGTAGGCTTTCGCCCTGCGGCGGGGTGCGCAGGCGCACTCGTACTGGCCACCAGTCGGGAGAAAAGGCCCTGCAACGCCCACCAGGCCGCCTGTCGCTGCACCGCCTGGCGGTCGCCCGAGAACCGGCAGGCTTCACGGGAAAGGGTGTTGTCGGGCATCTGCCAGGCAAAGCAGACGAGGCCCACCGGCTTGGCCGCAGACCCGCCCCCCGGCCCCGCAACACCGGTGATCGCCACGGTGGCCCAGCGGCAGGGGGACTGCGCGGCATACGCCTCAGAGAATCGATCGAAGAGTCCCCGCGCCATGGCCTCTGCCACGGGCAGGCTCACGGCGCCATGGTGCGCAAGAACGTGAGAGGGAACGCCGAGCAAGGCCGCCTTCAGGGCATTGGAATAGCTCACTACCCCGCCCTCAAACCACTGACTGGAACCCGAGACCGCCGTCACCCAGGCGGAGGCAAGCCCGCCCGTACAAGATTCCGCCAGACCGAAGCGCACCCCCTGGGACTGGGCGATCGCCCCAAGCCCGAGGCCTAAGGTGAAGACGGCCCGTTCAGAGGGAGAGAAAAGGGCTGGGGAATACGGGGCGTGTGTATGCGCGAGAACCGGCACCGCGGACCCTTCCTCTTAGAGGACACCCAGCCGTAGGAGCACGGCAATCACAAAAAGCGTGCAGGCTGCGGCAACAAGATCATCGGCCATGACCCCCCAGCCCGACTTGAATCGTCGGTCGATCCAACGAATCGGCGGCGGCTTGGTGATATCAAAAAGCCGAAAGAGGAGGAAGGCCCAGAGGCTGAGCCACAAAAAGTCCGGGGGCGCGGTAAGCCCCTCAGGGCCCACCACGGAGCCTGAGTCGGCCTGACGGGGAAGAAAGGCCAGAATGAGCCAGAAGGCAACAATCTCGTCGATCACCATCGCCGAATGGTCGGGCTGCCCCAGAGCCTGCCCCGTGCGCTGACAGGCCCAGGCCCCCAGAGGCACGGCTATCAAAATCATCGCCCAGATCAGCCAGGGCTGAAAAAGAAAGTCCATCACCACAAAACTCATCCAGGCCCAGAGCGTGCCGGCTGTACCGGGGCCGAAGGGGGAGAGCCCCGACCCGGCACCGAAGGCCACAAAGTGGGCAGGATGGCGAAGAAAAAGCGTTGCCGGTGCGATGGGAGGCGCGGGATCCGGAGTCATGGCAGCGCCGAAAAATGGTCAAAACCCGCTGCTGGCACCAAAGCGAGTGCGAGCGGCCTACCCTGCGCATCGAGCCAGACGACGGGCTCTGCGTCGGGAGAACGGCCGACCTCAGAGCAGACCCTGCCAATCGCTGTGAGCGGGAGATTCAGTACCTGCCCCAGACGCTGGATCTCTGCAGAGGCCGCCTCCGGGGCGGCAAAGAGAAGTTCGTACTCGTCCCCACTCGCGGCCGCCTGCCTGCAGGCCTCTAGCGAGTCGAGATCCCCCTTTGTGATCGCGGCCTGCACCAAAGAACCTAGGCAGGCCGTGAGCGACAGCAACGAAATTTCGGCATAGAGCCCCGAGGGTTTTCCCAACCCCTGCGCACGTGCCCGACTCGCGCGGACCATATGGCCCAACTCGCTCGACAGGCCATCGGAAATATCGATCGCTGCATGGGCCAGCCCACGCAATGCCTGGCCCAAAGCCACACGGGGCTGCGGCCAGAGAAGCTTTTCTGCAAAGACCCGCTGGGCAACCGCAGCCTGCCCATCACCGAGGGTGCCTGAGACCCAGAGGCGGTCTCCGGGCATCAGTCCATCGCGGCGCAGGGCCTTGCCTATCGGCACCAGACCCAGGGCCGTCACCGTGAAGGATTCGGGACCCGCCGCATCGGTTCCCAGCCCGACGGTATCGCCACCCACCAGGGCAATCTGGGCCTCCTCTGCCAAGGCCGACATTCCCGCGACGAAGGCGGCAAGCCAGTGCGGTCGGGCGGACCGAAGCGACACCGACAAAGTAAAGGCCCAGGGCTGTGCCCCCATGGCCGCGAGATCGGAAAGATTGACCGCAAGTACCTTGTGCCCCAGTGCCTTGGGGTCCACATCGGCCCAGTAGTGACGTCCCTCCACCAGGGTATCGGTGGTGACTACGACCTGATGTCCCGTGGGCACTGGTGCAAGAAGAGCCGCATCGTCACCGATGCCCAAGGCCTGTGGATGATCCAGGGCCTGGGCCCGAGGACAGATGTCCTTAAAAAATCGGCTGATAAGCGCGAACTCACCCATGACCGGGTTCGTGGGGCCTCAAGCTCGGCCATAGCCGATCGAGTACCCCGTTGATATAGCGATGCCCCTCATTGCCCCCGAGAGACTTGGCGAGTTCGACCGCTTCATTGATCACCACACGATAGGGCACCTCGGGGTGGGCCGAGAGCTCATAGGTGGCCAAAAGCAGGATGGCATGCTCTACGGGGGAAATCTGGGCCAGAGGCCGATCGAGCTGCGACGCAAACTGCGCACGTAGCTGCTCTGCCTGCCGGGCCGCCCCGAGAAAGCAGGCCTGAAAATACTCCTGGTCGCTATTGGCGAAGTCTTCGGATTCCCGCAGAAATGCCTCGACCGCGCCCAGGTCTTGGGCCGTGAGAAGCCATTGGTAGAGGGCCTGAACGGCGATGAGTCGGGAGAGGCGACGGGCGCTACGTCGTCGGGGGTCAGTCCGTTGCACTGTCTTCGCCCAGGTGCTCATCGATGGCCAACAAGAGGTTGGCCATCTCGATGGCCACCAGTGCCGCTTCTCTGCCTTTGACGGGGGCACGCTCATGGGCCTGCTCTTCTGTCTCGGTGGTGAGAATCGCATTGGCCACGGGCACATGAAACTCTTGGCTGATGCGCGAGACGCCCGCGGCGGATTCCTGGCAGACGAGCTCAAAATGATAGGTCTCCCCACGAATGACGGCCCCAAGCGCCACGAGGGCATCGAATTGACCGGTCTGGGCCAGCTGGCTGAGCGCCAAGGGAATCTCCAGCGCTCCGGGAACGGTGACCACTACGACATCCTCGGAGAAAACACCCGATTCTTCGAGGGCGTCTAGACAGGCGCGTTCGAGACGCTCGGTGACCTCAGTATTGAATCGTGAGACCACAAGACCAATACGCATCTCTGCGCCGTTCACATCCGGTTCGAATCGAAGCTCTGGCATCGTATTACGTCCTATCAAGGGGCTGGTAGCCGGTGACCTCAAGACCAAAACCCGCCATGCTCGGCATCTTGCGGGGCTTTGCGAGCAGACACATCCGCCCGACACCTAAGGTCTTCAGAATGGTGGCCCCCAGGCCATAGGTGCGAAGGGCTTGGCTTGAGGCGGGCGACGGGGGTACGGCCGATGTCCGTTCTCCACGGAGCTGGGCAAAGTAGGTCTCTGACGACGGGGCGCAGTTGAGCATGACCAAGACGCCACAGCCGCGTTCCGCAATGGCCCGCACGGCGGCGCCGATCGACCAGCTGTGCCGCACCGGGGGAGACGGGTTTTGCAAGTCGATCCAGTCGAGAAGGCTTGTAGGCTCGTGCACCCGCACCAGGGTGTCATAGGCGGGCTGCGGATCCCCAAGTACCAAGGCGATGTGGGGCTGCCCCACCGCACGGTCTTTAAAGGCATGGAGCTGCCACTGCTTGTCGAGCAACTGCACCGGATGACTGGCCACCTCTTCGACCAGGCTCTCATGGGCGCTACGATGGGCAATCAGGTCGGCAATGGTTCCCACCTTCAGCCCGTGGTGGGCCGCAAAGGGGAGAAGATCAGGCAGTCGCGCCATCGACCCGTCGTCGTTCAGAATTTCGCAGATCACCGAGGCGGGGGTGCGTCCCGCCAAGGCAGCCAGATCGCAGCCTGCCTCGGTATGGCCCGCACGGGCAAGCACCCCACCGGGCTGCGCCATGAGCGGAAAGATATGGCCTGGCTGAACCAGGTCTTCGGGTCGTGCCTCTTTGGCGACGGCAGCCTGCACGGTGCGGGCCCGGTCGGCCGCACTAATACCCGTCGTGACCCCCTGGGCCGCCTCGATCGACAAGGTAAAGGCGGTGCCATGGGAAGAGCGGTTCTGGTTGACCATGAGCGGCAAATTCAACTGCCTGCAGCGGGCCTCGGTGAGGGTAAGACAGATGAGGCCCCGACCAAACCGGGCCATAAAATTGATGGCCTCTGGCGTGATGGCATCGGCCGCCATCACGAGATCGCCCTCGTTCTCACGATCTTCATCGTCAACCAGAACCACCATGCGGCCCGCACGGATCTCCGCAATCAGCACCTCCGTCGAGGCAAGCCCTGCAGGGGATTCAGAGGCCATATGCTTCACGATAGTCCCGCCTTCGGAAACTGTCCGGTCGCCCGCCACGATTCCAAAATACGGGCCACCTGCCGCGCAATCGGGTCGACCTCGACATTGATCCGATCACCAGGCCTGAGATATTGCAATACCGTATGGGCCCAGGTGTGTGGAATGAGATTGATCTCAATAACCGGCCCTTCAGGCTCATCATGCACGGCGTTCACCGTCAGGCTAACGCCATGCAGGGCAATGGATCCTTTCTCTGTGACAAAGGGCGCCAAAGAAGCGGGCAGGCAGGCCACAAGGTGCACACTCTCATCGACCGTATCCATGGACAGAATTTGGCCGGTGCCATCGACATGGCCCGAAACCATATGGCCCCCGAGCCGGTCGCCGACCCGCATCGCCTTTTCGAGGTTGACGGGGCCAGGCTGGTCCAGCCCCACGGTGCGGGTCAGACTCTCACGAGAGATGTCGACCGCAAAGCCGGTTGGCGTGGGGTCGATGACGGTCATGCAGGCCCCGTTGATGGCAATGGAATCCCCGGGCTGCACATCGGCCGGATCAAGCCCCCCCCACAACACGCGAAGCCTCAGTCCCTGAGCATCGGAGTATTCGGTACGCTGGCCTGCGGCCAAGGCCGACTGCGGCATGACCGACGCGATCTGGCCCATGGCCTGGACAATTCCTGTAAACATACCCGGCAGTGTACTGATTCAGCGAAAGAGTCGAAGCCGCAGACCATCCCCCACGGCAACCGACTCGTGCAATTTCCAGCGAGGGGCATCGTTGGGTGTCGAGAAGAGATCGAGGCCGAAAGCCAAGGGAAGACCATCGCCGAGCAGCACCGGGGCTATATAGACCAGCAACTCATCGGCAAGGCCGGCAGCGAGAAACTGCCCTGCGAGTTTCGGTCCCGCCTCGAGGTGCAACTCATTGACTTCCCGCAGGGCCAATTGATGCAAAAGGTCTTCGAGATCTAGGCCCGGACGGGAAAGGGGCTGCGTTCCCGACCGCGGGCCTACGGGCTTGGCATGCACGAACGCCACACCGCGGGCGAGAAGGCGCTGGCCCGCAGCACTTGCGGCCACCACCTCCGGAGGAAGGCTGGTGGCGACCCAGGCATGGGGCAGGTTAAAAAAAGGCGCATCGGGATCTGCCGCCAACGCGGGATCAATAAGCAAGCGAGCCGGTGGGCGGTTGGTCTCTACCGCGCGCACGGTGAGCCGGGGCTGGTCCTTCAGAAAGGTGCCCATGCCCGTAGCCACCACGCAGGCCTGGGCCCGCCAATGGTGCCCGTCGTCCCGGGCCTGCGTATCGGTAATCCATTGGCTCGCGCCTGAGGCCAGGGCGACCCGTCCATCAAGCGAACTGGCGAGTTTGATACGGACCCAGGGCCGCCCCCGAGTCATGCGCGAGACAAACCCGAGGTTCAGTAGCCTGGCCTCTTCGGCAAGGAGCCCACAGCGTACGTCAATGCCCGCAGCACGCAGCCGGGAAAGCCCCTGGCCGCTGACCCGCGGGTTGGGGTCTTCCATGGCCACCACCACCGAGGCAATGCCCGCCTGTACCAGCGCCTGCGTGCAGGGCCCGGTACGACCAATGTGGTTGCAGGGCTCGAGCGTAATGTAGGCTGTTGCCCCCCGCGCCTGCTCGCGGGCCTCGCGCAAGGCATAGACCTCGGCATGGGGTTCGCCTGCCCGAAGATGCGCACCCTGGCCTACCACCCGCCCCTCGCGGACGATCAGACAGCCGACACGCGGATTGGGCGTAGTGGAATAGAGGCCCTCGCGCGCCAGGGTAAGCGCTTGGCGCATCCATGCGATATCGGGACTGGAATACATAGACCTAGGGCCTGTCTCCGCGTGGCGCGCGGTTCATGTGTCCGATCGTCCCGTCGCACGACTGCGACGGCGCGGACCGACCTCGGCCAAGAGGGCCTGAAACTCCGAGACATCTTCAAAGCTGCGGTAGACCGAGGCAAAGCGCACATAGGCCACCTTGTCGAGCCGCTTTAAGGCCTTCATCACCAACTCCCCAATGAACTGAGAGGTCACCTCCCGCTCCCCGCCCGCCGATAACTGCTCTTCGATACTGCGAACGGCCTGCTCGAGTACATCGGCCGGCACCGGCCGCTTACGCAGCGCCAGCGCCATGCTCGCACGTAGCTTGACCGAATCGAAGTCATGCCGTGAGCCGTCTTTTTTCACCACAATGGGTAGCGAGAGCTCGATCTTCTCCAGCGTCTTAAACCGTCGGTCACAGGCCAGACATCGACGACGTCGACGGATCTCCAGCCCATCTTCCGACATCCGAGTATCGGTTACCTGAGTGTCAAGCGACCCGCAGGCTGGGCAACGCATAACTCAGACGGTCTTCAGAGGCGCCGCAGACCTCGCCTTCATGCGGCTGTTCAACGGTAGACCGGAAAGGCGGCAGTGAGGGCCTGCACCTTCTCGCGCACACGGGCCAAAACCGCAGCATCTTCCGGCGCCTCAAGGACATCAGCGATCAGATGGCCCACCTGGGTCATTTCGTTCGTACCAAAACCGCGCGTGGTACAGGCCGGTGTGCCCAGACGAATGCCGCTCGTGACAAACGGCTTCTCAGGATCGTTGGGAATGGCGTTTTTGTTCACGGTAATGTGGGCCTGACCCAGTGCGGCTTCAGCGGCCTTGCCGGTGATCTTCTTGGCACGCAGATCGACGAGCATGAGGTGGCTCTCGGTGCGGCCCGAGACGATGCGCAGCCCCCGGCCGACCAAGGCGGCGGCAAGCGCCTGCGCATTATCGATAATCTTCTGGCCATAGACCTTGAACTCGGGCGTGAGCGCCTCGCCAAAGGCCACCGCCTTTGCCGCGATGACATGCATGAGCGGCCCACCCTGGATGCCCGGAAAGATGGCGCTGTTAATTGCCTTCTCGTGCTCCGCCTTCATGAGGATAATGCCGCCCCGCGGGCCACGCAGGCTCTTGTGGGTCGTTGAGGTGACGATATCGGCATGGGGCACCGGGTTGGGGTAGACCCCCGCGGCAATGAGGCCCGAATAATGGGCCATATCAACCATAAAGACTGCGCCGATCTCTTTGGCCACGCGGGCAAAGCGGGCCCAGTCGGTTCTTAAGGAATAGGCAGAGGCCCCTGCAATGAGCAGCTTGGGCTTGTGCTCTCGGGCCAGCGCCTCCATACGGTCGTAGTCGATCTCTTCTTTGTCATTGAGCCCATAGGGCACGACCTTGAACCACTTTCCCGACAGGTTGAGCGGCATGCCATGGGTCAGGTGCCCGCCTTCTGCTAAGGAGAGACCCATGATGGTGTCGCCGGGATTCAAAAAGGCCAGAAACACCGCGGTATTGGCCTGGGCGCCCGAGTGGGCCTGCACATTGGCGGCCTCGGCACCATAGAGCTGCTTGAGCCGATCGATGGCCAGTTGCTCGACCACATCGACATGCTCGCAGCCCCCGTAGTAGCGCTTGCCGGGATAGCCCTCGGCATATTTGTTGGTGAGCTGCGAGCCCTGCGCTGCCATAACGGCCGGGCTGGCGTAATTCTCAGAGGCGATGAGCTCAATATGGTCTTCCTGCCGGCGATTTTCCGCCGCAATAGCAGCGGCTACTTCGGGGTCGGTCTGGGCAAAGGTCTGTTGAAGAGAAAACATAACGATCCTGTATCAAGAAGAAAGGGGCGAGACCACAGAAGGAGCACGAGGCGTCGGCGCGGCGGTGCTGCCTTGCTGCTGCGTGACTTTAAGCAGCGCCCAGAGGAACCAGAGCAATCCAAAAATCAGGTGGGCTGCCAAGAGGTGCACCGGCTGGGCGATCAAGGGGAAGCCGAGGTAGTTGAGCGCGGCGCCGAGCAACATTTCAAAGACCACCAATACCACCAGGAGTCGCAGCGCGGGACCCGCCGACGAATGCCGCAACGGGCTCTGATGCACCCGCCACAGCAGCCAGCCGCAGAGCCCCAGGACCACCCAAGAGAACGAACGATGGACATAGAAAATCCAGGGGACCGCCTCAATCCACTGATCACGGCTGAGGTCGGTGGAGAGTCGCGAGATGAGATCAACACTCTCGCGAATCTGTATGCCCAGAAAGATCTGTACGGTGAGCGCCACCAGAGTCCACAGAACCAGGCCCTTGAACCAGGAAGGCAGTTGCTGGCCGTGGGTATTGGCCTGCAAGCCGCCGAGGGATGGCGCCCATGCCCGCACGGCGGCATAGATGAGAAACATCTGAACAAAAAAGGCCAGGAGCATGTGCATCGAAATCATGACCGGGCGCAGGTTACTCGCGACCACCTGCGACCCGATCCAGCCATTGAGCCCCACAAAGAAGAGGGCTCCTACGGCAGACCAAAAAACCGCCGCATCCGCGCGACGATAGGGCCAGGCCGCAGCAGCAGTCGCAATCACCAGCAGACCAATCACCACACCCACAAGACGATTGATGTATTCCGTCCAGGTCTTCACCGGGTCGAAGTCGGCTGTGTCGTAGCCTCGATCGGCGTAGGTGACCCGCCAGTCAGGGGGAAGCTGTGCCTCAGAAGTGGGGGGAATAAACTGGCCGAAACAGAGCGGCCAGTCTGGGCAGCCCATGCCCGCGCCCGATGCGCGTACCGAACCACCCACCAAAATAAGAAAGTAGACCGCTGCAATGGTGATGAGGGCCAGGGCCAGAAAGCGTCGCTTCTGAGGCGGGGAGACCGACGCGGGCTGCGTCGCACGCATATTCGTAGCTGTCATGTCACACGGTTCCTCTGTATCGCACGGCGTGCCTCACGCCGCCTGAATAATGACCTTGGCAAATCGGCGCTTGCCCACCTGTAAAACATAGGCGCCCGCCGTCAATTCGAGGGTGCGATCGGTGACCTTGTCGCCATTGAGTCGCACCCCACCCTGTTCGATACTCCGCACTGCCTCGCTTGAGGAGGCCACCAACTGCGCCTGCTTGAGGGCCTGAACAATGCCGACGGGCCCCACGCCCACCGCGACTTCGAGGAGGTCTTGCGGGATCTCTCCCTGCTTGAATCGTGCCTCAAAGTCGGCCAGCGCGGCTTCTGCGGCTGTGCGGGAATGGAACCGCTCCACAATCTCCAGCGCGAGGTCGACCTTAATGTCGCGGGGATTGCGCCCTGCCGCGGCCTCCGCTTTCAGTGCCTCGATCTGGGCCAGGGGCCGAAAGGAGAGCAGCAGAAAGTACTTCCACATGAGATCGTCGGAAATCGACATGAGCTTGCCGAACATCTCGGCGGGGGCATCGGTGATACCCACGTAATTGCCCTTGCTCTTACTCATCTTCTCTACCCCATCGAGCCCCTCGAGAAGTGGCATGGTGAGCACGCACTGGGGTTCCTGGCCGGCAGTACGCTGCAATTCTCGGCCCATTAAGAGATTGAACTTCTGGTCTGTCCCGCCGAGCTCGAGATCCGCCCGCAACGCCACGGAGTCGTAGCCCTGCAACAAGGGATAGAGAAACTCATGGACCGAAATGGGTGTGCCGGCCTTATATCGCTTGGTGAAGTCATCACGCTCAATCATGCGGGCCACCGTGGCCTGGGCGGCGAGTTTGATCATGCCGTGGGCCCCCAACGGCTCACACCATTCCGAATTCTTGCGGATCTCGGTTTTTTCCGGATCGAGAATCAGGCTTGCCTGACGAAAGTAGGTCTGGGCGTTGGTTGCAATATCCTCAGGACGCAAAGGGGGGCGCGTGGCGTTTCGCCCCGTAGGATCACCGATCAGGGCGGTGAAATCACCGATCAGGAAGATGACCTGGTGACCGAGGTCTTGCAGTTGCCGCAGTTTATTGAGCACCACGGTGTGCCCGAGATGCAGATCAGGCGCAGTGGGGTCGAGTCCGAGCTTGACCCGCAAAGGGGTACCCGAGGCCTCGGCCCGAGCAAGCTTGGCCTGGAGTTCCTCCGCCACCAGAATCTCTTCGCTGCCCCGGGCGATGACCGCCATGGCTGCCTCGACACCAGAAGAATACTGGCGCCCCTCAGCGCCATGAGGGCGATCGGAGGCTGCGCCGGGCGGCACACGGGGAGAGGGGGTTGTCTGCGGCCCAGGGGCAGTGAGAGGCGGGTTCATGGAAGGCTTAGAGTGAAAAGACTACAATTTTAAGGCTATGCGACTCCGAACGCTCAGACTCTGGACCTTCGGCACAGCGGGGTTTGGCCTGGTGATGGTGGTCATCACCAGCCTAGGCATTTCCACCGTCACCGAGGCGGAATCGCGAATGCTCAGCACCCCTATTGTGCAGGAGCTTCCCACCCCCACGCTTCAAGATCAGCTCGAGGCCCTTGCCAGCCATGGGCTAGAACTCGCGCGCGAAGACGAGGTGCGTAAGGACGACACCATGGCCCGCCTACTCGAGCGGCTTGGGGTGGAAGACCGTGACGCGCTTACCTTCTTAATGGCGGACAAGGCCCACAATCAGATTCTGCGGGCCAATGTGGGTAAGACGGCCCTGGTACATACCGACCTCAACGGGTCCCTGCTGCGGCTTCAGCTCATGGATGGTCTGGATGCCTGGGTGATGGAGCGCACCGGACAGGGCCGTTTTTCGACCCGCACCGGGAAGCTTGGCGCGGAGGTGCAGACCGAGCACCGGTCGGTGCTGGTCGGCGAATCCTTCTTCGGCGCGATGGACCAGGCCGGCGTGCCGAATGCCATTACCGAAGATGTGGTCAACCTCTTTGAATCCGACCTCGACTTTCGACGTCAGGTGAAACCCGGCGACAAGGTGCGGGTGATCTACGAGAACCGCAAGGTTGCAGGCCGTGAGATTGGGGACTATCGCCTCGTGGCCGTCCGTTTCGAGGCCTCGGGTACACCCTATGAGGCATTGTTCTTCAACCCGCAGGGCACCGCGCGCGGCAACTATTACGACGCGGAAGGCAAATCGGTGAAACGGGGATTTCTGGCTGCGCCCCTTCGGTTTACGCGAATCAGTTCGAGCTTTTCGCGCTATCGGCTCCACCCGCTCTTTGGTGACCCGCGTGCCCACCGGGGGGTGGACTATGCCGCGCCCATTGGCACACCCGTGCGGTCGGTGGCCGATGGTGTGATTACCAATCGCGGATGGAACGGTGGCTATGGCAATGGCGTTGAAATTCAGCATAACGCCCGTTACAGCACCTACTATGCGCACCTCTCAGGATTCGCCCCGGGTATGACCGTGGGCCGCGAGGTACGGATGGGCGAGGTGATTGGCTATGTAGGGGCCACGGGCTGGGCCACCGGGCCCCACCTCCACTATGAATTTCGCGTGCAGGGCCGGTCTATCGATCCTATCCGCATTGCCCAAGAGAATCCCCAGGTGCCGAGTCTCAGTGGCGAGGCGCTCGAGCGGTTTCTGGTGGTTGCCGAAGACCTTCGCAAGCGACTCACGCTCTTAGACAGCGTCAACACGGCGGAGAGTCAGCAGCCGCCAACCCCTCCTGCCGCATCGCCGGCCCGGTCATCCTCCGCCACAGCGTCCCCCACGACGCTCGCTGCGCAGCGCTAGGCGAGAGATTTCGGCCATGGTTGCCCCGCTGTCGGGCAAAAGCGCGCTACCTGCAACTCCAAGGCTCTTTGCCGGGGTCATGACCGGCACCAGTATGGATGGCATTGATCTGAGCCTGATTGCGGTCGAAGGCGCGCAGGTGCGCCGCCTAGACTTTGCCCAGGCGGACTTTCCGGCCCCGCTGCGCGCGCTCTGCACATCCCTGCACGACCCCACACTGCCCGACGCCTTAGGACGCTCCGCGGAGGCCGGCGTCGCACTGGCTCGGGCCATATCGTCGTTAGTACGCAGCCGGGAATCTGCCTGGAGGTCTCTCGGCCCCATAGAAGCCATCGGCGTACATGGTCAGACCGTGCTCCACAGGCCCGCCGAGGGACTTACGCTGCAGATTAATGCGCCGGCATGGATTGCCGAGCAGACTGGCCTCACGGTCGTCTCGGACTTTCGCACCGCCGATCTCGCCGCGGGCGGACAAGGCGCCCCGCTGGTGCCCCTCTTTCATGAAGTCATGACCCGTTTTCTGCCAGCCCGGCAGACCGCATTGGTCAACCTCGGTGGCATCGCCAATGTCACCCTCATTCGTCGGCAGACCCTCGACAGTGAAGAGACCTCCGCGACGCCCGACGTCGTGGGCTTTGACACGGGTCCGGCAAATATGCTGCTCGATCTCTGGGCCCAACGGGTGCTGGGTACCGACTTTGATATCGACGGCCGACTCGCCAGCCAGGCAGCCCCGGTAGATAGTCTGGTCGCGCTCATGCGCGCAGATCCGTACTTCGCCCAACGTGGGCCCAAGAGCACGGGGCGAGACCAGTTCAATAGCCACTGGCTCGACACCATGCTGGCCCGCCATGCGGCAGAGCGCATGCTGGCCGGTGACAGGGAGGCCACCGCGCTCTCTAACGCACAGGTGCAGGCGAGCCTGGTGGCGCTGACCGCCCAGACCGTGGCTGCGGAGATTCCTCCAGACACAGAGGCCCTTTATCTCTGCGGAGGCGGCGCCAAAAACCCGGTACTGCGGCAGGCGCTGCAAGAGGCCTGTCGTGCGGTCGGTTGCACTGCGGATCTGCAGACCACCGAGGCGCTCGGCTGGCCGGTGCAAGAGGTCGAGGCAGCCGCCTTTGCCTGGCTTGCCTACTGCTGTGTTTCGGGGCGGGCCGGAAATCTTCCGCGGGTGACAGGCGCCCGCGGACCCCGGATACTGGGGAGTGTTACTCGCAGTGTGGGCGCGCGAGACACCTAAACCATCAGGCCGCCTGGGCCAAGGCCACGCGCCGCGACCGCACCCCGGCGGCGAGCGTTTCTAAGACCACGAGGCTGTCTTCCCAGCCGATACATCCATCGGTGATGCTCTGGCCATACGTAAGATCGGCGAGCATCTGTCCTGGCTGCAGATCTTGCCGGCCATGGACAAGGTGGCTCTCGACCATGACCCCAAAAATCCGCTCCTCACCCTGGGCAAGCTGGTCTGCAATGGCCTTGGAGACCGGTAGCTGATTCTCCGGCTTCTTACTGGAATTGCCATGGCTCAAGTCAATCATCAGCCGGCTGGCCAGATTCGCGGCCGCAGCATCCCGCGAGGCCGCCTCTACGCTGGCCGCATCGTAGTTGGGGGCCTTGCCGCCCCGGAGAATAACGTGGCAGTCTTCGTTGCCCATGGTGGAGACGATAGCCGAGTGGCCATCGCCCGTGACCGATAAAAAATGATGCGGATGAGAGGCTGCCTTCAACGCATCGAAGGCGATCTTCAGATTGCCATCGGTGCCGTTTTTAAACCCCACGGGGCACGACAGACCCGAGGCGAGCTCGCGATGCACCTGCGACTCGGTGGTACGCGCACCAATAGCGCCCCAAGAGACCAGATCGGCGATGTACTGCGGTGAGATGACATCGAGAAACTCCACCCCCGCGGGCAGCCCCAGTTCATTGATCTGGGCGAGAATCTCGCGCCCGCGTCGCAACCCGGTGTTGATATCAAAGGTATTGTCGAGGTGCGGGTCGTTGATGAGGCCCTTCCAGCCCACGGTGGTGCGGGGCTTCTCAAAATAGACCCGCATCACGATCTCAAGATCTTTGGCAAATCGCTGCCGCTGGTCCACCAGGCGGTGCGCATACTCCAAGGCAGACTTAGGATCATGAATCGAACAGGGCCCGATGATCACCAGAAGCCGATCGTCCATCTCATGCAGGATGCGGTGGATGGCATGACGCGCCTGGGTCACAGTCTGTGCGGCCACGGGCGTAAGGGGTACCTCGGCCACCAGTTGATCGGGTGTGGCGAGTTCTTTGATTTCGCGGATACGAAGGTTGGAGGTCACTGTCATAGTGGCCCCTATTCTACCCGCCTCCCCCCGCAGCCCGCCCGCAGTGGGCTATCGCGGACTGCCATTTACCTGCGGGCGCCGTCAGCCTGCGCGCTGGCGGGCATCGTTTCTCCAGCAGACATCGGAGAGCCCCTGGGCCCGGCTAATGGCCCGGGCCATGACAAAAAGAAGGTCGGAAAGCCGATTGAGATAATGACGCAAAACATCGCGGGGCCGCGGCAGGCCCGCCCGGTCTTGGGCATGGTCTAAGGCCACGAGGCTGCGCTCGGCGCGGCGTGCCACGGTGCGGGCCACATGGGCAATCGCCGTGGCCTCACTACCAGCAGGCAGGATGAACTCCTTTAGGGGGGGCAGGTCGGCGTTGAGCGCCGCAATCCAGTCGTCAAGCCGCAGCAGCCGGTCGTGGGCCAGCACCGCATGGTCGGGCAAGGCGAGTTCTCCGCCCAGGTCAAAAAGGTCGTGCTGGATCTCATAGACCATCGTGTCAATCTGGGAGAATGCGGGCAGGTTCTGCGCGAGCGGCGCCAGACGGGCCCGCAGGAGCCCCAGATG
>CAZKWK010000024.1:14005-19005 GCA_964556335.1 uncultured Bordetella sp. | reverse complement strand
TGGCCAGCGGGTTGCCCCCAAAGGTGGTGCCATGGTTTCCGGGTTCGAACAGGTGTGCAGCCTTGCCATGGGCGACCACCGCCCCAATGGGCACGCCTGAGCCCAAGCCCTTTGCCAGCGGCATGACATCGGGCAACACCTCTGCCCATTGGTGTGCGAACCATTTACCTGTGCGGCCAATGCCACACTGGACCTCGTCGAGCATCAGTAAAACATCGTGGTCAGAGCAAAAGCCGCGCAAGGCCTTAAGAAAGGCGATCTGGGCCGGGCGAATACCGCCCTCTCCCTGAATCGACTCGAGGAAGACTGCGGCCACGTCGGGATGCGCTACAAGCGTGTTGCGGACAGCGGCCATGTCGTTGAGCGGCACCCGAATGAAGCCTTCCACCAGTGGCTCAAAGCCTTTGTGTACCTTGGGATTGGCCGTCGCCGAGAGCGTGGCCAGAGATCGTCCATGAAAGGCGCCTTCGAAGACGATGATCTTAGGGAAGTCAAACCCCTTGACGTGTCCGTGCTTGCGGGCAAGTTTAATCGCCGCCTCGTTGGCCTCGAGCCCAGAGTTGCAGAAAAAGACATTGGTCATTCCTGATAGCGCCACCAGCCGCGCGGCGAGCTGCTCCTGCAGTGGAATGCCATAGATGTTGGAGGTGTGAATGAGTCGACCCACCTGGTCGCGCAGCCCCGCGGTGAGCCGCGGGTGGTTGTGGCCGAGGGTGTTGACGGCGATACCCGAGAGGGCATCGAGATACCGGCGACCGTCGGTGCTCCAGACCCAGCTTCCTTCGCCGTGGCTTAAGGCCACCGGCAGGCGCGCATAGGTATTCATTAGGGGGGAAGGATTAAGCTGCATCGCAACAATTGGGCTATAAACTGCTAGGATACCGCTTTATTTATGAGACTTACATGGCTGCCGAACCGCGGTTGTTCTTGATCCAAGGCCAGACCTCAGCCGGTGGCAGCTTTCGTCCGAGTGACTGGGCCGAACGGCTCGCGGGGGTGATGGCGCCCTTCCGGCCTGGCTACCGCGCCTCGGGATCATCCACCCCGGCGGCGGTGGGATACTCCCCTTACGCCCAGCCGGTGGTTGTCGCAGGTATCAAGTGCGTGGCCGTGGATACCCGGCTTCAAGAACTCGAGCCCATGGCCTGGGACTTTGTCTGCGGCTTTGCCCGTGATAACGGCCTACCCATGGTGGAGGCCTGTCTGGTGGATTCAGCGATCAGGCCAGTGCAGAAAGCACCCGCGCCGTAATCGCTTCGACGCTGCCGGTTCCCGAGATGCTAATGAGCTTTGGCGCTGCGGCCTGACCGGTGGCAGCCCAGGCGTCATAGAAGTCAACAAGCGGTCTGGTCTGCTGGTGATAGACCTCAAGACGCTTGCGTACCGTGGCCTCTTGGTCGTCGTCACGCTGAATGAGGGGCTCGCCCGTGACATCGTCTTTGCCTTCGTGCTTCGGGGGGTTGTATTTCACATGGTAGGTGCGGCCGCTCGCCACATGAACACGACGGCCGCTCATGCGGTCGATGATGTCCTGGTCGGGAACCTGAATTTCGAGAACGGCATCAATTTTGACCCCAGCAGACTTCATCGCCTCCGCCTGTGGGATGGTGCGCGGGAAACCATCAAACAGATAGCCCGACTGACAGTCAGGGGCGGTGAGTCGCTCCTTGACGAGATTGATAATTATCTCGTCGCTCACCAGTCCGCCCGAATCCATCACTTTTTTTGCGGCCACGCCAAGCGGCGTGCCCGCCTTCACGGCAGCCCGAAGCATGTCTCCGGTAGAGATCTGGGGGATGCCGTATTTCTCTTTGATGAAGGTTGCCTGCGTACCCTTGCCCGCGCCCGGTGGGCCCAAAAGAATAATGCGCATGATCTACTGTCTCCCCCCGTGCCTGGGTCGTTGTTATTCGTCTGGCCGATTATAGGCCGGCCGATGCCCGTAAGGACAGCAGTTGCCGTACAGATGCGAGGTCTTCGGCCGTGTCCACGCCGGCCGGCGGTGGCTCGGCGAGCCATTCCACCGCGATGGTGTGGCCATGATGAAGCCA
Source organism: uncultured Bordetella sp. (assembly GCA_964556335.1). GTDB lineage: Bacteria > Pseudomonadota > Gammaproteobacteria > Burkholderiales > Burkholderiaceae_A > Hahnella. The sequence goes on along the minus strand of CAZKWK010000024.1, from coordinate 16,954 downwards.
GCGTAGCTGCTCGAGTTTCTCGATGGGCTCCAGGGGGCTCTCGGGCCAGCGGCTGTAGTCCTGAAGGGGGCCAGCACGATAGGCGTAGAGGCCCAGGTGCCTCAGATACGGGCCATCGGCGGGTAGGCGCTGCTCGCCTGATGGTCTCGCGCTGATGCCCCATGCGTCTCGCCAAAAGGGGATCGGTGCCCGTGAAAAATAGAGGGCATGGCCCTCCGCTGAGCAGACGACTTTCACGACATGCGGCGAGAAGACTTCGTGGGCATCGGAGATGGGGCAGACCGCCGTCGCCACCGAGGCACGGGAATCGTTGGCGAGTCGCTGGGCAACCTGGGCGAGTAGGCCAGGGGGCATGAGGGGCTCGTCGCCTTGGAGGTTTACGATGATCTGTTCCGGCTGCGCCGCATACTGCTGGGCAACCTCGGCGAGTCGATCGGTGCCGGTGGGATGGTCCGCGCGGGTGAGTGTCGCTTCGAGTTGCGGCTGGTGCCTGGGTGAGGCGGACGACGCAGTCGGCACCGCTGCATGATGGGAGCGGGGCGGTGTCACAAGAGGGGGCGGGCAGGGCAGCGCGGGTCGCCCTGCTGCCGCGTCTTCGGCCGCCTGCATCACACAGTCGAATATCTCTGCGTCGTCGGTCGCGACAATCACGCGCCTCGCGCCGGACTGCATGCCTGCAGCGGCCGTCCAGAGCACCATAGGCCAGCCGGCGAGATCCGCCAAGGGTTTATCGGGAAGTCGCGTGGAGGCCCGCCGCGCGGGAATGCAGACCCAGAAATCTGCAGGCACGTGGATGGGTGCCTTAGTCGTCGCGTGCGGCATCGGCAACGCCAATGTCGGGCACGGCGAGCGCCTCTTCTTCGAGTAGATGTGCGATGCCGTCCACCACCGGGTAGCCCAGTCGCTCAGCAGGGCAGAGCAGCATCTGCCTGCCCGGGGCCCACTGCAGCCCGCCATGGCAGCTGGGGCACACAAGTATTTCGAGAAGCTTGCCGTCCATGGATGCCCTTTCTCTCTGCCTGCCTTTACAGCAGGCGTGGTGGCTGTTTGAGGGACTCTGTGATTTTGCGCAACCAGTCTTCGGGAAGATGGCTCTGAAGGCGAACAGCCCACCAGTGCGGATGGGGAGACCCAAGGAGGGACAGACTGCTGTCACCCTGATGTCGCCCGCGCTCTGCCTGACGCAACTCCCAGGCGAATTTTACGGCATCTTTTTCGGTCATCACGATGCTGGGTGTTGTCATGAAGGGATGGGCGGCTTTCCATCGCAGGAGCGATGGAAATATCTCAGGTGCATGGTCGGGGAGGCTGAGGGTGTCTATCAGCGGCAGGCCAAGGTCGCGCAGCATTTGAAAAAAGACCTCGGGCTGTGCGATGCCAGCAATCGCAAGAAGGGGCCCGTTTTCTAAGAGCGTGGCAGGCGGGGGGCCCGCAAGGACATCGAGTGTTTCGGGCTGCAGCCCTGTGGCGTCTGAAAGAGACTGCGCGGTTTTCTCAAGTGGCCGGTCCTGCAGTGGGCTCCATGGGAATCGCAGCCACTGCGCAGGCCGGGTATCGCGGGCCATGCAATGGGGCGGAAGACCCGGTAAATCGGCGGTGATCCCGGAGATATCGAGGCCTGCCGGTGCCACGATGGTATCGGGTGTATGGCCGGGCGGTGGCGGCCAGGCGCCGCGAAGGGGTCCATCCGGCATGGGCTGACCAGTGCCATGGCCGCGCGCGTCGAGGACCAAGACCCGGTGGTCTGGCCGCATGCTTGTCTGAGAGAGCCCATCATCCAAGAGCCAGACATCGATATCGGGGTAGAGCGTGAGTGCTGCGTCGGCGGCGGCTTTTCGGTCTGCGCCCACACCCACGGGGCAGCCGGTGCGCCAGGCCATCAGCCAGGCCTCGTCGCCAGCCGCCGCCGGCGAAATACGCGAGAGGCTTTCGGGTTGGAGCACCCTGGTTCGCCTACCTACGCCAATAGCTCCAGGCTCTGCGTCTGCAGCACGGGCCCGATAGCCGCGGCTCACTATTGCGGGAGTCAGTCCGCGGGCCCGTAGTTCTAAGGCAAGCGCGATGCAGAGAGGCGTCTTCCCGCCCCCGCCCGCAATCCAGTTGCCAATAGCGATCGACTGACCTGAGGGCGCGCGCGGGGCTGTCTGCTGCTGCCTCAGTCGCCTGCGGGCAACCCAGGCCGTGACCCGCGCGAGCCAGGGGAGGAGAGGGCGCAGGAGCACCCAGACAAGATCTGCCAGAAGGCGCCCACGCCTCTGCCGTATCTGCGCTAAGCGGTTGGTCGGCGGCGTCAGATGGGCCTCCCAGGGACTCTTAAACGCCCCCCCAAACCACCGGTGCCAGAGTCTGTCCGCCAGGCGATGGGTCAGAATCTCTAGCACCGACGGGGTCATGGCTGGCCTGTGGATAACTCTGTGGAGAGAATGCTGCTCCGCACGGGCGCCGCGAAACGGCGAGCCGTTCGGCGATTTGCGTTACGTAACAGATTTGGGGTAAGCATTCTGGAATTTCCGGATGAAAAATTTTTTCTTATTTTTAATCAATGGGTTACAAAATTTCCTGCGGCTCTCCCGGCAGGGGCGGCCTGCAAAGCCCGGCCAGTTCTTGGCTTGCAATCCAAAGCCCCTTCAAAACCACGGTATAACGGGCGCTGTGGAGAAGTGACAGCATTCTAGCCCTGTAGGAGCGCGCATTTGACCGAGTCCGACCTGCCTTTGTTGAGTGTTTCCGGGCTCAATCGCCTGGTGTCTCAGGCCATCGGCCAGAAGTTTCCTTTGGTTCGGCTTAACGCCGAGCTCTCCCAGGTCATGCAGGCGGCCAGTGGCCACTGGTATCTCACGCTTAAAGATTCCCAGGCGAGTCTGCGGGCGGTACTGTTTCGACGGGAGGCCGCGGGTCTGGCGTTTCGGCCGGCAGAAGGGATGCAGGTCGAACTGCGCGTGGTGCCGG
>CAZKWK010000024.1:0-13995 GCA_964556335.1 uncultured Bordetella sp. | reverse complement strand
GAAGGGCGAGTTTCAGGTGCGTGTGCTGTCGATGGCCCAGGCGGGCCTGGGCTCTCTTTTTGAGCGATTCCAGCGCCTAAAGAGCCTGCTGGAGGCCGACGGCGTTTTCGATCCCGCACGCAAGAAGGCCTTCCCTCCACGGGTCAGTCGGATTGGCGTCGTCACCTCGCTGGGGGCGGCGGCCCTCCGGGATGTGCTGGTGACCCTGACAAATCATGCGCCCCGGCTTGAGGTCATCGTTTTTGCATCCCTGGTACAGGGCGCCGAGGCTCCCGCCGCCTTGTTATCGGCCCTGGGGCGGGCTGCGCAGGCCGAGATTGACCTACTCATCATCGCCCGCGGAGGCGGCAGCCTTGAGGATCTCTGGGCCTTTAATGATGAGCGTCTGGTGCGTGCGGTGGCCCAGTGTTCTGTGTACACGGTGGCGGGGGTGGGCCATGAGACCGATCTGAGTCTGGTCGACCTCGCCGCTGACCACCGCGCTGCCACGCCGACCGCGGCAGCGCTTTGGGCAAGCCAGCGGGAGGAGGCCTTTGTTCAGATGCTACAGGCCTTGGGGTCGGCCCAGGCCTCTGCCATGCAACGGCGCCTGGCGATCGCCCAGCAGCAGATCGATCGCGCCGCGATGACACTGCCCAACCCGCGGTCACGGCTCGCGCTACAGAAGTTGCAGTGGGTGCGTCAGGCAGAACGGTTTCTGCGGCTGGGGGGGCATCGCCTTGACGCAGCGCGCGGCCAACTCTCGGGACTCTCGGCGCGGTTGCGTGCACTCGATCCCACCGCGGTCTTGTCTCGCGGCTATGCCCTTGTTTTTGATGCCGCCGGGCGGCCGGTTGTCTCGATTGAGTCACTTACGGCCGACCAGGCCGTCTCGCTGGCGTTTGCCGATGGCAAAGCCCGGGCGCGGATTGAGGGAATCGAGTCGGCTGAGGGCAAACCCCGTACCGACTAGCGCCTTCCTTTTGTCGATAATACGAACTTCTCTTCTTCTACGAACGATGGTCTGCTCGTAGTCTCATTCCTCAACCTTTCGGAGATTCCCCCATGGAACATGTTCTGCCTGCTTTGCCCTACGCGATGGATGCCCTTGCCCCGCACATTTCGAAAGAGACCCTGGAGTACCACTATGGCAAGCACCACCAGGCCTATGTGACCAATCTCAACAACCTGATCAAGGGCACCGAGTTTGAGTCCGCAGGCCTCGAGGATATTGTTCGGAAGGCCTCTGGTGGGGTGTTTAACAACGCGGCACAGGTATGGAACCACACCTTTTACTGGCATTGCCTCTCGCCCAAAGGCGGCGGTACGCCTACGGGCGCTTTGGCAGCGGCGATCAACGCCAAGTGGGGCAGCTTCGACGCGTTCAAAGAGGCCTTCACCAAGAGCGCCATTGGCAACTTCGGCTCAGGATGGACATGGTTGGTGAAAAAGTCCGATGGCAGCCTAGAGATCGTCAATACGAGCAATGCGGCGACACCGCTTACCACCAGCGATAAGCCTCTCATGACTTGTGATGTCTGGGAGCATGCCTATTATGTGGACTACCGTAACCGTCGCCCAGACTATCTTGGTGCCTTCTGGTCTCTGGTGCATTGGGATTTCGTGGCTGGGCAGTACGCCTAAAAAGCTCCTGCTGCCTCCACCTACAGCAAGATCGTATCGGGGTTCTGTTGCCTCGCTGCTAGCGACGGGGGGGTAGCCCCTCAATCCTGTCTCCCGGCCCGAGTTGGTGTCGGGAGAACCACCCCTGGCGGGTTTCCAGCGCATAGACCGCAGCCTTGGCAGCGCAGTGGGCGGTCTCCGTAAAGGGCGCCATATCGGCGATATTGATAATTCGCCCTGCCGCGTCGGCAAAGGCCACGGAGAGGGGCAGAGGGGTGTTGCGCATCCACATGCAGTGCCGTTCGGCCTGGTCAAAAATGAAAAGCATCCCCTCGTTCAGACTAAGGTCGGTTCGGTACATGAGCCCACGCGATCGGCGGTCGGGGGTATCGGCCAGTTCCGCGGAGAGTGTCGCGCCTTTTAGCGAGAGACTTATGCTGCCCTGCTTCGCAGGGGATGTCGCTGCTGCCTGGCCAAATGCCTGGCGGCTGAGGGTGGCGATCAGCCATACGCTGAGCAACACAACGAGGATCCAGGTAAGGACCCGGGAGAGACGAGACTTCGAAGACGACAGAGACATAGATGGCTGCGTGGGGAACACCGAAAAAAAAGCGGGCCCTCCGATTGATGGAGGCCCGCTCAGACAGCATCCCAGCGGGCTGCGAACGGTTCGCAGGGCCCGATGGTAAAAGGGGGAAGGCCCCCTTTACGGATTACTTCTTCTTGCACTCCGCAGCGTCTTTGTTCTTAGCATCTTTGCAGTCAACCGCAGGCTTGTTTGCAGGAGCAGCGGGCGCGGTTTGAGCGATGGTCACAGCGCTGAAAAGGCCAAGCGTTACAGCAGCGATCAGAGTTTTCATTCGATCCTCGTTTAATAAGAAGTTACGGTCAACATGATCCGCAATGGAACTATAGGCCGTTCTTTTTTGTTTTTGTGGCTGTAATTCTTTGAATATTTTCATAAATTAATTTCCCTTGGGTGGTTAGGGAGACTACCCCCAAAACCATGGGCGCAATTAGGGCAAGGCGAATCCAGCCGGTGCAACGCCCTGTCGTAAACTCTCAGGAATTCCAATTCATCAAACCTTCCCCAGAGGAGACTGCTCTATGTCTAGCAAGATCGTTGTGCCCAGTCGTGGCCAGAAGATCACGGTCAACCCCGATTTCTCACTGAATGTGCCGGACGAGCCCATCATTCCGTACATTGAGGGGGACGGCACAGGCGTCGATATCTCTCCTGTGATGATCAAGGTCGTGGATGCCGCGGTCGCGAAGGCCTATGGGGGAAAGCGCAAGATCTCCTGGATGGAGATCTACTGCGGGGAGAAGTCCACCCGCGTCTATGGCCCCGATGTCTGGCTGCCCGACGAGACCCTTGCTGCCTTGAAGGACTATGTTGTCTCCATTAAGGGCCCGCTCACCACCCCGGTGGGAGGTGGTATTCGCTCCCTGAATGTGGCCCTGCGCCAGCAACTCGATCTCTATGTCTGCCTGCGCCCAGTGCGCTACTTCAAAGGGGTGCCGAGCCCCTTAAAGGAGCCTGAGAAGACCGACATGGTGATCTTTCGGGAGAACTCTGAAGACATCTACGCCGGTATTGAATATGCGGCAGAGTCGGCCGAGGCCAAGAAGCTCATCGATATCCTGCTCAAAGAGTTTGGGGTAAAGAAGATTCGCTTCCCGGAGACCTCGGGCATTGGCATTAAGCCCGTCTCGCGCCAAGGTACCGAGCGGCTGATGCGTAAGGCCATGCAGTATGCGATCGATAACGACAAGCCCTCCGTCACGATCGTACACAAGGGCAACATCATGAAGTTCACCGAAGGCGGTTTTCGTGACTGGGCCTATGCCCTGGCCCAAAAGGAGTTTGGTGCCAAGCCGATCGACGGCGGCCCCTGGTGCAGCTTTAAGAATCCCAAGACCGGCAATGAAATCGTGGTGAAGGATTCGATCGCCGACGCCTTCTTACAGCAGATTCTTCTGCGCCCGGCGGAGTACAGCGTGATCGCCACCCTCAATCTCAATGGCGACTATGTCTCCGATGCCCTCGCGGCGCAGGTGGGAGGAATCGGCATTGCGCCGGGTGCCAACCTGTCAGACACCGTGGCGATGTTCGAGGCCACCCATGGCACAGCGCCAAAATATGCAGGTAAAGACTATGTGAATCCTGGCTCGTTGATTCTCTCGGCCGAGATGATGCTGCGGCATATGGGCTGGGTAGAGGCGGCGGATCTCGTGATTACTGCCATGGAGAAGGCAATCACCACCAAGAAGGTTACCTACGACTTTGCCCGACTCATGGACGGCGCAACCCAGGTGTCTTGTTCGGGCTTTGGCGATGTCATGATTTCACAGATGTAACGCGCCTAGCATGCGCCGCGCTGGACCGCGTGGCAGGCTCGGTGGCGCAAGTTGTATGCAGCGCGCAGCGCGGTAGAAATAAAAAAGCCCCGGCATTGCCGGGGCTTTACATTGTTCTGTTCGGGATTAGCCCTGGGGAACAATATTCGATGCCTGCTTCCCTTTGGGACCTTGCACGATATCAAACTGCACCTTCTGGCCTTCTTTCAGCGAACGAAATCCGCTGGTTTGAATTGCCGAGAAATGCGCAAAGACATCTTCACCGCCTTCGTCGGGGGTGATAAAGCCAAACCCTTTGGCGTCGTTAAACCACTTGACAGTACCTGTAGACATAAAACGCTTCCTACCTTCACAAAAAAACACTAACTACAAAAACCGCACGTCAAGAAGGCCAAAGAACTGTACTGAAACCCGTGCAACTAATGCAACGGTCTTCGCGCACCACGCGCCAGACCTTTTGGGCATGCGAGCCGCAAAACCACCTCTGAATATAGGGCATGCCGAAGGTTTTGTCCAACGCGGTTCTCCCCGTAGAATCGGGGCATGTCTGACAAGACTCCCACCCTGGCATCAAAATCGCCGGCATCCCCGCAGCAGACGGATCTTCCGGTCTTAGAGCGGCAGCCCGCAAAAGTCAAGCCACCGCCTCTTTACACCGTGTTTCTGTTGAATGATGACTACACCCCGATGGAATTTGTGGTCATCGTGCTGCAAAAATTCTTTCAGATGGACCGGGATAGGGCTACGCTGGTGATGTTGAAAGTGCACCGAGAGGGGCGCGGTGCCTGTGGTCAGTACCCCAAAGAGGTAGCCGAGACCAAGGTCGAGCAGGTCAATGGCTTTTCGCGGATGCATCAGCATCCGCTGCAGTGCACGATGGAGGAAGCATGATCTCTCAGGAACTCGAAGTCAGTCTGCACATGGCCTTTGTGGAGGCGCGGCAGCAGCGACACGAATTCATCACCGTAGAACATCTTCTGCTCGCGCTGCTGGACAACCCTTCTGCCTCCGAAATTCTTAAGGCCTGCGCGGTAGATTTTGATGTGCTGCGTAAGAGCCTCACAGGCTTCATCTCTGAAAATACGCCCGTGATTCAGGGCTCCGAAGAGGTAGACACGCAGCCCACGCTGGGTTTCCAGCGGGTGATTCAGCGGGCCATCATGCATGTGCAGTCGACCTCTAATGGCAAAAAAGAAGTTACCGGCGCGAATGTTCTGGTGGCGATCTTTGGCGAGAAAGACTCGCATGCGGTCTATTATCTGCATCAGCAAGGCGTCACCCGGCTCGATGTGGTGAATTACATTGCCCATGGCATTACTAAGGCGCCGCCCGCGGCGAATCAGCCGCCCGAAGACCAGGCCACTGAGGCCGAGGCCACCGCAAGCAGCAACGCCCAGGCGCCGAGTCAGCCATCGCCACTAGACCAGTTCACCCAGAACCTCAATAAGCTGGCTCAGAACGGCAAGATTGATCCCCTCATCGGACGCGAGCAGGAGGTTGAGCGGGTCATTCAGACCCTCTGCCGCCGCCGAAAAAACAACCCGCTTCTGGTGGGAGAAGCCGGTGTGGGCAAGACGGCCATTGCCGAAGGGCTAGCCTGGCGCATCACCGAAGGCAACGTGCCGGAGATTCTCGAAAAGGCTACGGTCTATTCGCTCGATATGGGCGCGCTCTTGGCGGGTACCAAATACCGCGGAGACTTTGAGCAGCGGCTCAAGGCCGTACTCAAGCAGCTCAAGGCCGACCCACACGCCGTGCTCTTTATCGATGAGATCCACACATTGATCGGCGCCGGGTCTGCGTCGGGCGGTACGCTTGATGCCAGCAATCTGCTCAAGCCCGCACTCTCCTCTGGGCAGCTGCGCTGCATTGGCGCCACCACATACACCGAGTACCGCGGCATCTTCGAGAAAGACCATGCGCTGTCCCGCCGTTTCCAGAAGATCGATGTTACCGAGCCAACGGTGGACCAGACCATTCAGATTCTCAAGGGCCTGAAGTCGCGGTTTGAGGAGCACCATGGCGTGCGGTATCAGGCCGGTGCGCTCACGGCTGCGGCTGAGCTTTCCGCGCGGTATATCAATGATCGGCATCTGCCCGATAAGGCTATTGATGTCATTGACGAGGCAGGTGCCGCCCAGCGGATTCTTCCCAAGAGCAAGCAGAAGCGCACGATTGGCAAGGCTGAGATCGAAGAGATCGTCTCCAAGATTGCCCGTGTGCCGCCGCAGACCGTGAACACCGACGACCGTCAGATTCTTCTCAACCTAGACCGCAATCTCAAAAATGTGGTCTTCGGGCAGGATGCTGCGATCGAGGCCCTAGCCACTGCCATCAAGATGGCCCGCTCGGGGCTAGGTAAGCCTGAGAAGCCCATCGGGTCATTCCTCTTTAGCGGGCCCACGGGGGTTGGTAAGACTGAGGTGGCCCGGCAGTTGGCCTTCTTGCTGGGTATTGATCTGGTTCGGTTCGATATGTCCGAGTACATGGAGCGTCACGCAGTGTCTCGGCTTATTGGCGCGCCCCCGGGCTATGTGGGGTTTGACCAAGGCGGGTTGCTCACCGAAGCAATCACCAAAAAGCCGCATGCGGTGTTGTTGCTCGACGAAATCGAAACGGCGCCTCCCGAGATTTTCAATATCTTGCTGCAGGTCATGGACCACGGCACGCTGACCGACAACAACGGACGCAAGGCCGATTTTCGTAACGTGATCATCATCATGACGACCAACGCTGGGGCAGAGATGCTTAATAAGCGCACGATTGGCTTTTCGAATAGTCGTGAGCAGGGCGATGAGATGCAGGAGATCAAGCGGCAGTTCACGCCAGAGTTTCGCAACCGGCTCGATGCCATCGTCTCATTCCGGTCTTTGGATGAAGAGATCATTCTTCGTGTGGTCGACAAGTTTCTTATTGAGCTGGAGAACCAGCTACAAGATAAGAAGGTGGAGGCCTCGTTCGACGAGTCGCTGCGTAAGTATCTTGCCAAGAAGGGCTTCGACCCAGCGATGGGTGCGCGGCCGATGCAGCGGATTATTCAAGACAAGATCCGCAAGGCCTTGGCTGATGAACTCTTGTTCGGACGACTCGTGCAAGGGGGCCGTGTGGATGTGAGCCTCGCAGAAGATGGTGAAACCGTGACGCTGCAGTTTGATGAAGAGCCCACCATGACCCCGCCGGCCGCCCCACCTCCTGCACCGGCCAAGCCGGCAGCGCGGTCCCGCAAGCCCAAAGAAGCGGCAGAGGCTGCCTCAGATTAAGTCGCGTGGTCGTGCTGGTTGTTGCGCCGTGTGTGGGGCTCCCTCTTAGCCCGCGCACGAGGCGTGTTGACTTTTTGCGCTGCATCAATGCGGGCACTTGCATAAAGGCATGAAGTCGCTGACACTGAGCAGTGCATTCTTATTATTTGCTGGAATAGGTTCTAGGCGGTTGTTTATCACAATGAAAGGGAGACCCTATGCGAAAAGTCGCATCCTTGCTGGCTGTGCCGTTGTTGGTTCTGACTGCCCAGGCGGCCCAAGCCAATACCCAACTTGCTGGTCGCTACTTGGCGGCTAACTGCGCCAACTGTCACGGTACCAACGGTCAGAGTGTCGGGGGTATGGAGGCACTTGCCGGCTATGACCGTACTAGGTTTGTTCAGACCATGAAGGCGTTTCAGTCGGGTGAGAAGCCTGCGACCCTGATGCACCAGATTGCTAAGGGCTATACCGACGATCAGATCAATCTGATGGCGGACTTTTTTGCGAGCCAGAAAAAGGCCCGCTAGGCCGCGTTTCCACGAGGGGAGAAAAGAAAATGACAAAAAAAATCAGTGAGTCGCGCCGCAGTCTGGTCAAAGCCGGCGCTGGCGCAGCAGTGGTGGCCGGTGCCGCGAGCCTAACGGGTTGTGCCTCTACAGGCCCTTCGATTGGCTCGGGTGGGAAGAAGCTTGGTCGGGTGGTGGTGATTGGAGGCGGATTTGGGGGCGCAACGGCGGCCAAGTACATCTCCATGTGGAGCGAGGGCGCTATCGAGGTCACCATGATCGAGCGTGAGCCCGAGTTTGTGTCCTGCCCGATTTCTAATCTGGTGATTGGCGGCAGCCGCAAGATGAATGAGATCACCCGCAGTTACAACACCCTCGCCGGTCGCGGCGTGAAGGTCGTACAAGACGAAGTGACCCTTATCGATCCCGCCAAGCAGACCGTGACCACCCGCAAGGGGCAGACCCTGCAATACGACCGACTGGTGGTCTCCCCGGGTATCGACTTTCAGTTTGAAAAGATCAATGGTCTGAACGCCGAGGCGCAGAAGGTGGTGCTGCATTCCTGGAAGGCGGGGGCCCAGACGGTTGCGCTGCGCGCGCAGCTTGAGGCCATGGCCGATGGCGGCACCTATATTTTGTCGATCCCGAAGGCGCCCTATCGCTGCCCCCCAGGGCCCTACGAGCGGGCCTGTCAGGTGGCGAGCTACTTCAAGCAGGCCAAGCCCAAGAGCAAGGTGCTCATTCTCGATGGCAACGCCGATATTCAGTCGAAGAAGGGCTTGTTTACGAAAGCCTGGAACGATTTGTATCCCGGCATGATTACCTACACCCCCAACATGGTGGTGAGCGAAGTCGATGTCAAGAACAAGACGCTCATCACCGAAGTCGGTGACCGGGTGCGGGGCGATGTGCTCAACGTGGTGCCAGAGCAGAAGGCGGGCAACCTCGCCAATGCCGCGGGGCTGGTGAATGTCAACAATCGTTGGTGCGGTGTCGACTGGACCACCTTGGAATCGACCGTACACAAGAACATCCATGTGCTTGGCGATGCCACGGCCTCCGCACCGGCGATGCCGAAGTCGGGCCACATGGCCAATCAGCATGGCAAGGCAGCTGCTGCGGCCATTGTGGAGATCATGAATGGGCGTCAGCCAATGGCCTTGACCATGGCCAATACCTGCTACAGCTTTGTCGATGCTGCCAATGTGGTCCATGTGGCCAGCGTGCATGCCTACGATGCAGGGCAGAAGACGATGGTGGCTGTGAAAGGTGCGGGCGGCCTCTCGAGCGTGGCCAGTGAGGTTGAGGGCAAGTATGCCTTGGCCTGGGCCCGCAATATCTGGGCAGACATGCTTACCTGATAGGTCAGCACGGCAGGACATTCGGCCCCCGGGGCCTTTGTCCTGTCAAGGCCGCAGCGGTGCTGAGAGTATCAGCGCCACGTTGCGGAATCGGGCATGATGGAAGGCTGTTTCTTCTTCATGCCCTTTTTATTTTATGAACGCGTTGGATGCCTTAAAGCGAGTCACCACCGTGGTGGCCGACACCGGAAGCTTTGCCGTCATGCGGGCTTTTGCGCCGCAAGACGCGACTACCAACCCCAGTTTGATTCTCAAGGCAGCGGTAGACCCGCAGTACGAGGCCTTGTTACAGCGGGTACGCGGAACGCCGGACGCGGTGGATCAGTTGCTTGTGGCCTTTGGCCTAGAGATCCTCAAGATCATTCCGGGGCGGGTCTCGACCGAGGTCGATGCGCGGCTGAGCTTTGATACCCAGGCCACCATTGCCCATGCCCATGCACTGATCGAACACTATGCGGCCCATGGTATTGCGGCCGACCGGGTATTGATCAAGATCGCCGCCACCTGGGAGGGTATTCGTGCGGCCCAGGTACTGGAGAACCAGGGGATTGCCTGCAACCTCACGCTCTTATTCTCTGACGTCCAGGCCCAGGCCTGCGCCGATGCGGGGGTGACGCTCATCTCGCCTTTCGTGGGCCGCATCACCGACTGGCATAAGGCCCGTGGGGCGGTCTGGTCTTCGGTAGACGATGACCCCGGTGTGGCCTTTGTGCGTCGTGTCTATCGTGACTATCAGTCGCGAGGGATTCCCACCGAAGTCATGGGCGCAAGTTTTCGGTCGGCAGCCCAGGTACTGGCCTTGGCCGGCTGCGACCTACTCACCGTCAGCCCGGAGCTGCTTGCAGAGCTGCAGGGTTTGCCCGCCGAGGCGCTTGGGCCCAACGCAGACCCCGTGCAGACGCCCTTAACACCCCGCAAACTGGGGCCGCGCACGCCGGGGCGTCTTGGCAGCCGTGGGGCGTCCGCGCTTCAGGAGCAAGACTTTCGGTTTGGGTTGAACGAGGACGCCATGGCGACCGAGAAGCTCGCGGAAGGTATTCGTAGCTTTGCCCGCGATGGCGAGAAGCTGCGCGCACTGCTGACTGCATAGGATTGGCCATGTTGACCATTCAACTCCGCGTGCTGGACCCCCGACTTGACACCGCGCTACCCACCTATGCCACGCCAGGCTCTGCAGGTCTCGATCTGAAGGCGGCGATCGAGGCGCCTCTGGTTCTGGCCCCGGGCGAGACGACACTCATTCCCACCGGGCTATCGATTTTTATTGCCGACCCTGGCTATGCCGGTCTCATCTTGCCGCGTAGCGGCCTGGGCCATAAGCACGGCATCGTGCTGGGCAATCTCGTGGGCCTCATCGATTCCGATTACCAGGGTCCGCTCATGGTCTCGGCCTGGAATCGGAGCCAGACGCCTTTCACCATTGAGCCACTCGAGCGGCTGGCCCAACTGGTGATTGTGCCTGTGGCGCGGGCGGCCTTTGAGAGGGTTGAGCGCTTTGAGGCAACCGCCCGGGGGACAGGGGGATTTGGCAGCACGGGACGGGCGGGCTAGACGGCACCGATATTCGGTTCTCGCGCAGACGACGATTCACGCTTCGGCGTTGCGCAAGGCGTGGGCGATCGTGAGAATAATCTGATGGGCCTGGGCGGATTTTGTATCTGCCTGAAGCGGCGTGTAGCGTTCGCCGTCGAACAAGACCAGGGTGGCCCGGTCTTGCCCAAACGTAGGAACGGCCAGGTTGCCCACAATCAGGTTGGCTGCCTTGCGGGCGCGCTTTGGTCCAAGCAGACTACGCAGGTCTTCTTCAGAGCCAGTTTCGGCAGCAAAGCCCACGGTGTAGGGGCGTTCCTCGGGCGGCAGATGGCCCACGGTCGAGAGAATATCGGGGTTCTCGATCCAGGCAAGCCCATCGAGCCCACCGCCCTGGTCTTTTTTAATCTTACCGTCGCGCACCTCTGCGGGCCGCCAGTCGGCCACCGCTGCGACGCCAATAAAGAGGTCTCTGGGGCTTAAGGGAAGGCAAGACTGCACAGCAGCCGCCATTTCTATGGCCGTCGTCACATCGATGCGGCGCAGCCCCTGTGGCGTTGCCAGGGAGACGGGCCCCGCAACGAGAGTTACCTGAGCCCCGGCGGCCACGGCCGCCTCGGCCAGGGCAAAGCCCATTTTGCCGCTGGATCGGTTGGTGATGCCGCGCACGGGGTCGATAGGCTCGAAGGTGGGGCCGGCGGTGATCACGACACGACGCCCGTCGAGCAGGCCACGCAGGGGTACCCGTCGGCTACTCGGAGGCTTCGCGCCACTGAGGTTATCCACGCCGCTCGCAGGACTCGTCTGGCGGTCTATCTTCTCGGCGGCGGTATCTCCGAATGTTGCTTCTAGTCGCACGATGAGCTCGGCCGGCTCCAGCATGCGCCCATCACCGACTTCGCCGCAGGCCTGGCTTCCCTGGCCCGGGCCCCAGAGCGTAACGCCGTGGCGCCGCAGTCGTTCGGCATTGTCTTGGGTCGCGGGGTGTTGCCACATCTGGCGGTTCATCGCGGGGGCAATCCACAGCGGCACCTCGCGCGCCAGGCAAAGGGTTGTGAGCAGATCGTTGGACTGTCCTTGGGCCAGCCGGGCCATAAAGTCTGCGCTGGCCGGTGCTACGAGAATGCCGTCTGCCTCGCGGGAGAGGTCGATATGGGGCATATGGTTGGCCACGCGCGGGTCCCAGGCGTCGGTGTAGACCGGGCGTCCCGAGAGGGCCTGAAAGGTCATGGCCGACACGAAGCGGGTCGCGGCCTCGGTCATGACCACCTGCACACTCATTCCGTGGTCTTGGAGTCGTCGTACCAGTTCGCACGACTTATAGGCCGCGATACCACCGGTGATGCCCAGCACGATGTGCCGGTCTGAGAGTGGGCTCACGGTGTCGCCTCTCGGGGTTTGCGCATGCGTAGAAACTCATCGGCGATGATGAGAAAGGCACCTAGCGTAATACCGCTATCGGCGATATTAAAGGCGGGCCAATGCCAGCCTTGCCAGTGGAAGTCGAGAAAGTCGATGACCTCACCGAACACCAAACGGTCGATGAGATTGCCGATCGCACCCCCAATGACCAAGGCGGCTGCGAAGCAGAAGAGCCGCTGTTCCGGGGCCCGACGCATCATAAAAATCAGCAGGGCTGAGACGCCAATTGCGAACACGGCAAAGAGCCAGCGCTGCCAGCCGCCGGCGTCGGCAAGAAAGCTAAAGGCGGCGCCAGGATTACGGACATGTACGAGATTGAAGAAGTCGGTGATGGGAATGACATCGCCCAGGGGTATGGTCTGCAGCACCAGCCATTTGGTGGCCTGATCGGCTAGCAGCACCAGGGCTGCGAGGCTAAGCCATCGGCGCATGGCTAGGGTTTCCGGAGGTTCTCAACGCAGCGGCCACAGAGTGTCGGGTGGGCGGCGTGCGATCCCACATCGGGCCGCAGATGCCAGCATCGCCCGCATTTGGGGTCCTCCACGGCCCAGACCCTAATCTGGGCTGCCGATTGAGGGTCGTTGTCGTTGCGCACCACAAGCTGGGCCACCGAGGTGATCATGACAAACCGCAGATCGTCGCTCAGGCTCTGCAGGGCCGCTGCCCGGTCGCCCCCTACCTGTATCTCGACGCCGGCCTGAAGCGATGAGCCCACGCGCCCGGCCTCACGTTCCTTTTCGATGGCCTTGAGCACATCGCCACGTACCGCACGAATCAGCGCCCATCGGGCCAGCAAAGCCTCTTCATCGGGTAAGGTGGGCAGCGCTGCCGCGGCATGCTCAAAGACGGTGTCGCCGCGGCTTGGGCCGCGGAAGATCTCCCAGGCCTCATGGCTGGTAAAGGAGAGGATGGGGGCCATCAGACGCAGCAGGCTATCGGTGATCTGCCAGAGGGCAGTCTGGGCCGACCGGCGCGGCAGACCCGTGGCCCGCGTGGTGTAGAGGCGGTCTTTGAGAATGTCGAGGTAAAAAGCGCCTAAGTCTTCCGAACAAAAACTGGTAAGGCGACCGACCGCAGGGTGAAAACTGTAGGCCGCGTAGTCTTCTAAGACCGATCGTTGCAACTGCGCGGTGAGGGCCAAGGCATAGCGGTCGATGTCGAGCATCTGCGCGGGCGGCACGGCATCTATCGTCGGGTCAAAGTCGTTGAGGTTACCCAGCAAGAAGGTCAGCGTATTGCGGATGCGGCGATAGGCCTCCACCACACGTTTGAGAATGGTGTCGGAGATCGAGAGTTCGCCGGAGTAGTCGGTGGAGGCCACCCAGAGCCGAAGAATTTCGGCTCCGAGCGACTCGGAGACTTTCTGCGGTGCCACCACATTGCCCATCGACTTCGACATCTTGCGGCCTTGGCCGTCGACCACAAAGCCATGGGTGAGCAGGGCCTTGTAAGGGGGCACGCCGTTGATCATGCAGCTGGTGAGCAGAGAAGAATGACACCAGCCGCGGTGCTGGTCGCTGCCTTCGAGATAGAGGTCGGCCGGGAAAGTGGACGCCGCCGCATGCGACCCCCGAAGCACCGTGGCATGGGTGGTACCAGAGTCAAACCAGACATCGAGCGTGTCTTTGTTCTTCTCCCACTGCGGGGCATCAAAGGCTGCAGCCAGCAGCTCGTCGGCAGACGCGCCCGCCGCAGTACGGGCCATCAGCTCTGCAGACAGCGGGGCAGGGGCCTGGGACAGGGCCTTGACCCCATTGAGAATCGCCTGCACCGAGAGTGACTGCCAGGCCTCAATACCCCCCGCCTCGACCGCTGTGGCGACGACATCGAAGATGGCGGGTGTGTACGGGTGCAGCGCGCCTGTCTCTTTATGCAGAAGAAAGGCCATGGGCACGCCCCATTGCCGCTGGCGCGAGAGCGTCCAGTCGGGCCGGTTGGCGATCATGCCGTGCAGCCGGGCTTTTCCCCAAC
>CAZKWK010000023.1:0-19117 GCA_964556335.1 uncultured Bordetella sp. | reverse complement strand
TCAAATCGACCTTGCGCTTACCCGTCTTGCCCTTCTCCTTGATCCCCGACGCACTACGCTTTGCCTTCGGAAGGGTAACCGTGCGTGAGGCACCCATCGCGCGCAGCCGAAAGGTGACCATCTCTAGGCGGGAATCTCGGTAAGACGAACCCTTTCCATAGATGGCCTCATAACGAACATAAAACCGCTCGATAAGTTGCGCCAGATCTTTATCGGTGAGCTTCATGCCCCCCTTGGCGGGAGTATCGGTCAGCGGTACCTCGACCTCATTGATCTGACCGCGGTGACGCATATCGACAGAGAACTGGAACTGGCGGCCTGAGGCGGGAATACCGTCTGTCGCCATCTGCTTACTCGCCCCCGCATAGAGCTCAGCGAGTACCCCATTGACCATCTTCAGGTCGAAGGGAGAGGAGAGAATCTCGACCCGCTCATGAATATGCAGCAGGCTCGCCGTAGCAGCACCAAAGGCGCACCAGGTAGAGGCGACGCGGTTTAAGGGCACCAGAACCTTCTGCGCCCCCAACTCCCTTGCAAAAATGCCAGCGTGCACCGGGCCTGCACCCCCAAACGCAAACAAAGAGAAGTCGCGCGGATCGAGGCCTTTCTCAACGGTTGTTTTTCTGATGATGTCGGCCATCTTAAACTCAGCGATCTTTGCAATGCCCGCCGCTGTCTCGTAGAGCCCGAGGCCAAGTTGGTCCGCTACGCGCTGAACCGCGGCAACCGACTTTTCTTTATCCAGAACAATCTTTCCCCCAAGGAAATTGTCCGGATCGATATAGCCAAGCACAAGGTCGGCATCGGTGACGGTGGGCGTCTCGTTGCCTTTTCCGTAGCAGGCCGGACCTGGATTTGCACCCGCCGACTCGGGGCCGACCCGTAGCGTCTTTGTCAGACGATCGACAACCGCCAGCGACCCGCCCCCAGAGCCGATCGCCTGGATATCCACCTTCGGAATGAAGTACTCATACTGGGCCACGTTGGCCATAAAGCTAAACGACGGCTGCCCCGCATGGATAATGCCCACGTCGAAAGAGGTTCCCCCCATATCCGTGGTGATCACATTCTCCATATTCAAAATACGCCCTAAGAACTGAGAGCCTGTGACACCGGATACCGGACCGGAATCAAGCGTCAGCAGAGGTGCCTCAATGGCCCGTTCCACAGAAATCGATCCCCCCCCACACTGGGTAATCTGCAGCGGCTTCTTGTAGCCAGCCGACTTCAGGCGTCGATCGAGCTTCTTGAGGTAGTCGGAGGTCACGGGCCCAATGTAGGCATTAAGTGCCGTGGCCGTCATACGCTCATACTCCCCCCACTTCGGGGCGAGATCCACGGAGCACGAGACAAAAATATGGGGCGCCCGCTTAAGAATGCGCTCCTTGATGTATTGCTCATGTGCAGGCGTCTTAAATGACCAGAGCAGGCAGACCGCAATCGCCTCGACGCCCTGATCGAGCAACTCGGTAATCGCCTGCTCAACGTCATCTTTGTTGATTGGAACGACGACGGCTCCCATGCAGTCCACGCGTTCGGACACGCCCCGTATCCATTTCTTTGGCACGATAGGCACCGGCTTCTGGCTCTCGGGAAAATGCACCACCTGGTTGAGGTTTCGCGAGGTCACGCCGCGGGATCCGCGCATGATGTGAATGGCGTCCTCGTGGCCCTTGGTAGTGATCATTCCCACCTTGGCCCCACGCCGTTGAATAAGAGCATTCGTACCCACGGTGGTGCCGTGGGTGAGTACCGCAATCTTCTCGCAGAAATCACTGAATTCGAGACCCAGTTCTTTGCTTGCGAGCTCCAGAGCAGAGACCATGCCATCCGCAAAATGTGGTGGCGTCGAGGGGGATTTCGTGGTGACCACGGCGCCCTTCTCAGTAATCACCACACAATCTGTAAAAGTGCCTCCAATATCAACGCCAACGTGCAGTCCCGGCATGTGTTCTCCTTAGAAAGGTTTTTAAATCGTTTGTACGGATAGGTAAGGGCCTCAGGCTGTTGCGGCCTCTTCTTTGGTGACCACGCCTTCAAGCTCCACGGCGGTGTCTCGAACAAGGTTTTCTGGCTGCGAGTAGTACGCCTCCCAATGCAGACCGTCTTTGAGTAATGGGCTCACCACCACGGGTGCGCCCATCTGCCGGGCGTGTTCAACTGCCATGCGGCCTACCGCGCCCCGTGCCTCCGAGAAGCGGTAGAGCAGAGATGGAACATCGGCAATCGAGGCCTCCCGCAGACTACGGGCCAAGCAGAGGGCGTCCCCCGCAGCCTTGGTCACGCCCTGTCCCACGTGCGGACGCGCGACAAAGGCTGCATCGCCAATGAAGGCCACGCGCCCCTGGCACATGGTCTCGACTTCACTGTCAAAAATCGGCTGAAGAATGATCGACTCCGACTTCTGAAGGTGCTCAGCCCAGGCCGGATGAAAAATCGCGTCCGCATCTGCGCGCATCTTCTCGATATGGCGTACACGAATTTTCTGGGGCGGGATGCCATCGCTATGCCAGATGCCGTCCTCGTCGGTGAGAAGTTCTCTAAGTTGCTGCTCGGAGCTGCGTCGATACCAGACCAGGTTCACGAGCACCTGCGTAGCCCTCTCTGGACCGGCAATGGGGTAGGACAGAACCTGCTCCCCAGGCAGCTGAGAGAAACGAAAAGTGTCGCCCATGAGCTTTTGGCTGTCGGCAGACAGCGCAGAGAGATCCGCCACCGCCCGCCAGGCGACGTAGCCCGCATAGACCTGACGGAAAGGAATCTGTAGATGCCGACGCAGGCTCGACTTGAGTCCATCTGCAGCGACCACGAGATCGGCCTCCAGGGTACGTCCGCTCGCAAAAGTCACCCTAGCGGGTGTGGCAGACGAGCCCGCATCAATGGCGACCACCTCTTCATTAAGATGATAGGACTGCTCCGGAAAGGCGGCCTTGAGGTAGCCCAGAAGCCGCGACCAGGAGGTGAGCACCTGGGTAAAGTCGCGATAAGCGAGGTGCTCACCGGTCTTCGCGATGGCCAGGCGCTTGTAGATTTCTACGCCGAGGTCTTGATCGATCGAGGCACCGGCTGCCTGTAGAGCATAGAGAAGACCCTCATGCGTCACGATACCTGCGCCGCGCCCCGACAAAGGGGTCTTCGACCGTTCAAATACCTCCACATGCCAGCCATTGCCGCGAAGCAGATTCGCCGCGAATAGTCCAGCCATGGAACCCCCAACCACAATTGCTCTTTTGTTTATCATTTTCTAAATTACACTTTGAACGCTATGACACAACGAAAAAGTACGCCGCTGCGTCGCATGCCCCCCGAAGACCGGCGGGCGCAGATTCTTGAGGCGGCCATTGAATATTTCTCCGAGGCCGGGTTTGCTAGCCAGACGCGAGAACTGTCGAAACGCATTGGCATTTCCCAGCCACTTCTTTACCGGTACTTTCAGTCCAAACAAGACCTGATCGAAGAAGTCTTTCAGGTGGTATTTCTGAATCAGTGGAATCCCCAATGGGTAGATACCCTGCAGCGCCGAGATCTCCCGCTGCGCGAACGGCTCATCGAGTTCTATCAGTTGTATGCGCAGGCCACCTACCGGCCCGAGTGGATTCGTATCTACATGTATGCCGGCCTGGCGGAGATGGCTCTGAATCGGAAATATCTGAAGATTGTGCGTGACAGGCTGCTTTTGGTGATGTGCCAGGAGTTTCGGCGCGCGTTTCTCCAGGGGCATCCCAGGCAGGCACAGCTTTTGAAAAGACCGATACTTCCGAGAGAGATCGAGGTGGCCTGGAATCTTCATGGCAGCATGTTTTATTGGGCCGTTCGCGCCAACATCTTTAAGGCAGGCAGTCGGCTGAGTTTCGACCAAAAAACAACAGATGCTGTCGATTTATTTTTAGAAGGCGCCAAGACCATCTACCCGTTAATTCTGGACAGCGATTCGGAAGACAAGAAAAGACTCTTGCAGAAGACCAGGGAGTCGGCCGCAAACGCTTGATAGCTTTTTACCTCGGCAATCACGAGGAAGTGATCCCCTGCCTCTATCAGGCGGTCAGTCACGCAGTGAAAGCGCACGCAGCAGTCTAGGAGTTGGGGCGGCGCATCGTCGGGCAGATCTGCACGCAGTGGCACCCCTTGGAATTTGTCTGCCTTCGGCGTGGCGAAATGCTTGGCGAGATCGGCCTGCTGGGCACTGAGAACGTGAATACACTGCGATCGGCCAGGCCCAAACGCAGCCAGACTGGGCGAACGAGCGGAAATAGACCAGAGTACAAGCGGCGGGTTCAGAGAGAGCGAATTAAAGCTGCTGACTGTAAGCCCAACCGCGGCATGGGTCTCCGGATCACGGCCTGTGATAATCGTGACCCCCGTAGGAAAGCAGCCCAGCGCCTGCCGGAATGCCTTCGAATCAGAGGGGTCAGACAGCTTGGTCTCTGAGGTCATATGGCCTTCTTTCGCGTCGTACGCGTTACCTTGCGCGCAGGAGACTTCGGAGTGGACTTCTTCGGAGTGACCTTCTTCGTAGCAGCCACGTCGCCCGTCATGCGTTCAAGCACTTCGTAAACGGCAGCCGTGTCATCGGCCTCCATACCCAGGGCCATCGCTGCGGCGTAGATCGGCAGACTTGCTGAGAAGAGAGGCGTCGGCACATCTAAGGCCTGCACAGCCGACTGAATGATCGTCATATCCTTCTTCCAGATTCCGACCTTCATGGTGGCGGGCTGCCAGTTGTGCGCAACCATGACCGGCCCCCGTATCTGGAGCATGCGTGAGGAACCTGCGCCGTCGGAGAGCACTTCAACAATAGAAGACATGTCGAGACCAAGCTCACGGGCGAAGAGCAGGGCCTCCGCCGTGGAGATGTTGTGAATTGCCACCAGAAGATTGGCGACCCACTTGGTCTTAATGCCATTACCAAATTCACCCACATTGAATTGGGTCTTTGAGAAGCCCTGAAAAACAGGCATAAAGGTCTTGATAGCCGAAGCAGAGCCGCTGGCAAATACGGTGAGATCGCGGTTCTGGGCTTGCGCACCCGTGCCCGAGAGAGGGCAGTCGAGCATTTCAATATCCCCTACAGCAAAGATTTCGCGCGCATGAAGCTTGTCTTCCAGGGTCAGGGTGCTGGTTTCGGCAACGATGGCAGCCGGGCCTTTACCCCGCCGGGGCGCAGCCTGTACGGCCTGCACCAACTCTTCGGCCACAGAAAAAAGGGCTTTGGCAGATGGCAACGAAGTGATCACCAGACGGCTGTGGTCGAGAATCTCAGCATTATTGGCGGTCACCGATGAGATACGCGACGCCATAAGACGCCGCTGGCTTGCCCGGGGCTCGCTTCCCATGACCGAAAAACCCGCCTTTTGTAGGTTAAACCCCATGGCAGAGCCCATAATGCCGAGCCCAATAATGCCTACCGTTGATTTGCTGCGTTGCATTAGAATTCACTCTCCCTAGGGGATATCGTTATTGATCTTTAGATCAACAGAGAATACGATGCTTCGAGAGTGTTGTATATCGGGATTTCGCTAGGTTTGTGAGTCCTACCCCTAAAAACCTCTGTGATAGGAGCAGTAGAAGATGAAACTCGGAACTTTCATGATGCCTCTGCATCCGCCGTCCCGAAAGCCCTATGAAACCCTGGTGGAAGACCGCGAGGCGGTAATTCTTGCGGACCAGCTCGGGTACTCAGAAGCCTATGTGGGCGAGCATGTCACTGATCTCGCCGAGAACGTGACCTCCTCGCTAATGTTCTTGAGTAGTCTTGCTTTTAGTACCAAGCAAATCATGCTGGGAAGCGGCACGATTAACGTACCCAATAGCCATCCCGCGGCAATTGCTGGTCAGGTGGCCATGCTAGACCACATGCTCAAGGGCCGCTTCATTATGGGTATTAGCCCAGGCGGTCTGAAGTCTGACATGGAAGTCTTTGGCAATCTCGATGTCGAGAACCGCCTTGAGATGTTTGTTGAGGGCATCAACACCGTTTTAAAGATCTGGGAAACCGAGGCGCCCTATAAGATCGAAGGGAAATACTTCAAGGTCACCACCGAGCGCACGATGATTCCTGAGATCGGACAGGGCATCATCCTGCGGCCTTACCAACGGCCCCACCCCCTTATTGTGGTCACCGCTGTCGCCCCCTTCTCCAAGGGCGTGGCAAGCGCCGCAGCACGCGGTTGGGAACCCATTTCCGCCAACTTCCTACTACCAGAGTGGGTGAAGTCACACTGGCCAAGCTATGTGCAGGGATGCGCCGAGGGCGGACGTCCCGCGGACCCAGCCAACTGGCGCGTGGCGCGCAGCATTTTTGTAACGGAAGACGACGATAAGTTGGCGTCCCGCTACGGCCATTCCTCAGAAGGCCCCTACCACTTCTACTTTAAGCAGCTCATTCGTAAGCTTGTAGGGTTCGGGGGGCGTTCGAATCTCTTCAAGCTTGACCAGAATGAACCTGATGAGGCCATCACACCCGACCGCATGACCAAAGAATTGGTGTTTGCGGGCTCCGTCAATAGCGTCGTGGATCAGATCCTGGCGTTTCGTGAGAAGGTGGGCGACTTCGGTACCCTGCTCTATCCATGCCACGACTGGCAGGACCCTGCCTTGGGCAAGAAGTCGATGCAGCTGATGGCTGAGCAGGTGATGCCTCGGGTGAACGCGGCGATCGCGAAAGAAAAGAAGGCCCCGGTGGCGGTGGCTGCCTAAGATTTATTCCTTCTCACCTGTTGTTCTTTCGCTCCACATAAAAGGGCCCGCACTGCGGGCCCTTTGCTTTTGTATCACGCCCTATCTACTGCGCGATATACCAGCGATAGATGTCCTCACCCGTCATGATCGCCGCATCTTTTTCCTTCAGGACAACATCCAGCAGCTTCTCAAAGGCGGCAATACGATGCGGAACCCCCGTGAGGTAAGGATGCACACTGATAGCCATGACCCGCGTGGACTCTTGGCTGTCTTGCACCATCCGCTCAAGCTGTAAGAGCCCGCGCTTGTAGAACTCGTCACTGCTGTGGTTCTGCAGTGCGAACATAGGAATATCGTTGAGCTCTACGGTGTACGGAACGGAGACCATCTTCTGGGGCTCAGCCTGCAGCCAACAGGGCTGGTCGTCGATGACCCAGTCCGCCACATACCGAATACCGTTGGCAGAGAGGTAATCGAGCGTGGTGTCGGTCTCCGTGAGGCCCGGACTTTCCCAGCCTACGGGCCCCTTGCCGGTGATCGCCTTGATGGCATTCACGGTCTTTTCAATTTCTCGGTACTGGTCTTCTAGGCGGTGCATCGGGCCCTGGAGATAGCCATGCCCCATAAACTCCCAGTCTTCTTTTAATGCCGCCTCTGCGATAGGCCGATAGCTCTCACAGACAATGCCGTTGACCGCCATGGTGGGTCGAATACCACGCTGCTTGAGGGCATCGAAAATACGCCAGAAGCCGACCCGCATGCCGTATTCGTGCCAAGACCAGTTGGCCAGATCCGGCAGGAGGGTCTGGCCCATGGGCGGCGGCAACACAGTGCGGGGCATTGCCCCCGCAATCGTCCAATGCTCGACATTCACAATCAGCCAGACGGCAAGCTTCTTGCCGTTGGGCAGTTTGAGCGCAGGGCGACCCGCAATCGGGTTATAGGGTGCCCGATCGCTGAGCAGGGCGCGTGTCTTTGTCATGTTGCCTCCTTAGGAAAACCAGCCTTCTGCGGCCAGAGATTGGAAAACGGGAATACTTCAGATCGGCCATAAAGACCCACTTTGGTAAACGGTTCATCGGCCAGCCAGGCCTTTGCGGCAGCAACGGAAGGGAAATCGATGACCAACAGACTGCCAATCATCGTGGTGCCATCTTCGGCGTGTAGAGGGCCCGCGAAGGCTATCTTGTCTGCCACTTGGCCAAGGTAGACCTTATGCGACGGGCGATGTTCTTGCCGAAGGGCAGCCGAGTTCGGCTTGTCAATGAGAATACAGGCGCAGAGCATAGTTTTTTCCTTACGAGTAACTGCGTTCGCACTATAAGCTGATGCTGAGCAGATGATCACTAGGAGTATCTCCTAGTGGCTGGGCCAGAGAGCAGGAACGACGAATCCTAGGGAAAACCCGGGCGCTGGCTTCCTCGCTCGCTTGTTGGGAAGCAATGCGCGTTCTATAGGGCCTTGGCAAAGAGACTCACGGATGTGAGTAAGAGAAGGACCGTGAGGCTTTTTTCAAACTGCGCCTGATTGATTCTTTTACGAATCTGTAGCCCCGCAAAGATTCCAAGAAAGGCAGGCAGCAGGGCGAGGCTGGACATGACATATTCCTGACTGCCCATAACCCCAAGCCTTGAGAGAAAGACCGCAAGGGAGAGGCTACCAAGAACGAAGACAAATGAGACCGCCACGGTGAACAAGTTCTTCTCTAGGCGCAACATCACGAGATAGGTAATGATGAGTGGACCAAAGAGCCCTGCCATACCGCCTACCAGACCACTGCCCAGGCCCACGAGGGGCGCCGCATAGGTCTGTACCCTTTCGGAGACGACTAGGGCGGGCTTAAGAAGTCGCAGCACGGGCTGCACCATGACGGCCAGGCCCATTAAGACATACAAGACCCGCTCATCGAGGGAGACCATGAGCAGCGTGCCAAGATAAATGCCAAAGGCCAGGGAAAGACCGAGCAGCCAGAAGCGCTGTAAAACCTGCCGAAGATGGCTGCCCTGGAAGGTCTGCCAGATGTTGGTGATGACGCTGGGAATCGTGATAAGGGCCACGGCCTGGCTCACCGGCATAAAGTTCACCATGATGGGTAGCGCCAATAGCGGCAGGCCCACGCCAAAGGCCCCCTTGCAGACCCCGCCTACGAAGAACCCCGCCGCTGCAGAGGCCAAGCCAGCCAAGGAGAGTACTTCCCAAGGAACCATCGGATTGCCTTTCTGTGCGGTTTATTCTTATTCTTTGGCCTCAAATTAAACCACGGCCAGACACGAACAGGCGGCATATGTTGATCGATCGACCAACGAGTCGGTTTTTAGGGGGGTTTTCTGGTATTGACTAAGCTGTATTAAAATCCTGAGCTTGTGCCGGTGTAGCTCAGACGGTAGAGCAGCGCATTCGTAATGCGAAGGTCGAGGGTTCGATTCCTTTCACCGGCACCACTGCCATATGCAATGGCCTGAAGAACAGACCACTGCAATAATTAATCAAAGATCTCATGGAGCCACGATTTTGGCTTTTTGTGGTGGCTATATCTTTGATCAGGGTAAGGTCTCGCATCGTGCCGCGTCTGGGCAGGTTGAGCTGATGCGGTGGCTTTCTCAATGAGCTTATCGAGTTCGCCGCGATCAAGCCAGACCCCACGGCAGGAAGGGCAGTAGTCGATTTCAATTCCCTGCCGCTCTGAAATAACGAGTTGGAGATCTTTACAGACGGGACAATGCATATCGTGGGCTCCATTGTTTTAAAAACAAGAGTTGGATGCCATGGTGCAGATTAGGTTCCTCAAGCACCCCGCACTTCTTCAGGTACATCAGAAGAAACACACCGATGGCTGCGCAAATCACTGAACGGCGCATCACGCTCCCGCACGGAGTTACGCTCGTGACGTACGCGGTCGGTCAGGGGCCTCCCCTACTCTTTTTGCCGGGCTCGAGCGCCGACTTTCGGCTACGCAGCCCTATCTTTCAAAGTGCCTTGGTCGAACACTTTGCGCTGATCACCTATGAGCACCGAGGCCTTGCGCGATCCTCTGGGCCGCAGGGATGCTGGACCATGAACGACTATGCCCTCGATAGCCTTGCCGTACTTGATGCCTACAAGGTGCGGGCCGCCTATGTCGTGGGCGAGTCGTTCGGTGCGATGGTTGCGCAGGTACTTCTGGTGAATGCGCCCCTTCGGGTAAGAGCCGCAGCCTTATGCGGTGGCTCAGCGGGCGGTAGTGCAGGACAGTCGCTTGCCTTTCACCACCTGATGTCGCTTGAGGCACGAGAGAGAGCCGAGATCTACCTTTTACATCTCAACGCGCAATATCAGACCATCAAGCGCAATGACCCAGATCGTTTTGATGCCATGGTCTCTGCACGGTGCGCCTTTGAGGCGTCGTTTCTCAAGGGTCTCTGCCAGCCCGATGGTTACGCACGACTCTTAGAGGCACGGGCCGCGCACGACTGCGCGGAGGCGCTTGCTGCAGTGGATACGACATCCGTACTGATCTTAGGGGGCGAAGATGACCGCATTGCCCCCCCAGAGAACCAGACCGCGCTGCATAGGCTTCTCAAGAACAATCTTCTGAAGATGTTTGCCGGCGGGCACGACTTCCTCTTTTCAACGCCCGGTCCGGTCGACTGGATTCTTGATCGCTGGATTAGACCATCGACCCCGCAGGCGCCCTTCGGTTGACCCAGTAGACCAGTGAGAGCATGAGGGGCACCTCTACCAAGACCCCGACCACCGTGGCAAGCGATGCGGCAGACTGCATGCCGAAGAGACCAATCGCAACGGCTACGGCGAGTTCGAAAAAGTTCGAGGTGCCAATAAGACAGGCAGGGCCGGCAATAGGATGTGGCAGACGAAGCCACTGCGCGGCGATCCAGCTGAGGAAAAATATTCCATAGGTCTGCAAAATGAGCGGTACCGCAATGAGGCCTATCAGCAGCGGCTGGGTAAGAATAGTCTCCGATTGCAGCCCAAACAAGATGAGAACCGTGGCTATCAGGCCAAGGATAGAGACGGGCTTGACGGCCGATAGAAAGCCCGCGAGTGCTACTGGCCCACGGCGTAGAAGAAACCGACGCGTAAGCAGTCCTGCAAGCAGCGGCGCCACCACATAGAGCACCGTGGACAAGACCAGGGTCTGCCAAGGCACCGCAATGTCGGTCACCCCAAGCAGAAGTGCCGCCAGTGGTGCAAAGGCAAAGATAAGAATCACATCGTTAATGGAGACCTGCACCAGGGTATAGGCAGCATGCCCACGAACCAGCTGACTCCAGACAAAGACCATGGCGGTACAGGGGGCCACGCCAAGAAGGATCATGCCAGCAATGACTTCTTCGGCCGTCTGCGCGGGCACGAGATCCGCCCAGAAACCCTTGAAGAAGAGCACGGCAATCGCAGCCATGGTGAACGGCTTGACTGCCCAGTTGATAACGACGGTGAGCAGGAGGCCTCTGGGCTCGCGGCTCGCATCGCGAATCGATGACCAGTCGATCTGGATCATCATCGGATAGATCATGGCCCAAATAAGTACCGCGACGATCAGATTGACTTGGGCAACCGACTGGCCTGCCACCCAGACAAACACACTGGGAAAGGCCACGCCAAGTCCCACCCCCAGGGCCATGGCTAGACCGACCCATACGGTGAGCCATCGCTCGAACATACCCATACGCTACTTCAGACGCTTTGGAAGCGCAGCGGTGGTGGTCAGCCCACAGGGGGTTCCACCGCAACAGTTTTCCGAGAGAAACGAGATGAGCGCATCGACAAATTCGAACTGCGGTCGATAGATGAGTTGTCGGCCATCACGCGTGGCATGAATGAGGCCCGCATGCGACAGCTCCTTGAGGTGAAACGACAGGGTTGCTGCAGGCAGACCGAGGAGTTCGGTGATCTCTGATGGCGTCACACCCTTGTTTGCCCGCTGTACGATGAGCCGAAACACGTTGAGCCGAGGCTCATGACCCAGCGCACTAAAGGCAGCAGTGGCTTGTGGATTCTTCATCTGCAGGAGGGACTAGCGCGTCTGCCCAATATCGCTCAGTGACTTTTGTATGGCTAGGCGATCGAGTTTGTCGAGCGGCAATGCTAGCAGCAGTTCAATGCGTCTGCGCAGCAGTGAAACCACTTCGAAGTACTTTTGTTCCAGGGTCTTGTTTTCGCCCGGCTTCACGGCAGGCTGCGCCACCCCCCAATGGGCCGTGAGGGGCTGGCCTGGCCAGACGGGGCAGACCTCGCCAGCGGCCTGGTCGCAGACGGTGAAAACAAAATCCAAGGCGGGCGCATCGGGGCCGGAAAATTCATTCCAGTCTTTGCTGCGCAGACCCTCCGTAGGCAGCCGATTCTCCTGGAGGATCTTGATGGCATAGGGATTGACTTCGCCTTTGGGGTGGCTGCCCGCCGAAAATGCGCGAAACCGGGGGTCACGAAATCCATTCAGAATGGACTCGGCCAAGATCGAACGCGAAGCGTTACTAGTGCAGATAAAAAGCACATTGAAAACACGCGGGCTTGACATAAAGAAGTCTCCGGGAATGGTCGAAATGAAAGGTTCGGGGAAGTCGGCTTTTATTATTACATTTTTAATATTATCGAATTATTACAGCAACTCGGTTGACTCCAAATGGCCTCAGACCACCCCGCACGCCTGGGCGCACGGGGTGAGCATGGGCATTGACGACCCTGCGCATCGGTCCGCCCTCTGGGCCGCTGTCACGGCACTGGAAAGCGGGCTCTTCTCAGAGAGGCCGACCAGAGATCTTTCTACGGTGCGCGAGACCTTCGTACAGATCCTTACAGCCTGGCGTCCGCCGCTAGTGCACCGCGATGCGCCGCCCCACCGATGAGGCCTTTTTCGGCAGAGTCAGCGAGAGGATACCTTCCTGGTAATTTGCTTTACAGGTAGAGGGATCAATATCGGACTGCAATAGAAAACGTCGTGAAACCGCACCGTAGTAGCGCTCACTCTGTACGACGCGCTCATTCTCTACCTTCCGGTCACACTGTTTCACCTCCGCGCTGATAGTCACCTGGGGGCCATCTATATCGATCTGAATATCGTCTTTTTTCAGGCCGGGCATCTCCGCCTCAATGTTGTAGGCGCGATCATCTTCGCGAATCTCAACAGCAAAATCCTCGGGCAAGGACCTGCCATGCAACGGCCGAATAACGACCCCGGGGGAGGCCCAGTCGGTAAAGAAGTCGCGCATGAGATTGTCCCGTATCTTCATTAGCCCACTCATCATCGTTCTCCTCTCTTCATAGAGATTGTTCAAGGGAGGCTTACGATCTCACTGTGACCACACCGCTTGTCCACGGGGCGGTTGGCTTTTGCAGCATATGATTGGGCACTGTAGAAAACTGTCTAGTCCCCTTCCGCCTTGTTACGAACCTTTCTTGCTTCGTGATGTATGCCACTGAGCATTGACGCCACCACCCTCGCAACACAGAAAGCCCGCGCCCTTCCTCGCAAGCCCTTTTCGTTCTTCTGGCAGATCATCTGGCGTGGGTTTCGATTCCGGGCGATGGGCCTGGCCCTTCTGGCCGCAGCGGGTATTGGGCTGATGGGATTTGAGCCCGTACTCATGCGTGAACTGGTCGATGAGTTGGGTAAGCCAGAACCGAATGCTGCGCGTGCCTGGTGGCTCTTTGCCCTGGTAGCTGGCGTCTGGTATCTCTCATCGATCGCCAACCGGCTGCGCGACTGGCTTGACCTGCACACCGCACCCGAGCTCCGCAAACAGGCACAGCTCGAGGTCTACTGTTGGCTTGAGGGCCATGCAACCCAGTTTTTCCAAGACCACATGGCTGGCAGTCTGAGTCAGAAGGTCAAGCAGGTGGGTACTGCCATGGTGAGCCTCTCGGAGATTGTCTTTAACGGCTTTGTGCGGGTGATTCTCGCCATCGTGATTGCCGCTGTGGTCTTAGCCTCCGCCCCGGGCTACTTCTTCTACTCTTTTATGGCCTGGCTCGTGATCTTCTTGTGGCTCTCGGCCTGGTTTGCCAGACGCTGTACGCCTTATTTTCGGGCCTTTAGTGAGGAGGCCTCTGCCACCACCGGCATTCTGGTGGATGCGGTATCGCATATGGATCTGGTGCGGGCCCATGCCAAGAAACAGTTCGAACGCCTCCATCTCTTTGATGCGTTAACCAAGGAGAAGGCAGCCTCTATCAACACCCGTTGGTTTTTGCTCTGGATGATGCTGGTCCTCTACTCGGGACTGCTGTTTTTCCAGGCCCTCTTTGTGGGTCTGTCGGTAGAGGCTTTTCTTGATCAGACCATGACCCTTGGTGAGCTGGTGATGGTGATCTCCTTAGCCGCCATTCTGGTGGCAAATGTCTGGGGACTCTCTACCCAACTCATCCAGTACTTCGAACAAGTCGGAACACTCGAGTCGGCCTTGGCCCAGATTGGCCAGGCACACGGTCTGCGTGAGAGAGAGGGTGCGCAGCCCCTGGTGGTGCAACACGGGGAGATCGTCTTTCGGGATGTGGACTATCGCCTCGCGGATGGTCGGTGGCTCTTTAAGAAATTCAACCTCACGATTCATGCCCACGAAAAGGTGGGGCTTGTCGGCCCCTCCGGGGCAGGAAAGAGCACGCTGACCAAACTACTGCGTCGCCAATTCGACCTGCATGGCGGCGTGATCCATATCGACGGGCAGGATATTGCCCAGGCCACACTGGATAGTCTCAATCTCGCGATTGGCGAAGTGCCGCAGGATCCCGTGCTGTTTCACCGCAGCCTGCGGGACAATATTGGCTACCCCTTGCGCGAGCCCGATGAGGCCCGCGTTCTTCAGGCCATTGAACGGGCCCATTGCGCCGGTTTCATCTTTGCCCGGTCCGAGGGCCTCGATGCCCTTGTGGGGGAAGGTGGGGTCAAGCTTTCCGGGGGCGAGCGTCAGCGAGTGGCGCTGGCGCGCGCCTTTGTGAAGGACGCGCCGATTCTCATTCTGGATGAAGCCACCTCGGCCCTAGACAGCGCCACTGAGGCGCTCATCCAAGACGCGCTCGAAAAGCTCTATGTCAACCGCACCGTGCTGGTCATCGCCCACCGACTCTCCACGCTCACGCGCATGGACAGAATTGTGGTGCTCAAAGACGGGCAGATCTGCGAAGAGGGAACCCATGCCGCGCTACTGGCTGCAGGCGGCGTGTATGCGGAACTCTGGCAGACACAGTCGGCGAGCTTTCTCAACGCGTGATTGTTGGAGGATCTGGAAGAAAGAGTGCGGGGTCTACCAAGGCGGTATTCAGAGCCACGCTCCAATGCAGATGGGGCCCAGTGACTCGGCCCGTGGCACCGACCCGCCCAACCCGCTGCCCAGTCAGAATCGTCTCTCCTTCCTGGACATCGATGGCATCGAGATGGCAGAACATCGAGATCAGCCCTCGCCCATGGTCGAGGAAGACAGACTTCCCGTTAAAGAAATAATCGCCGGTGTTCACGACGCGCCCCGGTGCGGGCGCGATGACCGGCGTGCCGGTCGGGGCGGCGATGTCCATGCCGGAATGTGGACTGCGGGGCTGACTATTGAAAAAACGTCGCGAGCCGAAGGAACTCGACCGAACCCCCTCCACGGGTGAGACAAAGGCGAAGGTTGCGGGGAGCTCTGGACTAAAGACCGCAAAGGCCTCACGAATTTTGACCTGCTCGACGCGTACCCGAGCAAGGTCGGGCTCAGAGAGGTCGACGTGCTTCGGTGCCACTGTCAGAAACTGGGTGATGTAGTCTTTCGATACCACCTGAAAGGGCAGAAGCACGGGTGCGCCTGCTGTCTGAAGCTCGGCATGGGCCGCCCCAATCTTCTGACTCAGCGGGATACCAATGATCGCGAGCCATCCCCCCGCGTAGGGCATGGTCAGTACCGTATTTCCTTGAAAGGTGACCACCGGCTGTAGACCGGCGACTGACTGGGGAAGCGACAAAACCGCAATGCCGCCGGGTACCCGCTGATCACGCGGAAGCTGGGGGCCGGGGGCGGGCGCAGGCGCGATAGCCGAGGCCTGGGCAGTGGTCGTGAGGCCCACCCAGACCCAGGGGTTTAAGAGGCCTACGGTGAGCGTGACGGCGAGGGAATCAGACACCCCCCCAAGAAGCCGCCGACGGGATAAGCGAAGAGACATGGCGCGGGTCGCTAGCGTGTGGCAAAAACAAACCCACGGTCGATGAGCTTCTGGCGCAAGGCAGGAAGTACCTGGGCAACCGCTTCTTCACCACGAAGAATGGCAAGCTCACGGGTATCAAAGTTTGTGAGGCTTAGCCCACGGGTATCTGGCCGAATCAGGATGTCGGCCTGGGCGGCCTGGGTCTTGCCTATGACCTGCCCCATAATCGTAAAGGCCTGTAATACGACGTCGATAGAGCCGCTCGGCTTCTTGCCTTCGGGCTGCTCCCCGATGTCGACTGCAATTACAAAGTCTGCCTGCATCTCGCGTGCGGCCTGAACCGGTAAGGGCATGGTGACGCCACCATCGACATACAACCTGCCTGCAATTTCGGTGGGGATAAAGACGCCTGGTACTGAGGCAGAAGCCCGCACCGCCTGCCCTACGTTACCGGTCTTAAAGACCACCGTCTGTCCCGTGGCCAGATCGGTCGTGACCACCCCGAGCGGCTTACTGAGTTTATCGAAGCTGCGGCCCTGGATGCGGGTATTGACAAACCGCTCGAGTAACTCCCCCTTAATCCAGCCGCCCTTTCCGAGAACATCCCAGTCCATCACCTGTGACTCTTTGGTCTCCATCGCGAGTCGCTGCAGCTGAAATCCCGTCATGCCACTGGCATAGAGTGCGCCGACCACCGCACCCGCGCTCGTACCCGTTACCAGATCTACACGGATGCCCTGGCTCTCCAGCGCTTTAATCACCCCCACATGGGCGAAGCCACGTGCCGCACCGCCTCCCAAAGCAAGTGCGACTTTGGGGGCGGCTACCGGGGTTGGCGCAGGAGAGGTCGACTGCGGGGGCGTGGTGGTCGAGCAGCCCACAAGCCAGCTGGTGAGCACGGCTGCCATTGCCTTGATTGCTTGATTCATACGCTGCCACATACCCTCAGAAAAGTCGCCCAGGAAGAGATGGTTATGGGAACATGCCGGACGACGCGATTTTCGCGAAGCCTCCCAGCCCTTGATGATATGCCATTCATTCTGACCATTAGAGACAAGACATGACAGGCGGCGTCATGGCGCTGGTGCTCTTTGGTGCCGTATTGCACGCATCATGGAATGTGCTCGTAAAGTCGAGCCAAGACAAGACGCTCGATACGGCGGTGATTCATATTTTTTGTGCCCTCATAGCCCTGCCCGTGTCGTTAACTCTGGGACCCCCTCCGCCAGACGCACTGCCCTTTCTCTTGGCCTCGGTGGCGATTCACGTGGGCTACTACTTTTCCTTGGCCAGGGCCTATCACCACGGAAGCCTTGGCCTGACCTATCCCATCATGCGCGGTAGTGCACCCCTGATGGTAGCGTTGGCCTCCTGGGTGGTGCTTGAGGAGTCGCTCTCTCCCACCGGATGGGTGGGCGTGGTGACGCTTTGCTCAGGGGTTATATGGCTCGGGGTCTCTGCACATGTCGGACAGCAGAAAAGTGCCTTTGGCTTCGCCCTGGGCAATGCAGCCATCGTAGCCCTCTACACGCTTGTCGACGCACAGGGGGTGCGACTATCGGGAGACGCCGCCTTCGCCTATATCGCCCTGCTTTTTAGTCTCGATGGCTGGATTTTTGGTCTCGCGGTCTTTGCCCGCCGAGGGGTACAAGCACTTCGCTACACCGCGCAACGGTGGCCGATGGCCCTGGGCGGCGCGGCCGCGTCCGTTGGCTCCTACGCCATAGCGCTATGGGCCATGACGGTTGCGCCAGTGGCAGCCGTTGCGGCATTACGCGAGACATCGGTGCTCTTTGGGGTCTTACTTGGGTGCCTGGTGCTCAGAGAAACGCTGAGCGCGCAGCGTGTTCTTGCAACGATAGTGATTATTCTTGGCGCGATCGCCATTCGGTTCGGTGCCGGGGCGACGGTCTGAGCCAGACTCTGCGTAGCAGTAGATTCACCTGGGCGCGTAGGGCACAGGCGCATCTGATGGCGAACTACCAGAACCCCAGCTTCTCGGCCTGACGCAGGGCCTTAATCTTGTCGTGGTGGGGGCTATCGAGATCAATCGGTGCCCAATCGGTCTCTTTCTCATCGGAGAGAACTACCTCGCCACCCCCCATCGCCTCACTACACGCCACCTTTCTGGTGACCTTGCGGCGCATCGCGCGCACATCGAATAAGGCATAGACACGCATTGACTGATACGCAAGCCCCTTGGCGGTGGTCTTTGGGCTCTCATAATCCTGGACTTCTTCGACAAAGACGATGTCGGCCGACTGCTGCTGTATGGACTCAAAATCCAGGTATTCGGTAACGCCGCCAGTCTGGTGTACTTCGAAGATCATGATTTCCCCCGGGGGTCTTCGGCAGTGCGATCAACAAGACAACTGATCCGCGAGATCTTGGAAGTCCCGGGCATGAAAGTCAAACCGCGACTCTCGGCGCAGATCGAGCGTTTGATGGGGACCAAATTCGTGCGGCCGCTCAACAAAAGCAGTTCGGCACCCCAGGGCACGGGCGGCATCGAGATCATCTTTGTGGGCTGCGACAAGCATCATGTCCTGCGGATTAATCTCAAAAAGAGTGCAGACGCCGAGATAGGTCTCGGGATCGGGCTTGTAATGACGGAAGACCTCGGCAGACAAAATACAGTCCCAGGGCAGGCCCGCACGCTTGGCCATCTCAGTAAGCAGAGAAATATTTCCGTTTGACAGCGTCGTAATCGTAAACCGCGACTTCAGACGCGTAAGGCCCTCAACCGCATCGGGCCAGGGCGTCAGTCGATGCCAGACCAGGTTCAGTGCCCGGCGGGACGGTTCGTCCATCTCGATCGCGTACTTCGCGAGCAGTTCGTTCAAGATCATGCGGTGCAGATCGTCGATGCGTGTCCATCCCAACGCGCCCGACCGCACACGGGCCATCGCAGGCTGATAACCCGCACGCCAGTCGAGCGCAAACTGTGCAGGGTCTACACGGAGCCCAAGCTGCGTGACCTCCCGCACGATGGATCCGTACCAGTCGACAACGGTGCCAAAGACATCAAAGGCAAGAACTTTCATCAGGTCGCTCCCAGACACCCGTAGTAGCTCGCTATTATTCTCCAGAAGTCATTCCCCAGAAGTGAGTGCGAGCAGTTATGATCCCGGCATTGTCTGCACGCCCGCAGGTTAGCCACGCGCGCCCTGCCCCTTTACCCGACACGACCCATGCAACTATGACCCGTATTCTTCTCGCCGTAACCGTTTTTCTCGCACTAAGCCCCGGCCTTCGCGCTCAATCCACAACGACCAGTACACCACAGAGCTGCCCGGGCAGCTACAGCGCGTCCTGGTCTCAGTGTGTGGGC
>CAZKWK010000022.1:7357-19254 GCA_964556335.1 uncultured Bordetella sp. | reverse complement strand
CCACTCACCTGGCATGGATTGATGCCAGAGAATGGGAGCAGCTGCACGGCCGGCCATTCATGTCAGCGCTGCATGCGCACGGACTCGCCTTAAGCCCTGGTGCGCAGTTTGGCGCCCCAGGATGGGTGCGTCTGAACTTTGCAACCAGACGGCCCCTGCTTCAAGAAGCCCTTGCACGACTCGTGGCTGCGAGTGGAAACTTCGTGTGACCGACCCTTCCTTGTCACAGCCTCGGATGCGCAGATTTTCTATAATTCACTGAAGAGTCCATGCAGAGTTCATTAGATCTTCCCGTTTTGGTTGCCGGCGGCGGCATTGGTGGCCTGGCTGCCGCGCTTGCACTTACCCGCCAGGGCTTCAAGGTGAAAGTGCTGGAGCAATCCCCGCAGATCGGCGAGATCGGTGCGGGTATCCAGCTCGGCCCCAACGCTTTCCACGCCTTCGATGCGCTGGGTGTGGGCGACAAGGCCCGAAGCCGTGCTGTCTACACCGACTTTATGGTGATGCACGATGCCCTCGACGAATACCAGGTCGGGAAGATCCCCACGGGCGATGCATTCATGAGACGTTTTGGTAATCCTTACGCGGTTATCCACCGGGCCGATGTGCACTTGTCTTTGCTCGAAGGCGCGCTAGAAACTGGTCGCGTGGAGTTTTTGACGTCTACCCGCGTGACCGCAATAAGCCAAGACGACCACGGGGTGACACTCACCGATCAGAGTGGCAACCCGCATCGGGGTCTCGCATTGATCGGCGCAGATGGCGTGAAGTCTGTGGTGCGTGAACAGTTCGTGGGAGATCCGGCCCGCGTTACAGGTCATGTGGTGTATCGAGCGGTGGTCGAGCGCGAAGACTTTCCCAAAGACCTGCAATGGAATGCCGCCAGCATCTGGGTCGGGCCGAACTGCCACCTGGTGCATTACCCTCTGCGCGGCGGCGAGCAGTACAACGTGGTGGTAACTTTTCATAGCCGCCAGCAAGAGGAATGGGGTGTGACCGAGGGCAGCAAAGAAGAGGTGCAGAGCTACTTCCAGGGCATCTGCGCCAGGGCTCGGCAACTCATTGACCTGCCTAAGAGTTGGAAGCGCTGGGCTACCGCCGACCGGGAGCCCATTGCCCAATGGTCCTTCGGTAGTGTCACGCTGCTGGGCGATGCTGCGCATCCCACCACGCAATACCTGGCGCAGGGTGCTTGCATGGCCCTGGAAGATGCCGTCACCTTGGGCGAGGCTCTTAAGGCCCATGACAACGATTTTGTCAAAGCCTTTGATACGTACCAGAAGGCGCGTGTCGCGCGTACTGCGCGCATCGTACTTTCAGCCCGTGAAATGGGTCGTATCTACCACGCCAAAGGGGTGGAGCGCCTAGTACGCAACGACCTCTGGCGCGGTCGATCCGCTGAACGCTTTTACGATGCTGTGGAATGGCTCTATGGCTGGAATGTCGGCAACTGCCTCGACGCTGCCCAACACTGAAGGACTGCCATGAATGACCTCGGCCGACTGGAAGACCTGCCTTCGGGCTACGTCCAAGACCTACGCGACCACAACCTGGTGCCCTTGTGGCCGAGCCTGCGTGGCGTGCTGCCACCGAAGGTGCCTACCCGCCAGACGCGCCCGACCGCCTGGTACTACCGGACGATCAAGCCCCTGCTCTTGCAAGCAGGCGAACTCACTCCGATTGAAAAAGCAGAGCGTCGCGTACTGGTACTGGCGAACCCAGGCCACGGCCTGGAGAAAATGCAGGCCAGTGCCGCGATGTATCTGGGAATGCAATTGCTGCTGCCGGGTGAGTGGGCCCCCAGCCACCGCCATACGCCCAATGCGGTGCGGATGATCGTCGAAGGCGAGGGCGCGTACACCACGGTGGATGGTGAGAAATGCCCCATGTCGCGTGGCGACCTTATCCTTACCCCCACAGGGTTATGGCACGAGCACGGCCATGATGGTGACCAGCCCGTGATTTGGCTCGATGTGCTCGACCTGCCCTTGGTCTACTACACCGAGACCAGTTATCACATCAACGGCGATCGCCAGCAGGTACACGTTGAGCATGAGAAAGATGCCCCCGCTGCGGCTGCAGGCTTGGCCCCCACCGCCGTATTTGACCGCAGCCGTAAAGCTTACCCTCTGCTGCGTTATCCATGGAAAGACGCCCGTGCGTCACTCTTGGCATTGGCTGAAAAAAAATCTGATACCGAGTGTGTCCAACTCACCTATATCAACCCTCAGACCGGCGACCATGCCCAGAATATCCTCGGTTTTTATGCGCTCATGTTGCGTCCCGGGCAGACTCTTCGATTACCCGTCCGCTCTCCGGCCTGTGTCTTTCACGTAATAGAAGGTCAGCTCACAGCCGACATTGCTGCCGACAGTGGTTCACAAACATTTACCTTGTTCGAGGCCGATACCTGCTGCGCACCGGGCTACACGCCGGTGACTCTGACCAATCGGAAAGACCATCCCACCTTTGTGTTCATG
The DNA here is from genome assembly GCA_964556335.1 of uncultured Bordetella sp. Lineage (GTDB taxonomy): Bacteria > Pseudomonadota > Gammaproteobacteria > Burkholderiales > Burkholderiaceae_A > Hahnella. Next base: position 16,774 of record CAZKWK010000022.1, on the reverse strand, counting down.
GCCGACGAAACGCCACTGCACCAGAAACTGGGTCTCTACGAAAACCGAGGCTGATAACCTCTGCCTTCACGGTTATCTCTAGACGCTCTATCGGTGAAAGCTAAAAAGTCGTTAGTCCTGTTTTCGTTATTTCTGTCTCATATCCTTACGCGCTTTGGTTTGCCAGGGCCCATCCAGCCTGGGCAATCAATCGCGCACGTTGGCCGGTTGCCTCTGCGTCGTCCGATGTGGCATTTCCTTGCTTTGCCCGCGCGAGTATGCCTTGCAGTATGCACGCAAGGCGAAACATGTTGAAGACAAGGTAGTAGACCCAGTCTTTAGGCACGGAGCGCCCTGAGAGCCTGCTCCATCCGAGTACTTGTTCGGCCTCCGAGGGAATTCCAAGTTGTGTCAGGTCGTGGCCCCGAAGGCCGCGAAACTCCTCTGGGCTGAGATGCCATGCCATGGCGTGGTAGGCGAGGTCGACCTCTGGATTGCCGAGGGTAGACAGCTCCCAGTCAATCACGGCCAAGGCCCGAGGCTCGGTAGGATGAAAAAGTACGTTGTCGAGTCGAAAGTCACCGTGAACCAGCGTGGTATCCCCCTCAGGTGGCGGATTTGCCTGCAACCAAGCAATGAGATGATCCATGGCTGGAATGACCTCAGTCTGACTGGTCTGATACTGCTTTGTCCACCGATCGCGCTGGCGGGCGAGATAGTTGCCTGGTCGTCCAAAGTCGGTGAGTCCCGCCGCAGTAATATCAACAGAGTGAATTGCAGCCAGCACTTTTTGTAATTCCTGATAGATGGCAAGACGCTCGGCTGGATCCATTCCGGGTAGCGAAGGATCAATAAAGGTGCGGCCTTCGAGGTAGTCCATGACGTAAAACATGCTCCCGATCACGCTATCGTCGGTACACAAGGCATGGACTTTCGGAACCGGAACATCGGATCCTTGCAGAGCTTGAAGAACGCGAAACTCACGATCGACCGCATGGGCTGAAGCCAGTAAGGTACCGGGTGGCTTGCGCCTGAGAACCCACCGGTGCGATTCGGCATCAATACGATAGGTGGGATTTGACTGCCCCCCCGTAAGGACGGTGATACGCGGAACGCCGCGAAACGCGCCGACATTGCTTCGTAGCCAGTCAGCAAGACGATTGGCGTCGATATCGGTCATAGGCTACTCACCAGGTGCCCGCCATCGACGGCCAGGACAGCGCCTGTGATGAAGCGCCCCGCATCGCTTGCTAGGAGGAGCAGTGGACCATCAAGGTCTTCCGGCTGACCAAAGCGTTGCTGCGGAATGCGCGACTTTAGTCGTTCCCCCGCCGGAGAGCTCAAGAATTCCGCATTGAGTTCGGTACTGATGTAGCCCGGGGCCAACGCGTTAACCCGGATTCCCAACTTAGCCACCTCAAGCGCCATAGCCCGAGTGAGGTGATGTAAGCCAGCCTTTGAGGCACAGTAGGACACGACGCCACCGGCGACACGCTCGCCGATGATGGACCCGATATTGATGATTGCGCCGCCTTGTTGTCTGTTCACGAGTCTGCGTACTGCCTCCTGGGAGATAAGCCAGGCCCCCTTAAGATTGGTATCCATAACGGTGTCCCAGTCTGCGAGCGTCTGAGACAGAAGTGGCCTCGACGCTGCGATACCCGCACAGTTGACGACAATATCTGGAAGCCAATCAGACGTCTCGAGTTCGTTAAAAAATTCTTGCACTTGTAAGGGCTGCGTAACATCCAGGCTACTAGCCCGCGCGGACAAACCCTCCTTCAATAAGTCCTGTTTGAGCGCCTCTAGGCGTTCGGCCCGCCGCGCTGCGATGACGACACGTGCGCCACTTCGCGCTAGTACGCCTGCGAAGTGTCTTCCAAGGCCACTCGATGCACCGGTTACTAGCGCAGTACGGCCATCTATTCGAAAGGAGGCGTTTGCTTGGTTCATGACGCAGCCTGCCCCGTGCTGCCGCTACCCTTCAGAATATGTTTGGCAAGGCTCCAGCGGTGTACTTCCGAGGGGCCATCGTAAATCCGAAAGCCGCGCAGGTCAGCAAAGATACGCATAACAATTGTCTCGCCCGTCACACCCTGGCCTCCGAGTATCTGAACGCAGCGATCGACCACACGCCATAGGGCTTCGGAGACCATCACCTTGGCGCGGCTTGATTCCTTTAGGGCCAATTCACCCTGATCAAGCGTCCAGGCGCACTGCCAAGTGACCAGGCGGGCCAGGTGCAGATCCATCTCGTTATCCGCGATGGAAAAGCCAATCCCTTCATGGTCGCCAATACGCTTTCCGAAGGCATAGCGCTCACGCGCATAGGCCACCGCCACATCATGGGCCCGTCGTGCTGCGCCTAGCCAGCGCATACAGTGGGTGAGTCGTGCGGGAGAGAGTCGAATCTGTGCGTACCGAAAGCCTTGTCCGACTTCGCCCAGCACATCTTGTGGGCCCACCTTCAGACCGTCAAACCGCACCACCGCATGGCCGCCTGGAAAGCACCGATCAAGCGTGTCTAACTTTCGCTCCACCGTAATGCCTTCGGCATCCATAGGAGAGAGAAACATCGTGGCGCCTACATCGGGAATCATGGCCATGATGATGGCGAAGTCAGCCCCTTCGGCGCCAGTGATGAGCCATTTGACCCCGCTGATGCGCCACCCATTGCCGTCTGGGGTGGCAAGCGTCTTGAGCATAGAGGGGTCAGACCCAGCACCGGGTGCGGGTTCTGTCATACAAAAACACGAACGCGAGTCGCCGCGTACGAGTGGTCGCAGGTACCGCTCTCTTTGCTCTGGAGAGGCGATCTCTTCCATGAGGTGCATGTTACCTTCATCGGGCGCGAAGAGATTCATTGCGACGGGGCCCAGTGGCGAATAGCCAGACTCTTCAAATACGATGGCGCGACCGACATGGGTCAGCGCCATGCCACCGAGCGCGACAGAGACCTGTGGGGCGAGCAGGCCTGCACGACGGGCACGATTTATCAGCTCCCGTCGAAGGTCTTCTTCTGGCCCGTGAGGCCCTTGTCGGCTATCGGACTCGAGGGGGACGATCTCAGAGAGAACAAAGTCGCGCACGCGTGCCTGTAACTTCTGATGCTCGGGACTAATCTGGAAATCAATCATGTTGGCTCTCCGCGTTTTCGCCAAGTACGCTCAGCATCATCCCATGCGCCCAGGGCCTGAAGGTCTGGTACCCAGGCCAGGCCTGATTTTGCATCTGAAGATACTGCCTCAGGGGTTACGAGTACATCCAAGAGCGCGGGGCGATTCGCCAAGGCACGCGTAATCGCCGCAGGAAGATCCTGTGGCTTCTCCACGCGTTCCGCATGAAGTCCGAATCCACGCGCCATAGCCGCGTGGTCAGCAAATTGTAGTCGGGTGCCGACGACCTTTCCATGTGTCTCTTGCTGATCTCTTACCTCAATGGCCCATGCCCCATTGTTTGCAACGACAATGAGTACAGGTACCTTGTGCCGCGCGGCTGTATCGACTTCCATGGCATTGAATCCAAAGGCGCCATCTCCGGTAGCGACTACCACTGTGCGATCAGGGCAGGCGAGGCCTGCAGCAATTCCAAATGCAGTGCCAATACCAATACAGCCCAACGATCCAGGGTCGAGGTAGGTTGATGCAGGTAGTCCCACCCGGGCAAAGCTCAAGAAGTCGCCGCCATCGGCCACGACTACTGCGTTCTCAGGTAGGGCGTCGCGTAGGGCCGATAGCAGCCGGTTGGGATGCATTAGGCCGTCAGAGCCGGCAGGTGCTGAACGCATCGCTTGAACGAGTTTCTCTGCCCTCTGGGTATGCTGCGCACGCGTACGCGAAACCCACTCGCGATCTACGCCCGCCATCCTGTTACCCGCATAGTTCAGTATGGCCTCAAGCGCCGCGTCGACTGACGCGAAGACTTCTACAGCACCCCGACGGTTATCGCGCAGTTCTGCAGGGGTATCGGCTATGCGTAAGAACCTTGCCTCTCCAAAGATGGCTGGTGAGCCATAGGCGAGTTGGAAATCAAGTTTACGACCAAGGGTCACCACAAGATCAGCTTCGGCCATGACAGATCCACGCATGGCGGCCACGACGGAAGGATGGGATTCCGGTACTAAGCCGCGACTCTCACCGGTGTCTAGGTATGCCGCACCAAGACGGTCCAGCAGCCGGACGAGCGATGCCGAGGCGCCTCGGGCCCCCCGTCCTGAGATCACGAGCGGGCGCTTGGCTGTCCAGAGTAGATCGGTCGCCTCCGCGATGGACTCAGGATCTGGCAGTTGTTGCACCTTACGCCGCGGGCGCATCAGTTCGGGTAGTTGTACTGCAGCGCTTACCTCAGCCCTTAGAGTATCTACAGGGAAATCAAGATAGGCAGGGCCAGGTTCAGTTCCATGCCCTAGGGATCGGGAGACTGCCTCATCGAGCTCTTGTAGCACCAGGTCAGGCTCCCGCACCGTCCGCGCGTAGCGCGTGAGCGGCCGAACAAACTCGGTGTGCACCATGTCTTGGAGTGCACCTCGGTTCTCTTGTAGGCGAGGTGGGGTGCCCGAGAGCACCAGTATGGAAGCACGTGCAACATGGGCATTGGCGATACCGGTCATCGCGTTGGTGACCCCGGGGCCGGCGGTTACTAAGGCCACGCCCAGACCGCCAGTGAGTTCCGCATGGGCATGCGCCATATACACCGCGGCGCGCTCATCGCGTACGTCAACGATACGAATGCCCTCGGCATCGAGCCGCATCCAGATGGGCATGATGTGTCCCCCGCAGAGGGCAAATACTCGATCGACTTGGCGGGCTTTCAGAAATCGTGCGATCAGTGCCGCCGCACTCTTGGGGGAAACATGGGGTGTGCTCATAGCGTTTCTTAGGTGCGAAAGAGGTGGGTGGGGTTGAATCCTGGGTGTTATTGCATTTGATAAGGCGGTATTGTATTCTGAATTCAGAACTCAAACAATCGGTCATCAATCAAACGCCCCTATCACCCCTGATCAAGAGGTACCTTATGAACAAGCTGCTTACTCTTGCCGATGCAGTAGCCACCCATGCTCGGCTCACGCCGAATAAGCTCGGCGTAAGAGACTCTCGCCGTGCGCTGACCTATGCCCAGTGGAATACACGGGTAAGAAAGCTGTCAGACGGCCTACGGGCCCTGGGTCTTGAAAAGGGCGATCGCGTTGCCTTGTTGGCATACAACTGTCTGGAATGGATGGAGATCTATGCCGCTCTCGCCCATGCAGGTCTCGTGGCCGTACCCATTAACTTTCGCTTAACGACCCAGGAGATCGCCTATATCGCTGAGCACAGTGAGGCCCGCGCTTTCATCTTCCAGGACCTGCTCATTGACCAAGTCGAGCCACTCAGGGGGCAGTTGTGCATTGAGCAGAGTGCTTACGTAGTGTTCGGTGAGCATCTGCCCGCAGGCTGGACGCCCTATGAAGAACTTATTGCCACCGCGCCTGCAGATCTCAAACCCGTCTGCGTGGCTCCAGCCGATATGAGTGCCCTTATGTATACCTCAGGTACTACCGGACGCCCTAAGGGTGTCATACGCAGCCATGAGGGCAGTACGTTAATTGCAATGGCCACAGCGCTTGAAATGGGCTTCAAACCCTCGGATACGGCATTACTGGTAATGCCGATGTGCCACGCCAACTCCCTGTATTTTGCCCAGACATTTGTTCACCTGGGCGCAACCTGCATCGTCGATGATCGCCGCAGCTTCGACCCTGAGGCCTTATTGGCAAAGCTCTGCGCAGACCGAGTCACCTTCACCTCTCTCGTACCGACCCACTACATCATGATGCTGGGGCTCCCCTCGGAGGTTAAGGCCAAGTATGACGTGAGCGCTGTGGAGAAACTGATGATTTCTTCGGCGCCGGCCAGGCGAGATACAAAGCTCGCCATCATGGAATTCTTTCGCAACGGAAGTCTCTACGAACTCTATGGGTCAACGGAGGCGGGATGGGTCACACTATTGCGTCCACATGAACAGATCGACCGTCTTGGATCTGTCGGACGCGAATGGGCTGGCTCAGGCGCTATACGCCTGCTTGATTCGGAAGGTAACGAAGTTCCCGACGGTGAGGTCGGTGAACTCTTTTCTCGAACCCCTTATGTATTTGATGGCTACTGGAGGAATCCACAGAAAACGGCAGAAGCATTTCGTGGTCTCTGGTGCTCGGTGGGCGATATGGCACGACGTGACGCGCACGGATATATCTACTTGGTTGATCGCAAGAGCAATATGATTATTACGGGTGGCGAGAACGTCTATCCCACCGAAGTGGAGGGAGTGATCGGTGCACACTCGGCTGTAAAGGATGTTGCGGTTCTAGGACTACCCCATAGTAAATGGGGTGAGGCAGTCCATGCAGTGGTCGTTCTGCATAGCGATAGCACCGCCACTGAGGCCGAGCTCATCGATTGGTGCCGAACGCGCATGGCAGGCTACAAACGACCACAATCGATTCGATTTATCGATGACGCGGATATGCCACGCACTGCTACAGGAAAGATTCTGCACCGGGTACTTCGCGAACGGCTCAGTCTTCTCGAGGCCCACGCCTGAGGCAGTCGCCTGTATCGCGCTACACTCCCGCTCCATGAAAAGCCTCTCTGTACCGCCTAATAGAACCGAGCAAGTGCGAGATGCCTTGCTTGAGGAAATCGCCTCGGGTAAGTTGCAACCTGGCGAGCGTATTATCCAAGAGCAGATTGCTCATGCCTTAGGCGTATCTCGACAACCTGTTCAGCAGGCGCTGCTCCTTCTTCGCGACCAGGGCGTGTTACGTGACGCACCAGGCCGCGGACTGATCGTCGCCCCGCTTGATCCTGAACACGTCAAGCATGTCTATGAGATGCGTACCGCTGTCGAAGGGATGGCCTGTCGACTCGCTGCGAGCCAGAAGGCCGATATTGCCCGTAAGCAAGGGCCGGCACTCATTGAGGCGGGTACCAAGGCTGTTGCGAGCGGATCTGTGGCGCGAATGATCGCAGCAGACATTCGATTTCATGAGTTTTTGTACGTTCTGTCGGGGAATCCATTGATCGCACCTGCGATGAGCACCCACTTGACGTATACCCAGCGGGTCATGGGTGAGGTTCTTGTTCGCGATCAGAAGCCACGGGATATATGGGATCAGCATGCGGCCATTCTGCAGGCGATTGCATCAGGGGACGAGGATGCCGCCGAACGATGTGTCCGTGACCATCTTAGCCAGGCGTCTCGATTTATGGTGTCACGGTTGCGTGCGAGCCCGCATAGCAACCCCTAGGATGGAAGGTAAGCCGTGTCTCCCAATGAATTCTGTACTCTCATCGCCGCCGAGGGGTTTGATCCGCCTGTAGAGGTGGTGCGTGAACCCTGTGGATTTCTCGATAGACATTCCCATCCTTTCGAGGCAAAGGCGCTGATTCTCAAGGGGGAGATCGAGATCGGCCTAGGGGCAGTTTCTTCGGTTTATCGACCGGGAGAGATCTTTCACCTTGCGTTAGCCCAAGAGCATTGGGAGCGTTATGGCAATGAGGGTGTGGTCTATCTCTCCGCCCGCAAAGTAATATAGCCAATGCTCTATCGCATCCCGTTATTTCTTCTTCTCATACTTGTCACTTATGCCGCCATGGCCGTTGAAGAGCCGAAGTACCGCGTTTTACTAAATGAACCGCCCTTTGAGCATCGGGCCTACGAGAGCTTCGTCGTGGCTGAGACACTGCTCACCGGCGACTTTGACTCCGCGAGTCGCGATGGGTTTCGACGCATTGCCGGTTTTATTTTTGGAGATAACGCTGCGCAGTCTGGAGAAAGTCGAAAGCTTGCAATGACAGCCCCTGTCACTGTGGAGCCGCAGAAAGAGGGCTGGCGTCTGCACTTTGTTATGCCGAGTACAGAGACGCTATCTACCCTGCCATCACCGAAGAACCCTGCTGTGCGCCTTAGGGTCATGGATCCCCATCAGATGGCGGTGGTTCGATTTTCGGGTTGGACGACGCAGTCGGCGATCGAGGAGCAGACAAAGAAGTTAGAGCAATGGATGGCCATGAAAAAGCTCCTGCCCGCTGGCCGGCCACAGGTGGCCCGTTATAACGATCCCTTCACCATGCCGTGGCGTCGGCGCAATGAGATCATGATTCCGGTGGCTCAGTAAGCGTCGAGAGGACGCTGCGGTAGCCTCAGCACATGGTGGGTCCCCTCGTTCTGTCCCGAGCCCTTGATGCGAACAAGGCAGACCACGGCAGCCTTGGCGTGTTGGGAGGCGACGTGGGCACGGTGGGTGCTGCCTTCTTGAGTGCGCGTACGGCCTTAATGACCGGCACGGGGCGAGTTTATGTGGTGCGGCCGTCCTTGGCCGATGGGTATGTGCTCGATCCTCTGGTGCCCGAACTCATGGTGGTCGAGGCATGCCACTGCCAGGAGAAGCCAATCGATACCTGGGTGGCAGGGCCTGGACTCGGTATGTCGTCCCTCGCGAGAACCTATTTTGAAGCGACACTTCGAGCCGATAGGCCTCTGGTAATTGATGCCGATGGCCTGAATCTGCTGAGCATCGATGCGGCCTTGGCTACCCTCTGCCGACAAAGAGCCGCACCGACCATCCTGACGCCCCATCCTGGCGAAGCCGCGCGGCTCCTTGGTGTGAAGACCTCGGAGATTCAGGCCAATCGGTCCTCTGCTGCAACTGCGCTCGTGGAGAAGTACCATGCGCATGTCGTTCTTAAGGGCTATCAGACGCTTATTGCATTTTCTGGGCAGCCCACCCTAACAAACCAAACTGGCAATCCATCGCTTGCTACGGCAGGTACGGGTGATGTGCTCGCAGGCTTTATGGGGTCGTTGCTCGCACAGGGAGTTCAAGTCGACCTTGCAGCAATTCATGCGGTACGTATCCACGGCCTTGCTGCCGATAGGCTAGCCGCTCGACTTGGGGGAGTACTGGGGCTGACCGCCAGTGAACTTATTCCGGAGATTCGTGCAGTACTGAATGCCGAGCAACGTTAGGCTTTCCTCATCCCTGGTCCGTCACATCAACAGAAAAAGAAACATCCATCATGGATTCACCTTCCGTTTTTCAGCCCGCCCGTTTTACGATCTTCGACACCCCGGTCTTGAGCCCATTTTTGCGCTGGAGTTGCCGGCGTGTGTTCCATGCACTCGGCTGGCAGTTTGCAGGGGAGTTTCCCACCGAGACCCAGCAGGCGGTGGTGATTGCAGCGCCCCACACCAGTAACTGGGATCTTCCTTATGCACTCATGGCCGCATTTGCTATGGGCCGCAAGGTACATTGGCTCGGAAAAATGCAGATCTTTCGGTTTCCCTTTTCAGGGCTGATGCGTTGGCTTGGCGGTATCGCGGTAGATCGCAGCCGTTCGGGAAATCTGGTGGAGGCGGCGATTCCGCATACTGATTATAACCAGTCTGTTTTGGTAAACA
>CAZKWK010000022.1:2309-7347 GCA_964556335.1 uncultured Bordetella sp. | reverse complement strand
TTACTTCTCATTGTGCCGCCTGAGGGCACACGCAGCGCTGTGGAGCGGTGGAAGACTGGCTTTTACTATATTGCCTTAGGCGCAGAGGTGCCGGTGGTCATGGCCTACATGGACCATGGAATGCGTCGGTGTGGCGCAGCGCAACTCTTTTTCCCCACCGGTGACCTTGACAGAGATATGGCCGAGATTCGCGCCTACTACGCCCCTTTTAAGGGCTGGTCAGAGATGAAGTCTCGAGCCAGTGTTTAATCGTCTCCATAGATCTCTTGGGCTCTTCCATAAGAAAGAAGTGACTACAGTCTTCAAACACTTCGACTTTCGCATGGGGTAGGCGATCGATCATCCACTGTGTACAGATCATGGAACAGATCGGGTCCGCCCTTCCGGCCATAATCAAGGTGGGGGTCTTTACTTGACTGAGCCAAGAAGTTGAGTCGAAGGCAAGCACCGCATTGGCAAGATTTACATAAGAGTCTCGGTCTCGTGCTTCATCTGACAAGAGACGCTCCACCTTCGCAAGTTGTTCGGGCTGTTCGATAAAAAACTTCGGTGAGATAAAAGAGGGCGAAGACATCCGGGCCCAGTCTGCCCAGCTACGCCCCCAGACAATCAGGTCACGCATGTTTTCGATAAGGCGCTTCCCCATAGCATCAAGCTTTGCAAGTGATGCAGCGAGCACAATCGATTCGAGGCGCTCGGGCTGCAGTCGGATCATTTCTTGTGCGACGGCGCCCCCCATGGATCTGCCCACTACATGGCAGGAACGAACATTGAGCGTGTCGAGCAGCGCGAGTGTCTCTTTGGCTAAGTCGATGAGTGCCACCCCTTTGGGTGCAGGCGCGCTGCGGCCCGCGCCGAGGTTATCGAAGGCGATTACGCGATAGTTCGCTTTGAGTGTCTCGATGTAAGGAATCCAGGCGGTGTGGTCTCCTGCGAGCCCATGAATGAGAAGAACCGTAGGTCCGCTACCGACATCTATATAGTTTAACTTTGTAGACATGTATGCCTCTTTGTTTGCTGGGTGGGACTGCCCCGATGATAGGCGCACCGAGACGCTTTGTCTTCTCTGGTGCACCTAAGCGCTTCACGCTAAATCTTGAATCGGCGTCGGGTGAGCCAGAGTGCCAGAAAAAAGCCAAGCAGGGTGTAGCCCAGAAGAATGGCGATGTCTGAGAGCCATGTCGCAGGCCAGTGGCCCATAAAGAAAGGCCGGATCAAGGAGACGGCGGCAGTCAAGGGTAGCCAATCGGAGAATGCAAAGAGCCAGGAGGGCAACTGCTCTCGGGGGAAGTAGACCCCAGACAAGAATGTCATGGGGGTGAGAAAGAGCGTGATGTAATAGGTGAAGAAGTCATAGCCCTTTGCTAACGCATTAAAGATAAGCGCAAGGCTCGAGAAACACAGGCCGACCAAAAAGAGTAGCGGCCAAGCGAGAAGCAGCATGGCGCTACGCGAGATGTCTAAGGCCACCATCACCCCTAGAATAGCTGTGGCAGTAAAGAGTGCTTTGAAAGCGGCCCAGACCATTTCTGCAAACACGATCTCATCAAGGCTTACCGGGGCATTGAGAATGCCCTCCCAGGTTTTCTGGGGGCCCATCCGCGAGTAGGCGGAATAGAGCGCTTCGAAAGAGGCGGCATTCATACTGCTCATGCAGATTGAGCCACTTGCTAAAAAGAGAATGTAGGGAATTGCCTCGCCATTGAGGGGGACTGTACCCACCAGGGCGCCGATTCCGTAGCCAAAGGCAACGAGTACGAAGAGCGGCTCTGCAATATTGCCAATAAGACTGGGCCAGAAGAGCTTCTTCCAGACAAGAAAGTTCCGCTGAAAGACCGCTGCCCAACCCCATTGCATATCAATCCGCCCGCCCACTAGTGGGCCTCCCGAATCTGTCGGCCGGTACGTTTTAAAAAGAGGTCTTCTAAATTGGCTGGTCGATGTAGCACACGAAGCTGTTGATATCCCTCTAATGCAGCAAGTAGTGGGTGGGCATCCTGGGTGTAGAAAAATAGCGCATCACCAGACTGCTCGGTGCGCTCTGCATAGCGCGAAAGAGATGCAAGGACTACATCAGGCAGGGGTGCGGACGAGATTACTTCGACGACATGCGGCTCAACTTCTTGGGAAATGAGTGCCGAGGGGGACCCCGTGAGGATAGCCTGGCCCTGGTCGATCAGCAGAAGTCGGTCGCACAGGCGCTCGGCCTCTTCCATGAAGTGGGTGGTCAGCAAGATCGACTTACCTTGCTTAATGAGCATCCCGAGCCGTTCCCAGATGAGGTGCCGTGCCTGGGGGTCAAGCCCGGTGGTGGGCTCATCAAGCAGCAGCAGTTCGGGATCGTTAATCAGTGCCCGGGCAAGACTCAGGCGCCGCTTCATCCCCCCAGAGAGTTCTGAAATCCGTGCAGAGGCTTTGTGCCGCAGTGCTGCGAACTCGAGAAGATCGGGAATGCGCGATTCGATCACGGCGCGGGGGAGTCCAAAGTAGCGGCCGTAGGCGAGAAGATTCTCTTCGCAGCTGAAATCGGGGTCGAGGGTATCGAACTGCCCTACAACGCCGATACGCGCGCGGAATCGTCGGGCCTCTTGCGGCAGCGGAAGACCAAGGCCGAGCACATGCCCCCTATCGGGTCGGGCAAGCCCCAGGCAGATTTTAAGCGTGGTCGTTTTGCCGGCACCATTGGGCCCGATCATGCCAAGGCATTCCCCGGGCCGAATTTCGAACGATAGATCATTTACCGCCTGGTGACTGCCGAAAGACTTCCTGATGGCCTGCACCTGCAGTAAAGCAGGGGGACCTTCGTCTGAAGCGGACGGTGGGTTTGCCATAGAGCCGCGCGGAGCTTTTGCCTTGAAGGAGGTTTTGGCTTTACCCCTTAGGCTGCCTAAGCCAGACGACGACGAGCGTAATAATGGTCAAGGGGATAAAAAACCCAATCATCGCGGCCGAGTAGGTGTCTATGGCGCGATGCTGTTGTGCGGCTAATATCAGGTAAGTGACATATGCCACGTAGTAGAACAGGAACAGCGCACCTTTCCATCGTCCGATTTCTTGGCCGGTAATGAACATAGGTAGGCAAGCGAAAGACACTGCTAGCATTACCCAGAGATCGAAACGAAGCACTGATGGATCAATAGTAAGTCCTGTGGTGCTGGCGGCGACCCCGCTAATACCCACGACGCCGAGTACGTTAAAGGTGTTGCTGCCAATGACGTTGCCTACCGCTATATCGCGCTCCCCCTTTAAGGCGGCCGCGATGGAAGTTGCTACTTCGGGCATTGAGGTACCAGCGGCAACGATGGTGAGCCCAATGACCAGATCACTGACCCCGAAGGCCCGAGCGAAGGCCACTGCCGCATTAACCAGCCAGTCGGCCCCAACGACGAGCAGCGCTAGCCCCCCGACCACAAGGGCGAGCTGCACCCACACGGAGGAATCCCAGGCGCCTGGCGCCGAGGGATGGATTTCTTCTGCATATTCGGTTACCTCTGTGGCTGTCTGCCGGCGTGATTGGACGATCAGGAAGCCTGTATAAGCAAAAAGCAGAAGGAGGAGCACCATGCCTTCCCAGAGAAAAACTGATCCATCAAGACAAAAAGCAATGAGAAGAAGGCTACTTCCCAGCATGATGGGCACCTCTTGCCTTATCAGTTGGATATGGACCACAAGCGGCACGATCAGTGCACTTGCACCCAAGATAAAGAGGACGTTAAAGATGTTGCTGCCGACGACATTACCGACAGCAATGTCGGTCTGCCCACCGAGCACGGCATCGACGGAAACAGCCATTTCTGGCGCACTTGTGCCAAAGGCCACAATGGTAAGCCCCACTACAAGAGGGGAGAGCCCAAAAGACAAGGCCAGTTTAGAGGCACCTCTGACGAGCGTATCAGCACCAACGACCAGGGCTGCGAGTCCTGCGATAAACCATAATCCGTCTACCAGTAGCATCGTTCATTCACTCCATTGATTGCCATTTGTCGAATCTTTCGAAGCCCCGTTTCAGGGCGGAAGCGCATCTTATGCCAGGCGATTTGGCTAAGGGAAGCAAGACGATTAGGCTAACAGATACGACAGAGCGCTAGTGTAAGGCCAATTGTCGGGAAGCTTAAAACGCCTCTTGACTCCGTTTTTCCTAGGAAAAGTCTTTTGAGCAGGAGGTGGACGGTTCGTTATGATTTCACTCTTAGTGTCAAAATAAATTCGCAAAGGGTGCACGCACGCCATGCTAGTCACACTTGTTGGGTTTGCTTTTCTTTTTGGTGTCTTGCTCAGTCGCATTGGGCTGCCCCCCATGGTCGGGTTCTTGGCCGCAGGCTTTGCCTACAATCTGGCTGGCTTCTCGACGCCCAATGGTCTGCAGTTGGTGGCCGACCTTGGAGTGACACTGCTGCTCTTTAGTATTGGCCTCAAACTCGATCTGCGCGCCTTGGCCAAGGCAGAGATCTGGGGCAGCTCCATTGCACATGTGGTTGCCTCGACAGCCTTTTTCGCGGGTGTTTTGTGGGTTGGACAGCTGATCTTCCCTTCCCCGCTCCTTAACCTGTCCTTGCCCGCCATGGTAGGGCTTGGTTTCGCTCTATCTTTTTCAAGCACGGTCTTTGCAGTCAAGGTTCTGGAAGATAAGGGCGACATGGCGGCGCTTTATGGGAAGGTCGCCATTGGCATTTTGGTGATGCAGGACGTCTTTGCCGTGATTTTCCTCGCGATTAGCGAGGGGCGTTATCCCACGCTCTGGGCACTCTCTATCTTTTTGCTTGCGCTGCCCGCGGTGCGCTCGCTTCTTTACCGATTACTCGATTCCGCTGGTCATGGGGAACTGCTGGTCTTGAGTGGCCTTTTCTTTGCGCTTGCTGTTGGCTACGAGTATTTCTACGCAGTTGGCTTAAAAGGAGACCTGGGCGCATTGATTCTCGGTGTGGTGATCGCTAACCACCCTAAGGCAGCCGAGCTCGCCAGATCTCTTTTGAACTTTAAAGAGTTAATGCTGGTCGGTTTTTTTCTGTCAATAGGAATGCAGGGGCTTCCTACTTTA
>CAZKWK010000022.1:0-2299 GCA_964556335.1 uncultured Bordetella sp. | reverse complement strand
GCCTCTTTCTGCCGCTTAAAACGTTCTTGTACTACATCATCGTGGTTCGGTATGGGCTGCGGTCCCGAACCTCTTTGTTCACAGCGCTGAGCCTTGCAAACTTCTCAGAGTTTGGCCTGATCGTTGCGGCCTTAGGGGTGAATCAAGGATGGCTCCCCGTGGACTGGCTTCTGGTGGTCGCCATCGCGGTGAGCGTGAGTTTTGCCATCGCATCGCCCTTCACCAGTGCCTCGGAGGCCGCCTATCAGAGACTTAAGCCGTTTTGGGATCGCTTCCAGTCAGGGCGGGTCCACCCGAATGATCAGATGATCGATACGGGGGATGCTCGGGTCTTGATTATTGGAATGGGGCGCGTGGGAACAGGCGCCTACGATGAACTGAGTAAGACTTTTGGGAATCGGATCATCGGTATTGAGCATGATGAACAGCGTGCAGTGCTACAGCGGTCAAGAGGTCGTAATGTTTTGGTCGGAGATGCTACCGACACAGACTTCTGGAACAAGCTTCGTCTGAGTGCCACCAAGGAACTCATTGTGTTGGCAATGCCAAGTCACAATAGCAACGTCTTTGCTGCTCAGCAGATTCGGAGTGTTGAAATTAATTGTCAGGTAGTGGCGATTGCAAAATTTGCTGAGGAGGTCGAGGAGCTTGCTTCTTTAGATGTGCCCTCATTCAACATGTACTCTGAGGCAGGATCAGGCCTCGCGAGACATGCGATGGAGGCCTTATCAATTCGGGGAGGGGCGTCGGGTTTTTGAGCCGACAGCTTTTCGGCAGGCGTCTGAGCAGTATTTCACCTCAGCCCAATTTTTCTCCCATGATTTACGCCAAGTCATGGGGCGACCGCATACTTGGCAGACTTTTGTAGGCAAGAATTGCTTGTTGCCTTTGAAGTCCTTTTTCATGGGTAAGGTTATTTGTTTTTAGTGTTCCAGCCGAGGTTGAAGGAACCGCTTCGGCTTATTGGGTCTTATGGTGTGTGATCGGTCGGGCGATCGTCCAATACGTGCAATCCCCGGAGCGCGAGCTGTCGGTCAAAGAGCGATCGACCCACCCAGCTTCGAGAGATCTGCTGGCTAATCACCACGCTGATCATGGAGAGTACTGCCCACTCGTAGCTACCAGTGAGTTCGAAGACAATCACAATTGATGCAAGCGGCGCGCCAATGACAGCCGCAATACAGCATATCGCTCCCACGATAGCAAAATTAGATTGGACGGATACGAGCCCTACGAGCACGCTATCAAAGATTGCTCCGGTAAGCGCACCGATAAAAAGCGCTGGTGCAAAGACGCCACCGAACATACCAAAGCCCAGACATAGGCTTGTGGCCAGAATCTTGAGAGCGACGAGGCAGACGAGCAGTAGGAGACTCATATGCCCCAAAAATGCGAGATCTACAACGTCAAGGCCAGCACCAAGTAAATGCGGGAATAGCGGGGATATCAGAAAAAGAAACGAGGCCGGTATCAGGGGTCTCCAGGCCAAGGGAATTTGGCTGGACTGCGCCCATCGGGGTGCCGCTGTGACTGCATAGATATAAATCACAGAGACGAACCCAATGACAATTCCTAGGGCAATCGCTAGGACGACGGTCTCTCCCGATAATTCGGGAGTTGACTTCACAGAAAACATTCCATGGTCTCCCAAGATGTTCTGCGCGGCCCAGTGGGCCCCAAACGCCGCTGCAATCACGGGAGCAGTTCCGAGTGACCCGAAGCGTCGAATGATCGCCTCATGAGCCATTATTGCGGCTCCGATGGGTGCAGCAAACACCGCAGCAATTGCCGCTGCCGCGCCGCTCCCTAATACGATATCTAAGGGAATATCCTTGGTATATGGACGAAAGGTCCGTGCGAAGAAAGCGCTGAGACATCCGCCGAAATGAATTAAGGGGCCGAAAACCCCGACAGATGCTCCTCCGGAAAGGTTCACGGTTGCCAGTAGTGACGAGAGCATGCCCGCCTTGATGTCTGGGCTGTGATTTCTGTGGGCGTTAAAAATGAGATCAGCGGGTCCATGAGGTCGTCCATGTTCCAAAAGTCTCAGTATCTGCCCAGAAATTAGGGCGGCAACCAGGAGCGCTACGCCCACTATTGGACTAAATGACAGGCCCTCAAACGCGAGAACGTGGGGAAGGGGGAGACGCCAGAGGTCGTTGAAAAATCGCACGGTTGCGAATAGGCCAACCCCCGCAAGCCCGATGACGATACCGAGAACAAATGCGGTGATGATGGCCAATAGTCGAAAACGAGGCGAACCTTGATCTCCATGGTCCGACTGCGCGACTACCCTTTG
>CAZKWK010000021.1:16879-19297 GCA_964556335.1 uncultured Bordetella sp. | reverse complement strand
AGCTGCATCAGGCTGGTGTCGGGCGAGACGGCAAAGTGACGAAAGAGATTGCCCGTAGAGGCCTGAAAGGCCCAGGCGGCCGGATAGGTGGCCAGCAGTCCCGCGAGGCCGCCGAACACCGCCAGCAGCATCGACTCCCCAACCACCAGACCGGCCACAAACCGCGGCGAAAAGCCCAAGGCCTTGAGCGTCGCATATTCGCTGGTGCGCTCGCGGGCCGTCATCGACATGGTGTTGGCCATGACCGCCATGATGATGAGGATGACCACAAAAGAGACCGCGCGAATCGCCACAACAATCGCCTCGGTCATGGCCACAAAGCCCAGCTGAAAGGCCTGTTCGGTCTCGGTCAGGGTCTCTTTCGGTGAGTTCAGAAAGAGGCCATCAATCGCTAAGCTCACCTCCGCCGCCCGCGAGGCATCCGACAGACTGGTAATGAACACGCCCACCGAGTCGGGGTCTCGGCTGATGCGACGCCGCTTCAATTCTTCGTTGAGATAGGCCCAGTGGAAATACATCTTGCCGGTATCGGTCTTTTCCTCGGCCCCATCGTAAATTCCGGCAATCAGAAACTCCCACTGACCCGGAAAGATCTGGCCCTTCAGGGTCACCATATCGCCCACCTGAAAGCCGTGTTCTTGCGCCAACCGTCTCCCAACCACCGCACTGCGTCTGTCGCGGTAGAAGGCCTGTCGCGCCTCATCACTAAGGCGGTACTCTGAATAGATCGTGAAGTAACTCGGTGGGTCCACCGCAAACTGCGGAAAGAAATTACGGGTGTCTTTGTAAACACCGCCAAACCAGCGCGAATAAGTCATCTGTTCCACGCCATCAATGTGGCGTATGCGTTCTCCATAAGACGCAGGCAGAGGAAAGATGAGCGAAATCGCGCTGCGGGTGATTAGCCGTGCCTGGCTTGCCGCCTCCGCGCCGGCATACCAGGCCTGCACCACGGTGGAGAGCAGCCCAAAGGCCAGTACCGCCACCATCAGTCCCACGAACGTCAATATCGACCGGGTACGGTTACGCCAGATGTTGAGAAACAGCAGCCTAGCGACGAGCATCTTCGAGCCGCCCTTTCTCAAGATGCACGATGGCACGGGCATGGTCTGCGGCCTTGGGATCGTGGGTCACCATGAGGATGGTCTTACCCTCTTCCTGGTTGAGGCGCGCGAGCATGGCGAGAATCTCTTCTGCGGACACGCGATCGAGATCCCCCGTGGGCTCATCGGCCACGATGAGTGCTGGGTTGGTAATGAGCGCCCGGGCTATTGCCACCCGTTGCTGCTGCCCACCAGAGAGTTCATTGGGTGTGTGCGTCATGCGATCGGCCAGACCTACCGCCGCGAGACCGCCCTCCACCCGCGCCCGACGCTCTGCGGCACTAAGGCTGGTGAGTTGCAGCGGCAGCTCCACATTCTCAAAGGCGGTGAGCACGGGAATGAGGTTATAGAACTGGAAAATAAAACCCACGTTCTGCGCCCGCCACTGGGCGAGTTCGGCATCGGTGAGCCCGCCAATCTCCACCCCGTTGACACGAATACTGCCGGAGGTGGGCCGATCAATCCCAGCAATCAGGTTGAGCAGCGTGCTCTTCCCTGAGCCCGACGGGCCCATCAAGGCAAGAAAGTCGCCCTTCTCTACCGAGAGGCTGAGCCCATCGAGTACCTGCACGGTAGTGTCGCCGCGGCGATAGGACTTGCTGAGATTCTCTATCTCAATGAAGGCAGGCATGGATTGGCTCTGAGAAAAAAGCGGGCGTGCACCGCTAGCGGCCCGTGGCCGATTCACGGGCGTCTCCTACCGCCGTATCAGAGGCCAGACGATCGCCTGATTCCAGGCCCTCCGGCGGCCTGAGCACCACGCGCTGACCCACCGAGAGCATGGGTGCAGGTACCAGGTCGGTTGTCGGGGCCGCAGAGAGGGCGAGGTCTATCGCCTTGGCCTTGCCGTCGTCCACCACGAAGACAATCCAGCGCCCCTGTCTCTGGGAGACTGCCGCGCGATTGACAGCCACCATAGGGGAGCGCTCTGCGGGGCTGAGACGCCGCTCCAGAAAGGCCACCTTTGCCGACATGTCTGGCAACACGCGATCGTCAATCTCCAGGAACTGAATCTTGATGAGCCGGGTGGCCTTGGCCCGGTCGATAGTAGGCACCATGCGCGCCACACGGCCCTCAAACCGCTCATTGGGCAGGCCATCGAGCCCGATTTCCACCGGCTGACCCACACGGATCTTGGCCATGCTCGACTCCGAGACATCGGCCTCTACCTCTAGGGTACTCATGTCGGCCATCATGACCACGGCCCCCTTGGTATCGGCCGCTGACGAGAAGGGCGTGATGTTGTCGCCCACATTGGCATTCTTGGTGAGTACCACCCCCGTAAAAGGGGCACGCATTTCTGCCTGCCCGCGTG
>CAZKWK010000021.1:7023-16869 GCA_964556335.1 uncultured Bordetella sp. | reverse complement strand
CTGTTGGCCTGCCTGGGCCGCACGCAACTGCGCCCGGGCCTTATCGAAGCGGGCCAGCGCCGCATCAAAGGCTGACTGTGAAATATAGGACTTCGCAAGCAAAGACTGCGCACGTTCGTAGGCCCGCTGCGCATCGGCAAGCTCGGCCTCGGCAAGCCCCACCTGGGCGCGGGCCTGGCCCAACTGGGCCTGAAGCTCATTGCTCTCTAAGCGCGCAATTAAGGCCCCCGCCTCTACCCGGGAGCCTTCGGTGACACCAAGCCATTCGAGCCGGCCACTGGCCTTTGTGGAGACCGCCGCCTTGCGCTGGGCGACCACATAGCCACTGGCATTGAGCACCGACAAGGTCTGTGATGGGAAGACAGAGACCACGGGGCTCGTCTGCACCACGCGCGGCTGCGACCAACGCCAGGCCATCACCCCCGCGGCGACCACAAGCACCACCAGCAGCAGGCGCTTCCAGCCTGCGAGTTGAGAGAACAACACTGCCATCAGACACCCGTTCGTAGAGGAGAAATCTCGTTATCGTTTTTCTTGTACACAACGAAATCCAATATACGCCACCCTTGTGTCTGTGGGCTTGGTCGCCACATCGTCTTCACGCTGACGTTCAGGGCCATACCACCAGGAAGCGCCCCGGGTGATGCGGTCTTGGCCCGATCCCGTATCAACCCACTCCCAGACATTTCCACCCATCTCGTGGAGCCCGTTGACCCCGGCCGGCGTGGTCGCCACCGGCACATGCCCCACCCCTCGGGTGAGGCTGCCCGAAGGGGCCTGCCCCGCGTAGCGGCCACAGCCCTCTAGGCAATGGCTCTGGCGGGCCGATGTGCCATTTGGATAGGGATACCGCTGGCCTGCCTGAAAGCCCGCGGGGGGCCTGGGACGTTGCTCTAGATAAGCGGCGCCCGTCCACTCCGCATCGGTCGGTAGACGCTTGCCAAAGTGTCGGCAGATGGCCTGGGCCTCGTCAAACATGAGGTGCACCGCAGGCTCGTTATCCTGGGCTGCCCGCCCAAAGGGGGCCTTCCATGTCCAGCCGGGCTTCTTGGTCCAGCCCGATTCGTAGATATAACCGCCCCCCTCCCGCTCGGCACGGCTGACAAAGCCCGTCGCCTGGGCAAAGCGCCGCACGGTTCCGACAGAGACCTCATGCAGATCAAAGAGTAGCGAGCCCACGGCCTGCTGAGGCTCCAAGGCCCCCTGCGCGGGGCTTGCAGCTAGCCGAGACCCTGGTGTGGCGAGCAGCAGCATGGCCACCCCGAAGGCCATGAGCGACAGACCACGGCCGATCGTGTCACTATAGTCGTCGTTACTGTCGTGTCGGCCGCAATCCGTCGGAGTCGGGCGATAGGTCTGCAAAGACCTGGCGGTGGTGATGGTGGTGGTGACTGCAGTGTTCATGGCAAGAAATAGGTTCCTTTCTGACTTGGAGGGTTCTTGTATGACCAGCAAATGGATTTCCGTTCCCAGTGCCGACGGGCGCAGCTTTGATGCCTACGTCTGTCAACCCGAGACAGGCCGAGGCCCCGGGCTCCTACTCATCCAGGAGATCTTCGGGGTCAATGAGCATATACAAGCCGTGGCGCGGCAGTATGCGGCGGATGGCTTTGTCGTGATTGCACCCGATATTTTCTGGCGAGAGGCCCCACGCGTTGACCTGGCATACGATGCGGCCGGCTTTGAGCGGGGCCTGGCGCTCTTAGGGGGTCTAAACGTCGACCTCGCAGCCACCGACCTGCAGCGGGCTGTGGAAGCCTTGCGACATGAAGACTCCTGCACCGGACGCGTGGGCTCCGTGGGCTTTTGCATGGGGGGCATGTTGTCCTTCGTGGCCGCGGCCCGGGCAGGCGTCGATACAGCAGTCTGCTACTACGGCGGTGGTATCGACCAACGCCTGCAGCTGGTGCCCGACATCTCCTGCCCCGTACTTTTTCATTTCGCAGAAAAAGACAGCTACATTCTGCCCGCCGCAGTGGAGAAGACCCGCCAGGCATTTAAAGGGCGGCAAGATATTCGGGTGATCACCCATCCCGGCGTCGACCACGGCTTTAACTGTTGGCGTCGACCCGCATGGCATCAGCAGACGGCGGCCCGCGCGCGGGGACAGACCCTGGTGCATCTGTCGGAATCGCTCAGCTAGCCGTCGACCACAAAGCGGGTCTGAATTTATGCGGAGCCGTCGTCGACTGCTCACAGCCTTCTCGGGCGCAAGCACGCTCGCCTTGTGCCCGAGGTTTGCGAGGACTGCCCTCGCCCAGGCGGCCCCCGCATTACCCAGTCAATCAAAGGATCTCGCCCGGGAGAGTACGAACAAGGGCTTTGTGGTGCGTACCCTCGTCACGGGGCTCAATCAGCCTTGGTCGATGGCCTGGTTGCCCACGGGCGAATTACTGGTGACCGAACGCGACGGGCAGCTTCGCCGAATCAGCAAAGACTTTGCCCTGGATCCCGCCCCCATCAAGGGCCTGCCCGCCGTCTTCACGGGTGGCCAGGCCGGGCTCTTCGATGTCGCGGTACATCCGCGCTACCGCCAAAACGGCTGGATCTATCTTGCCTTTGCCGAGGCCCCGCTATCCGGGCGACTGGCGGCTGCAGGCACGAGCCTCATTCGCGGACGCATCGCCGGCGGCAGTCTTGTCGATATCGAACGGCTTTTTGCCATGCATCCCCGGTCGCGCGGTGGACGCCACTTTGGCGGACGCATCGTCCTCGATAGCCGCGGCTATGTCTTTCTCACGCTAGGTGACCGCGGAGAGGAAGATCGCGCCCAGAAGACCAACGACCACGCCGGTGCGGTCATTCGGCTGCATGACGATGGCCGAATCCCCCAGGACAACCCGTTTGTGGGTCAGACCGAAATTCCCTCCGAGATCTTTAGCCGCGGCCACCGAAACATCCAGGGCGCGGCGCTGCATCCGGCAACCGGCGAACTCTGGGCCCACGAGCATGGCCCGCAGGGCGGTGACGAACTCAATATCGTCCGCCTGGGGCGCAACTACGGCTGGCCCACGATTACCTATGGCGTGAACTACGTCACGGGCACCCGTATCGGTGAGGGCCAGGTCAAGGCCGGACTTGAGCAGCCTCTTCACATCTGGGTGCCATCGATCGCGCCCTCGGGACTTGCCTTTTACGAGGGGGAGGCTTTTCCACAGTGGCAGGGAAGCCTCTTTATGGGCGCACTGCGCGGACAGACCCTGGTGCGACTGCGACTTCAAGGCAGCCGCGTGGTGGGCGAAGAACGATTACTCACCCAGCAGGTAGGGCGGATTCGCGATGTACGGGTGGGTGCGGATGGGCTGGTTTATCTGCCCACCGACGATGCAGAAGGCAGACTCTTGCGGCTCGAGCCTCAGGCCTGACCCGCTGCGCCCGCGCCGGCCTGGGCGGGCGTCCCAGCGGCCGCATTGCCCGCATCGCTTGTCGCTGCAAGAATCCACGGCGCTGCGATTGCCCAGCCCGACTGCTGCTGCCGCATAAAGAGCGCCTCAAGCACCTGGTGGGCGGACATGATGTCGCACCGAAACCCTACCGAGTCCGCCGCGCTCTCAAAGACCCACGACATGACCCCGGCCTGGCAATTGAGATGCACCGTAGCAACGAGCCCAAGATTCTTGTTTTGGAGCCCTGGATCAAACTCTGGCGAGGGAACCCCACTGCCGTTGGCGCGCAGATCGGCCACGCATTGTTCGTGCTGGGCCGCCGCCTGCTCCGGTGGTAACCCCCCCGAGAGCAAGCCATACGACTTCTGCAGAATGAGGGCCATAAACCGGCGGGTAATCCACATCCGTACATCGCCCTCGGCCGACGACAGGCGAATCCACACCCGGTCTTCAGAATCGCTGTAGCCCACGGTGAAGGTGCTGTACCACTGGGTTGTGGGGGAGGAAGGCGCGGGTTTATCCATAGCGCCTTAAGGTATCACACCGTATCGCGGCCCAACGCACAACCTCTGCCGCATTCGCACACAGCGGCGGCGCAGGTGAGCGGCAGGCTAGGCGAAGTAGTGCGCGGCAGGGGTGACGCCGCTAGCGGGGACAGGGCGCCGAAAACTCCACCACCAGGGTCTGGGGATACTCAAAGCCCGCCCCGGTAAGCGAGTCAACGGTAAGGCTCAAGGCAGCCACAGCCGCACCCGCCCCAACCGCGGCTACGGTGGAGGCCGAGCCCACCGAGGTCACCGTCGAGCCACCCCAGCCGCCCACGCCCACATTGACGACGTTGCCGTAGATGGGATTGGTGGCCGACGAGCTAAAGATGCCAACAGCCGTGGCGCCATTGGCCGCGCGGCAGGCGATTCCCAGGTCCCCGAAGGACTTCTTCAGAGTCATCGAGCCAGGCGTCTGCACATACCAGCGCCCTTTATCGTTTTCGAGGTTACAGGCCACATGCGGCACCTGCCGTCCTTCGCAGGCCGCAAAGACGGTCACGGACTGGTGGTGCGAATCAATTACTGAGGCACACCCGGCCAAGGCGCAGCAGGAGAGTGCCAGCGCCATTCCTCGCAGACTTGATGCCATGCTAAAGACTCCCGTATGAGTTGTACGAGGCCGAGATCTGACCATCGCTTGTCGTGAGAATCGGACAGCCCGCAGAGAACTTGAGCGGGCGACGGGCAACCCGAAAGGGAGCCCTAGGCGATCTCTCCCGGATGGCCCTGAGAGAGAACACCGGGCCGCGGAGAAATGATTTCGATCTCTTTTGACGGGTATCGGATCACCCCAAACATCTCGAGAATCGCCACCGCGCCCGCCACAACGCCGAAGACCAGGGAGAGTCGAAGGTTGGGGTGTAGTCGCCTCCAGCCATGCATGACGACTCTAAGTAAACGAATAGTTGACATTCCCAGGTTTGTACATAACCATGGAAGTGTAGGACAAATCGATGATTTGTTCGTGTGTTGTCGTTCCGCGACGTGATGTATAGATCAACAAAAATAACGGAAATTTCTTGAAGAATAAGCGTTACTTATCTATTGATGCGGAACTCAACGAGCTCTTTGACTGGCAGCACAAGGCACGATTTATTGGCTATGTCGCCTTTATCGTTTTTCTCGTTCTGAACATTGCGGCATGGTCCGCGGAACTCATCCCCCAGCATGACATTCTGAAGTTCGTGCTCTTATCGGCGCTCTTCTGCTTCGGGGGCTATGTTCTCTACCGTCTGAACTTCCACCTAGAGAGGCTCGTGGTGCACACCCTGGTGATACGCAAAGAACTCGTTGACCTCGAGGGTGCGCTAGAGGGTAAGCAGGCAGACGAGAGCGATGCGCCCTCGGGCGCCACGCGCCACATGGGCTCCACCGGCATGTCGGATCAGGTAAGCGCCACGAAATAGCCTGCGGGCTTGCGAATAGCGTTGATTCCCGACATCTTTATTGCCTCACCCCACGATTGCTAAACAGAGGTATTTGAACTTTCGCGCCCCCTTGATTCCTCTGGAGTGCCCCTTTCAAGCTAGAGGTAGGTTGCCTTCTTTGCCTCGTACTCCTCTCGAGTTAAAACGCCCTTCTCGTAAAGAGCATGGAGCTTCTCTAGCTGATCCAGATCGTTATGACTCCCACCAGACTTCGATACGGAAAATGTGGAAGCCAAGACACCGAGCTTCGCATTCTCCTCAGCGACAATCTTGTAGGTGAAAAAGGCATCCAGCAGCCACCAGACGCCCCAGATGGCTAAGAAGATATAGCCGATCAACAAGATCGCCGTCACAACACCAATGGCGAAAAGAATGAGTTGCGCCAGCCCCGTCTTCACTCGTCCCAGATAAAGTCTGTGAACCCCAGCCCAGCCTAGAAACCACCAGAGCAGATAGGCAACGATTACATTTTTACCTGTCAGATTGACTTGGATGGATGTTGTTTGCTCAGCCATGAGAGGTTCATCAGTGCATTCGGTTGGGATGGGCAATAAACTCTGGACCTTATTGCTAAAAACCTTGGGGGGATTTAAAAACGCCTTGAGGATCAGGGCGTTATTGGTAGCGGGGGTAGGATTTGAACCTACGACCTTCGGGTTATGAGCCCGACGAGCTGCCAGACTGCTCCACCCCGCGCCGCTTGAAGAACTACAATTCTACATGATCTTCTGCCCGCAATGCGCTGCACCAACACAGCGCCAGATTCCTGCCGACGACAATCGGCTACGCGATGTCTGCACCGGCTGCGGCCTCGTGCACTACGAGAACCCTAAAATGGTCTTAGGTACCCTTCCCGTCTGGGAAGGCCAGGTGTTGCTCTGCCGTCGTGCCATTGAGCCCCGCTATGGTCTTTGGACCTTGCCTGCTGGATTCATGGAACTGGGTGAATCCACCGAAGAGGGCGCACTGCGCGAGACGCAGGAAGAGGCGGGAGCACAGGTGCGACTCGGCCCCTTGTTTAGCGTCTTTGATGTCGTGCAGGCCAACCAGGTACACCTCTTCTTTCTTGCCGAAATGGTCTCGCCCGCACTCGACCCTGGCCCCGAGACCCTGGAGGCGCGCCTGTTCCAAGAAGAAGAGGTGCCGTGGGACACCCTGGCCTTTCGGTCGGTGCGCGGCACTCTTGAGCGGTACTTTGCAGACCGCCGCGCGGGCCGCTTTGGTGTTCACACGCAGACCTTGCGATAGCCCACGACTCTCTTCAAACTGCGCGGCCGCCGAATGCGCCAGCCTCCCGCCCCCCGCCTTGCCTGGCTCGAACGGGGAGATCCCTTTCCCCCCGTGGATCAGGCGCTCACCGAAGAGTCGGGGGCCAATGGCCTACTGGCCGCGAGCAACAGCCTTGATGCAGCCATGCTCTTGCGCGCCTATCGCCAAGGAATATTCCCCTGGTCGGGGCCAGGCGAGCCCCTACTCTGGTGGAGCCCAGACCCGCGCATGGTGCTCTGGGTACCCGAGTTTAAGTTCCACCGGTCACTTCGACAGGCGGCGGCCAAGGCCCTGCGCGAGGGACAGCGTCTTACCTGTGACACCGCTTTTGCGGAGGTGATGCGGGCCTGCGCGGCCCCGCGCCCAGGCCAGGCAGGCAGTTGGATCACGCCGCCCATTCTGCAGGGCTATGAGGAACTCCATAGGCAGGGCCTCGCCCACAGCATCGAACTCTGGCAGGGCACGATTCTCGTTGGCGGGCTTTATCTGGTGGCGCTCGGGCAGATGATTTACGGGGAGAGCATGTTTAGCCGAGTGCCCAACGCCTCAAAGATCTGCCTGGCCGCCCTGGTGCACTGGCTCGCCCCGTGGAGCAGCCCTGAGGCGCCCATCGCCATCGACTGCCAACAGGAGACGAGCCATCTCAAGAGCATGGGCGCACGGCCCATCCCCCGCGATGCCTTTCTGCGCTGCCTGAGCCATCAGACCGCAAAACCCGCCCTGCCTTGGGACCTTGACCCGCCGAGCCTAAACATGTTTATGCTTACACATGGCCAGTCTGCGTGACCTTCCCGTTGCAGCGCTGCAGTTTTATGTGACAGCGCCCTACCCCTGCAGTTATCTGGGGGGCCGAAAGGCCCGATCTCAGGTAGCGACACCGAACCACCTGATCACGCCCGAGGTCTATGGCGACCTTGTTCAGATGGGATTTCGGCGCAGTGGCGCCTTTGCCTATCGGCCTTACTGTGATGGATGCAAGGCCTGTGTTCCACTGAGAATTCCTGTGGCCCAGTTTGCCCCCAGCCGCACGCAGCAGCGTGTGCTCAATCGCCTACGCAATGTACTGACGGTGCATGAAGAGCCCTTGTCGTTTCGGGATGAGCACTATCAGCTCTACCAGCGTTATCAGTCATCTCGCCATGCCGGCGGCGGCATGGACCAAGACAGCCGAGAGCAGTACGCACAGTTTTTGCTGCAGAGTCGGGTGCAGACCCACCTTCTGGCCTTTCGCCGGCCCGACCAGAGCCTGGCCATGATCTCGATCATCGACAGACTGCCCGATGGCTTCTCCGCGGTCTACACCTTCTACGATCCCGCGCAGCCGAAGGCCTCCTATGGCACCTATGGGGTGCTCTGGCAGATCATGGACTGCAAGGCAAAAGGGCTGCCCTATGTCTACCTGGGCTACTGGATTGCCCAGAGCCCCAAGATGGCCTACAAGTCTGGATTTCGGCCTGCGGAAGTCTTGCTGCAAGGCCGCTGGCAGCCGATTGCAGAAGAAGACCTCGGCCTGAGGGCATGAGGCGGCCGCCCGCGGCCTGGGCCGCCTATACGGCCATTCGGCCTTTACTCTTTTCACTCGACGCAGAGCGGGCCCACCACCTCACGCTGTTCAGCATGGAGTTGGGCCATCGGCTGCTCGGAGGACTCCTTCCGCCAAGCCAGCCCCTGCCGGGTATTGCGCACAGCGCGGCAGGGATGATCTTTCCGAATCGCGTCGGACTCGCCGCGGGGCTCGATAAGAACGCGGACCACCTAGATGCCCTTGGCCGACTGGGCTTTGGCTTTCTTGAGGTGGGCACGGTGACCCCCCGGCCTCAGCCCGGTAACCCCCGGCCGCGTATGTTTCGGCTACCGCAGGCCCAGGCCTTGATTAATCGGCTTGGATTTAACAACCTGGGCCTCGAGGTCTTTCTGCAGAATGTGCAGCGCTCTGCCTGGGTGCGCGAGCGACGGGGCATTCTGGGGCTCAACATTGGCAAGAATGCGGACACACCCATCGACCGGGCCGTCGATGATTACCAGACTGGCTTAGAGGCGGTCTATCCCTGGGCCGACTACGTCACGGTGAATATCTCTTCACCCAACACCAAAAACCTGAGAGACCTACAGTCGGAGCAGGCCCTCGGGGGACTGTTGCAGACCTTAAAGAAAACCCAGGCACGGCTACAGGCAGCCCACCAGAAACGGGTGCCCCTCTTTTTAAAAATCGCCCCCGACCTCACCGAACTTCAGCTCGAATCGATTGCGATGCTGATGCGCCGCTACGAGATCGAAGGACTCATCGCGACCAACACCACACTCGATCGTCAGGCGGTGGAGGGGCTAGGCCATGCCCAGGAGGCAGGTGGCCTCTCCGGCGGACCTCTCTCAGAGAAGTCCACCGCAGTGCTGCGACAGATGCGCAGCCTGCTTGGGCCCGAGGTGGCGATCATGGGCGTGGGTGGAATCCTCAGTGCGCAGGACGGGCTAGAAAAGACCGCCGCAGGCGCAGACCTTGTACAGGTCTATACGGGGCTCATCTATCGGGGGCCGACCCTGGTATCGGACCTGACAAATGTCTTCTTGGCCTGCCAGACCGCATAGCGATCGGTAAAAGTCTTGCCCGACGGCGCCATCATGTCGCGATAGTGGGTCCAGCCACCGGCGAAGGGCAGACTCGCGATGCGGCCCGACCGGCCGCCACGCAGACGCAAGAAACGATTGGCTACCCCTGTAATGAGTCGGTAGAGATTGGGACGCAGGGCTGCGAAGCCCCAGGCCCAGAGGGCCCAGCGCTCACGTAAAGGACGCAGGTGCCGATCGAACTGCCGCTCGCGCAGCTTGCGCAGCAGATCGGGGAGCGGAATCTTCACCGGACAGACCACATGGCATTCGCCGCAGAGCGTGGCGGCCTGCGGGAGGTCGAGTGCGTTTTCGAGGCCCGCATAAGAGGGCGTGAGCACCGAGCCCATAGGGCCAGGATAGACCCAGCCATAGGCATGGCCCCCGATCTTTTGATAGACCGGGCAATGATTCATACAGGCGCCACAACGAATACAACGCAGCATCTCTTGAAACTCGCTGCCCAAGAGGCCGGTACGCCCCCCATCCACCAAAACAAAATACAGATAGGTGGGGCCATCGGGCTCGCCTTTGGCCTTCGTGCCGGTGAGCAGCGAAATATAGTTTGAGACTGACTGCCCGGTTGCGGAGCGGGTGAGCAGTCGGGCCATG
>CAZKWK010000021.1:1381-7013 GCA_964556335.1 uncultured Bordetella sp. | reverse complement strand
ACCTTTTCGATGCCCGTCACCACCACATGTACGCGGGGGAGAATCGTGCACATGCCTTCGTTGCCCTCGTTGGTAACAATGGCCACCGAACCGGTCTCTGCAATCACGAAGTTGCCCCCGGTCACGCCCATCTCGGCCTTAAGAAACTTGGGCCGCAGCTCCTCTCTGGCCTCGCGGGTGAGCTGTGGGATATCGGTGAGCCGGGGCTTCTCATGCACACGGGCAAAGAGATCGGAGATCTCCTCTTTGTCCTTGTGAATCACCGGCGCAATGATGTGACTGGGCGCCTCGTTGTCATTGATCTGCAGAATGTACTCGCCAAGGTCGGTCTCCACAGGCTCCACGCCCGCCTGGCGAAGCGCCTCATTAAGCGCCATTTCTTCCGAGACCATCGACTTTGATTTGGTGACGGTCTTCACCTTGTGCTTCTTAGCAATCTGCACCACGAGGTCTGAGGCCTGGGCCGCGTTTTCTGCAAACAAGACCTTGGCGCCCTGCTCGGTGGCCTTCTTCTCGAAGAGTTCCAGCCAGATGTCGAGGTTGTCAATCGCCCGGTTACGCCGCTCAACAGCGGCATCGCGCGTGGCCTCGAAGTCGATCTCGGTCATGGCCTGGGTACGGGCCGTGACGAACTTCTCGGATAGGCGCTTGAGGTTTTTCTGCAGACGCGCGTCGGCAAGCTTCTCGCCCACCCGTGCCTGAAAGTGCATCGACTGAACCTGCATGGTTAGAGGTCTCCTGCCAGTACCTGGGCCACGTGCAACACCTGGGTCTTATGGTCCCCGAGGCGACGCAGTCGGCCTTCAATGTTCAGCATACAGCCGAGATCGCCAAGCACAACCGCCTGAGAGCCAGTCGCCTGAATATTGCCAATCTTTTCGTCGACAATGGCCGAGGAGACATTGGCATATTTGAGCGCGAAGGTGCCACCAAAACCGCAGCAGGCCCGCGCATCTTTCATTTCGCGAATCTCCAGGCCCGGCATCTTCTGGAGGAGCGCCCGGGGCTGATCACAGACGCCGAGCTCGCGCAGACCACTACAGCTGTCGTGGTAGGTAATGCAGCCTGCAGACCGGCCAGGAAGATTTTCCAGTTTGAGCACCGAATGCAGAAAATCGGTGAGCTCGTAAATCCGGGACGAGATATCGGTCAGGCGCTGCTTCAGACCCGGGTCGTCAGAGAAGAGGTCGGCATAGTGCACCTTGATCATGCCCGCGCAAGACCCCGAGGGCACCACCACATAGTCGTAGCCCTCGAGCTGCGCGAGCACCCGCTCTGCAAGGCGATGGGCCGTCCGCCGGTCCCCCGCGTTGTAGGCGGGCTGACCGCAGCAGGTCTGCTCTGGCGGCACGATGACCTCACAGCCGCCGAATTCCAAAAGCTTGATCGCCGCAAAGCCAATATCGGGCCGCATAAGGTCGACCAGACACGTCACGTAGAGGGCGACACGAGGGGATGATTCGGCGGTCATAAAGATTTATCCTGAATAGGACTTGCATTTTGCCATTTCATGAGACGAAATAACGGCTTCCTGGAGTTTAGTGCCTAAGCGTATGCGATACCCTGCCCCACCGGTCGTGCCACCGAAGCCTGCGATTCAGGTGATTGAGCGTATGAATACCCTGCTCGATGCCCTGGCGCGGCAGTCTGACCCTGTCTCTCTGAAAGAACTCTCGCGCGTCACCGCGCTGCATCCCTCCACCGCCCATCGCATTCTGAACGACCTCGTCATGGCGCGGATGGTCGACCGCACCGAGCCCGGTCTCTATCAACTCGGCATGCGCCTGCTCGAACTCGGAAACCTCGTAAAGGCCCGACTCAATGTGCGGGACGCGGCCGCAGGACCCATGCGTGATCTACATAAACTGACCGGAGAGACGATCAATCTCGCGGTGCGTCAGGCCGATGAGATTGTCTATGTAGAACGCGCCGTCAGCGAGCGCTCGGGAATGCAAGTCGTGCGTGCGATTGGCGGACGGGCCGTACTGCACCTTACCTCCTCGGGAAAACTCTTTCTGGCCGCAGACGATGCGCGCGCGGTACGTTCGTACAGCATGCGTACCGGGCTTGCCGGTCAGACCCGCAACAGCATTACCGATGTGCAACGACTGGAGCGCGAACTCGAAGAAGTGCGCCGACAGGGTTTTGCACGCGACAACGAGGAACTCGAGCTGGGCGTACGGTGTATTGCCGCGGCCATTCGCGACGACGGCGGCCGGATTGTTGCGGGGCTTTCTATTTCGGCCCCGGCGGATCGGGCCAACGACGGATGGGTGGAGGCGTTGCGTCAGACCGCGATGCAGATTTCGCAGTCACTCGGCTACGAGCCAACGACTGGCCCGTCGGCCAAGGTCTAGGCCTTAGGCGCCGCCAAGCGGCCGGCTACTGCCTGCCTGCTGCAAAATGTAATCGCGAATGCGTTGGGCATCGCGCTCACGCTGACGCTTGCCTTGGGCATCGAGCATCACCATGATCACGGGCCGCGACTCAAATTCGGCCTGCATGACAAGGCAACGCCCCGCATCACGAATAAAGCCCGTCTTCGAGACACCGAGTTCCCACTCTTCACCCCGGGCCAGGGCATTGGAGTTCATAAACTGCACCGGGCGACCGCGCACCCGCACCACGAGGTCGCGCGAGGTGGAGTACTCCCGAATCTCGGGAACCAGATACGACTCCTCGACCAGCCGTACGAGGTCGCGGGGGCTCGCCACATTGCCATTATTCAGACCCGTGGGCTCGGTGAAATGGGCGCGCGTCATACCGATCTTCAAGGCCTTGACGTTCATGGCCTCCACGAAGGCCTGCATGCCGCCAGGATAGTTGCGGCCCAAGGCATGGGCTGCCCGATTCTCACTCGACATGAGCGCCAGATGCATCAACTCGCCCCGGGTAAAGAGCGCACCTACGGGGAGCCGCGACTTCGGATTCTTCTCGAGTTCGGCGTCTTCTTTGGTGATGGCCAGCAAATCATCTAAGGGCAGGCCTGCATCGAGCACAACCAAGGCCGTCATGAGCTTGGTAATGGAAGCGATGGGCAGAACGGCATCGGGATTCTTCTCGACCAAGGCCTCGCCCGAAATCTGATCAATTACCATCACGGCGCTGGAGTTCAGCGCAATATCGGAGAGTGCAGAACGCAGCCCCATACGGGTACCGGCGGACATCACATTGTCGGGATCACGCACCACACGGGCCACCCGCTTCTTACGTTCACCGACCGCCGATTTGCGTGCGAGCTGCTTTTGGGGGGCTCTGGCTGTTTGGGATTTCTGGGCCTTCTGAGGCTTCGTCGTGGCAGCTTGTTTGGCTGGGGCCGATGCAGATGCAGGACGGGATGCGGTGTTGGCCTGTGCGGGGCGTGTGGATCTGGCCGACTCGGTGACTCTCGGCGCGGGCGCCCGCTGAATCGCTGGCGTCTTAGCGGCAGAGGCAGAAGCCCCCGTAGGCGCAGCAGAGGACGCTTGGGCGTTGGCATGCACGCTGATCGAGAGCGCTACAAGGCCGCCAGCCAGAAACCGTGCCGCAACCAGGACACGCGCCAACCCGAAACTCCGCATGCAGCCCCCCCTTTCGGCCGAGAGTGTACCAAACCTGCTTGGGCTGTCAAACAAAAAGGAGCGTGAATTCCTAGGGTTAGCGATTAGTTCCAAGAAACGCTCTCAAAGTCAGGGGTCGAGGGATACCGTCAGAGGCCAAAAAACGGCTTGGGGCAAGCGGGCAAATATCCTAAGCAACCAAGACAGGCCGCGCCGGCAACGCTGCGACTAGCGGCAGACCTGCTGCTCCTGCACCAGTTCCCCACCCAGTTTCAACACGCCTTCTCGCAATGCCGCATACGCCTGAGTTACCAAAGCCTCACCTTGAGAGGAATCGGCAAGGGCGCCCACAGCTTTAACCCCAAGTTCCAGATACCGTTGGGCCTGAGTCTGGCCCGGAAGTGGGGCCGAAGGTAGGCTGTAGATCTTCAGCGCCGGGTAATCCCTGGTGAGTTCCTCTAAGAGTAGGGTCACAGAGGCCTCAAAGAGGCCCTTCACGGTCATCGACTGGTCGCGCTCCGCCACGGTACGAAAATAGGCTGCATAGTGGGTATCCAGGACCCATTCCATCATCGGCCAGGCCATCACTGGAAAGCCGGGCAGAAAATAATGGCGATGCACGAAAAAGCCAGGAATCCGGTTGTAGGGGTTCGGAATAATCTGCGCGCCCTCGGGAAACTCCCCCATACGCAGACGCTCTGGGGTAAGGGGTTGCTGCATTTCTTCGCAGCGCTGCGCAATAAGAGCCTCGGCCTCTGGATGCAAACGCAGCGGGCGGCCCAAGGCCTCTGCCACCGCCTGACGGGTGTGGTCATCGGGCGTCGCGCCAATACCGCCGCAGCTAAATACGAGATCCTGGGTCGTGAGCGAATGTCGTACCGCCGTCACGCAGCGACTCCGATCGTCCCCCAGATAGGAGACCCACGACAGGGCAAGACCGCGGGCCGCGAGAATCTCCTGGGTCTTGGCGAAGTGACGGTCTTCACGCTTCCCCGAAAGAATCTCATCGCCCACGATGTAGAGGCCAATCGACAAATCTCCTGCGGCGGGGTCTTGGCGGGTTTCAGTGGTCACGTCGGCTCCTTCATTTTTTTACCGCAAGGCGTATTTTTCAGTGCAGTGAGATTGTCGCCCAAGTCTTCTGGAGTCGCTTCACCGATACGGGCATCGGGGTCTTCAGTTCTTGGGCAAACTGCACCACCCGACACTCCTCAAGCAGCCAGCGAAACTCAGCCATGGCCTCAGACCACTGGCCCTGATGGGACCGGGCCCATCGCCAGAACGGCTGCTCAACAAGTTGGAGTTCCTGCCAACGGGCGAGATCACGGGCGGGGTCGGTACGGTACTTATCCAGACGCAGCCCCATGGCCTTGAGATACCGGGGCAGATGGCGGGCCCGTTCTTCGGGGGTGTTCACGACAAAGTCCTTCGGCAGCAGGCGGGCCATCTGCTCCTCAATGTCCTTATGAATCGGCTGCGGCGGCCGCACAGACGCCAGCCTGCGGGCGATGGCCTGCTGCTCAACGAGCACCGTCTTCAGCCATCGCTGGCTCTCCTGCGCGAGCAGCAGAAACCGGCTACGGCCTTGAACAAGCCGCTCTTCAAAGGCCTTGTCGGTCTCGGGCCACGGCTCTGCAAGAAAGGCCCGCCGCAGGGCCAGCTGCCGTACCTGTTCGCAGAGCTGCTCTGCCCCACCCTGATGGCGCCCTCCCCACGCAGCCCAGGCCAGGGTGAGCGGTGCGTCCTTCAACAGTTCTTTCTCAATTGTCTTGATTGGCTCGCGCAGTCGCTCCGCAAAGCGATCGGCAAGGCGCTGCCACTGGAGGCCCTCTTCGACCTTGGGGTCGGCCACGCCAAGCTGCGTGCGAAGGGCCGCAAGATCGCGACCCTGGGCGAGCTGACGGCCATGCATGTCGATAACGCGAATAAATGCCGAGAGGTGTGAGGGCAAGGCATCGCGCTTGAACTCCTCGGCGGACATGCCGACGCCACGGGAAGAGGAGGGGATCTCGTCCTCGATGTCCATGGAGGAAGAGGAGGACCCGGCACCCGCGCCTGCGCCGATGGAGGAGCCGGTGGAGCTCATCGTGGAC
>CAZKWK010000021.1:0-1371 GCA_964556335.1 uncultured Bordetella sp. | reverse complement strand
GGTCGCGCGCATGGCCGCCGGTTGGTGCATCGCCGATGAGGGCGCGCACCAGCGGCTTATCACCCGCCTGTGCCTGCCAGCGGTCGCAGAAGCCTGCAACATAGTCAGCCAGCGGAAGCAGGTGTCGGCGGTGCCGCTGCGGCAGGCTCTTCACCAGCGCCATCACCTTTTCTTTGCGCATACCCGGCACCAGCCAGTCGAGTCGCTGGGCGTCGAGCCGCCCAAGGTCGCTGTCACGCACAGTAATGATCAGGCCATCATCGGCCGCTCCGGGATCGAAGTGATAGTCGAGCGCACACTGCAGATCGCTCTGTTGATACTGGCGGGGAAACTGGTCCGTGGTGATGCCCGCAGCCTCATGTCGCATGAGATCTTCTTTGCGCAGGCACAACAGCTGGGGGTCTTGGGCACCCGCCTTCCGTATCCAGGCGGTCAGGCTATCGAGGTCGACCACCTCTTGCGGAATATGCTGATCGTAGAAGGCCTCGATCAGCCCCTCATCCACCAAAAGGTCCAGCCGTCGGGCCTTTTGTTCGAGCTTTTCCACCTCATGAATAAGTCGCTGGTTGTGGTCATAGAACTTCAGCCGCGTGTCGATCTCTCCGGCCACCAGGCCCTCACGAATCAAGAGGGCACGCGCCTCGCGGGCCTGCTCGGGGCCCAGACTCGACCAGGCCACACGACGGCGCTGAAAGATCGGCAGCCCATAGAGAACGCCGCGCGCGTAGCCAATCGCCTTACCGGCCTTCTTCTCCCAGTGGGGCTCGGAGTAACTCACCTTGATTAAACGCGCCGCTGCCTGCTCTACCCATTCCGGTTCAATGCCAGCGACCGTGCGCGC
Source organism: uncultured Bordetella sp. (assembly GCA_964556335.1). GTDB lineage: Bacteria > Pseudomonadota > Gammaproteobacteria > Burkholderiales > Burkholderiaceae_A > Hahnella. The sequence continues at coordinate 530 of CAZKWK010000021.1, read as the reverse complement.
GAAGAGCCGCGAGGTCTCGACCTGTTCGGCGGCCATGAGCCAACGGGGTGGCTTCTTGGCGAGGTGCGATCCGGGCCAGACCGCAAACTTCACCTCGTGGGTGCCCTGCCAGAGGCCCGCACCCATGGGGGCCTGGGCAGCCGTCCCGCCCTTGGGTCCTCCTGTGGTGGCCTGCTTCACGGGGCTGTCGATACGACAGCCAATGTTCGACAAGAGGCCGGTGAGAATGGCCTGATGCAGGCTGACATAGTCGGCGGGCCGTTCATTGAATCGCCACTTTTTTTCTTCAATCCATGAGACCACCTGCTGATGCAGCTCACGCCATTCGCGGACCCGTAAGGGCGACAAAAACTGGGCCCGTAACGCCTGGTCTAGCTTACGACGCGAGAGCTTTTCGGCGAAGGCCGCCTCAATCCAGTCCCAGAGCCGAAGCCAGCTCAAGAACTCCGACTTCTCATCGGCAAATTTCTTGTGGGCCGCATCGGCCGCCTGCTGCTCGGCCAAGGGCCGATCGCGTGGGTCTTGCACCG
>CAZKWK010000020.1:0-19671 GCA_964556335.1 uncultured Bordetella sp. | reverse complement strand
ACATGAAGCCAGCATCTATATGTTGGGCTGGGGGGTTCCGACATTCGATGCGCTTTATTCGTTACAGTCGCTCGTGCGCACCAAGACCACCGGGGCGGATGGCAACTACAACGTGGGCCGGTATAGCAATGCCAAGATGGACGGGATCATCGACCGCATTAAGACAGAGACCGACCCCTTTATTCGTCCCCGTCTGATGCGCGAGGCCTTGCAGTTGCAAAACGATACGGTGGCGCATATTCCGCTGCATAACCAGATCATTCCCTGGGCAGCCAAGAAAAATATCGATGTCATTCACCGCGCGGACAATCGGCTTGACTGGCGTCTGATTGTCGTGAAGTAAGGCGATTCATTCGCCTGTGGCCCTGCCTGTGATCCTATGATCGCGTTTATTGTTCAGAGGATCCTGCAGGGTCTCTTTGTCTTGCTTGTGGTGGCGCTGGTTTCCTTTGTGCTCTTTCAGTATGTGGGAGACCCGGTGCTTTTTATTCTCGGGCAAGATGCCACCCAAGATCAGGTCGATCTCTTGCGCAAAGAGTTGGGCCTCGACTCTCCCGTGGTGGTCCAGTTTGTGCATTTCTTGGGCAACGCCGTACAGGGGGAGTTTGGTTTAAGCCTTCGACAGGGTATTGCGGTATCTACACTCATTGCCGAGCGTCTTCCGGCAACCCTAGAACTCGCGCTTGTCGCCGCCGTGATTGCATTGGTGATTGGGATTCCCATGGGTGTCTATGCGGCCATTCGGCGTGGTTCCCCACTGGCCCAGGTGTTTATGGCCATCTCGCTGCTGGGCGTCTCACTTCCGACCTTTCTCATTGGCATATTTCTTATTCTTATTTTTTCGGTCGGTCTTGGGGTGCTACCGAGCTTTGGGCGAGGGGAGGTGGTGAGTATCGGGGGTTTCACCACCGGGCTTCTTTCTTGGGGGGGTATTCGGCACCTGATTCTTCCTGCGCTCACACTCGCAATTTTTCAGCTCACGCTGATCATGCGCCTCGTACGTACGGAGATGCTTGAGGTCTTGCGCACCGACTACATTCGTTTCGCCCGGGCTCGGGGGTTGTCGGCCCGTGCTATTTACTTCGGGCACGCGCTGAAGAACACCCTGGTTCCTGTGATTACGATTACCGGTCTGCAACTCGGGGGCTTAATTGCGTTTGCGATTATTACCGAGACGGTATTTCAATGGCCAGGTATGGGGCTGCTATTCATTCAGGCGGTGAATTTTGCCGATATTCCTGTGATGGCGGCGTATCTCTGCCTGATCTCACTTATTTTTGTGTTCATTAACCTGCTTGTCGATCTTCTGTACTTTGCGGTCGATCCGCGGCTTCGTGTGCGCCTCTCATCAACATGATTACAGGGGCGCGCCCCATTCTTCTGTAAAGGTAGGCAGTGATTCACTGGCTTAAGCGGTTTACTGAGAGCGATGTTGGCGCGAGTTTCTTTGCCTCGCCCGTTGCTTGGATTTCCTTCCTCGTCACAATTGCCTGCGTCTTTGGGGCGGCATTCTCGCCCTGGGTGGCCCCCCATAATCCGTTCGATCTTGCCACCCTCGATCTGTCCGATGCACGCCTGCCGCCGGCTTGGGTTGAGGGTGGGCGGGCGGCCTATCTACTCGGCACCGACGACCAAGGCCGGGATATGCTCTCGGCGATTCTCTATGGCATGCGTATCTCACTGGCGGTGGGATTTGCATCGGTTCTTCTTTCGGTGCTCATTGGGGTGGTGATGGGTCTGCTGGCCGGATACATGGGTGGCTGGTTGGATGTTTTCTTTATGCGGCTCTGTGATGTGATGTTGAGTTTTCCGGCAATACTCATTGCGCTTCTCATAGCCGGTGTCGGACGCGCACTTTTTCCAGAGGCCCATGAATCTCTGGCATTCGGCGTCTTGGTCATTTCGATTACCCTGCCGGGATGGGTGCAGTACGCGCGTACCGTGCGTGCCTCTACCCTCGTGGAGTCGCGAAAGGAGTACGTGATGGCTGCCCAGGTTATTGGGGTGGCGTCCCACCGCATTATGTTTCGGCATGTCCTTCCCAACGTGGTGGGTCCTATATTGGTTCTGGCGACCATTCATGTTGCGACTGCGATCATCACCGAGGCCACCCTATCCTTCTTGGGGGTGGGGGTACCCCCGACGTCACCGTCGCTGGGTACTCTGATTCGTATCGGGAACGACTACCTGTTTTCGGGGGAGTGGTGGATTATTGTGTTCCCTGGTCTTGCCCTGATGGTGCTGGCTGTGGCTGTCAACCTCTTGGGCGACTGGATGCGTGATGCCTTTAATCCGCGTCTGCGGTCGGGGCGCTGATAACGATGGCGCAGCCAATCCTGGAAGTCAAAGATCTGATTGTGGAGTTTCCGCAGCGCCGGGGGATTCTGCGGGCACTCGATGGTGTAAGTCTGTGTGTGGGTCCCGGTGAAATTTTGGGGCTCGTGGGCGAGTCGGGCGCGGGGAAGTCGATGACCGGGTCCGCGGTGATTGGCCTTCTCGACCCCCCTGGACGTATCACCTCCGGAGAAGTCTGGGTGCGCGGCCGGCGCATTGATGGCCTGGCGGAGGCTGAGATGCGTCAGGTACGCGGGAAGGAGATCGGCGCGGTATTTCAGGATCCTCTGACTGCGCTCAATCCCCTCTACACCGTTGGGCAGCAACTCATTGAAACTATTCAGACCCATCTCGGGCTCTCGGCTGCGCAGGCGCGTCAAGAGGCGATCGCATTATTGGTGGAGACGGGTATTCCTGCCGCGGAGCAGCGCATCGACCAGTATCCGCATCAGTTTTCTGGTGGTATGCGACAGCGGGTAGTCATCGCCTTGGCGCTCTGCGCCCGGCCACAGCTTGTCGTGGCAGATGAGCCAACGACGGCGCTCGATGTCTCGATACAGGCCCAGATCATTGGTCTTCTAAAGCGCGTGTGTAAAGAGCGCGGCGCCGCGGTACTTCTCATTACGCACGACATGGGTGTGATTGCGGAGACCTGTGACCGCGTGGCGGTGATGTATTCCGGTCGGGTGGTGGAAGAGGGGCCGGTTGCGCAGGTTATTCAGGCGCCTCGCCATCCCTACACAGCCGGCCTCATGGCTGCGATACCAGACATCGATCAAGAGACCCATCGGCTTGCGCATATTCCCGGCAGCATGCCCCGATTGGATGCACTTCCTCTGGGCTGTGGCTTTCATCCCCGGTGTGCATTTGCGGATGATCAGTGCCGCAGTAGCCGGCCGCCCCTTTCGGACTTGGGTGGCAGGACTGCCGCAGCCTGTTGGCACCTCGATGCACTGAGTCAACAGAAGAAGCCCACCTCTGACGGTCTGCAGCCGTTTATGGTGAGACCGGAATCGAAGGTGGCAGTGGATCCTACGCAACCGTTGGCGCCGCTTGTGGAAGTGCATGGTCTATCGCGTACCTTCGATGTCAGTGATCCTTGGCTGTCGCGTATGCTCTCAGGGGGGAGGCGTCGCCATCTTCGTGCTGTGCAGGAGGTGAGTCTTTCTATACCGAAGGGAAAGACGTTTGCCCTCGTGGGGGAGTCGGGGTGTGGCAAAAGCACCATGGCCCGGATGCTTGTGGGTCTCGACCATCCCACCCAGGGGGAGGTGCGGTTCGATGGCCAGTCGCTGCATAGCGCGTTGGCCTCAGCGCAGTCGATGGCGCTCAGGCGGCGGCTTCAGATGATCTTCCAAGATCCTTTTGCCAGCCTGAATCCACGATGGACAGTCGGTGATATCGTTGCCGAACCACTGCTCGAACACCGCCTCGTTGGCTCTAAGCGGGAATTGACCGCTCAGGTGGGCGATCTCTTGGCTTCTGTAGGGTTGTCAGAGAAAGATCAGCAGAAGTACCCGCATCAATTCTCCGGTTGGCAGCGTCAGCGAATTTCTATTGCGCGTGCCCTGGCTACTCGGCCGGAGTTTCTCGTCTGTGATGAGCCCACCTCCGCCTTGGATGTCTCCGTTCAGGCCCAGGTTCTGAATCTCATGCAGGATCTCCAGCGTGACCGGGGGCTTACCTATCTTTTCATTTCACATAACCTAGCGATCGTTCGGCATCTGAGTGATGAAGTGGCCGTGATGTATCTCGGCCGTATTGTGGAGAAGGGGCCCACCAAAAAGATCTTCGCAGCGCCGAGGCACCCGTATACCCGGTTGCTCATGGACGCCATTCCGCGTACCTCGGGCACCAATCGCGACCGCTCTCCGATTCAGGGAGAGGTTCCGAATCCGCTCGGACCGCCCTCGGGCTGCGCGTTTCATCCCCGGTGTCCGCGTGCAACCGAGATCTGTGCGACTGTAGATCCACAGGTCAAGGTTGTGAGTGGCGTAGAGGTGGCCTGTCACTGGCCGCATGGGCTCTGAGCACCCCAATGATCTTGGGGGCGACGCGGTCGAGCCCTTTGTAGGATAAGAGCGCGGGGGACATGGTCTCGAGTGCGTCGGCAAGCAGCTGCGCTCGTCCTGGGGTGCGCAGTATCTCCTCGAGCGGCGATACGAAGAGTCGAATGAGAAAGAGGCTCCCTAAGCCAGCCAGTGGAATGGTGATCTGCCGCTCGACACGAAACCAAATGTCGGCCAGGCCGGATATGTCGGGCCATAGCGACTGACCGGGGTCTCGCCAGAGCGTGCCGTCGGGCGCAAGCGTGTACACATACCGTACGAAGGGCCCTTTCTGCGCCATCGCGATCGACAGTGACGCGGCGGCAGCCTGAATGCGGTGGTTATCGGCCACGGGGTGGTGGATCGCGAAAAGCGACTGATCGCACTTCTCTTCGGGTGCCCAGCCGCTGGGAAAACAGACCGAAAGAAGCCGCGCGCAAAGAGGGGCATGTTGGTTTTCTTCCCGAGCGAAAGCCTGTGCATGCGCGCGCGGTGCCATGAGCACGAAGTCTTCTTGAAGGCTCAGGGTGAGGCCCAAGAAGAAATCGATCGGACTGGCGGGCCTCTCACAACCAATCCAGGGAAGAGCACCGTTTGACTCTACCGGCCCACAGGGCAGTTGCTTAGACAGCCCTGTGATGACCTCGTCTGCCCAGAACTGAAGTGCTTTCATGTCGAACTCATCGGAATAGACAAACGCGTCTGCGGAGGTCAGTCGGCCGAACTTCTTTGCGATCGTGTCTCTCCAGAGTGCGGTCGGTTGATCGACCACGAGTAGTGGTTCGCTGCGCGGAATCTTTACCAGGTCGGGGCGTATCTCATGGGGGTTTGTCACGGGAAAGGGACAATCCAGCGGGCCGATGCGCGATGCGAGAGCACCAAGATGCGGGGGCGGCCCTGGCAGGAAGGCCTGCCCCGGCCCGAGAAGTCGTTCAAGAGAATCTTGGAATATGTTGGAGGTCATTCTCACAGACGGGCTCCGACGCACATTTCCACAGAATACGAGCGATATCGACCATGCGATGTCAGACACTGAAACGCCCAACTCCGGGAACTGAGCGTATCGCTAACAAAAAGAAATGAGGATGCCATGAAAAGAGAAGCAGGCCTTTACCAGATGACGATCGGCGCGATCGCAGTAGGGTTGTCTTTAGCCTTATTGATCGGTCCCGTATTAGCCAATGATTCACGCCGAGATCAGGTACGTGAGCAAGAACGACTGCGCGATGATGCGCCGATTTATGGATCTCAGATGATGACGGAACGTGAGCGAAATGAGTATCGAGAGAAGATGCGCAATGCGAAATCTCTTAGGGAGCAGGAGGCGATTCGCAGTCAACACCATGACCAGATGAAGGAGCGCGCAAAGAGTCGAGGCATGATGCTGCCCGATGAGCCGCCTGCCCGTGGCATGGGAAACGGCCCGGGGGGTTCGAGTCCTGGTCGCAGTGGCGCAGGGGCTGGTGGCCCTGGCGGTGGTGGCCCTGGCGGCCCCGGTCCGGGGCGCTAGCGTTTCCGTGGTGGCGGGCGCTTTAGCGTCCAGAAAGCGCAATCCGCGGATCCCGCTTTCTTACGACCACGGCCCGCTGTGCCGATGCCGTCACGAGTTGTACCCGCACTTCGGTGAGTCGCTTGAAGTCTTTTAGGGCCACGAAATCAAGGGCGGTGAGCTTTTCAGGCTGGGCACAGACAAAGGTAAACCGGTACTCGAGGTCGCTGTGTCCTCCTTTTACGGCGCCGGTGAAGAGCGTCGATGTGGCCTCTTGGTGTTTTGCGGTGCATTGGGCCTCCAGGTTTGGTGAGAGGACAGCGGCCGGATTCTCCAGGCGCTTACGCAGGCTATCGACTGCGTTTCGCTGTGCATCGGTTTTGGGCGCATGCTCAAACCCGAGCAGGCTATCCATAGGGGTACGAAAGACCCCTTGAAGGGTCTGTCCGTCCACGAGAAGCTCGAGTTCCCCTTTGCCGTGGGCATGGGCGCCATGACTGTGCGCCTGGCTATGCGTGTGGCCGTGGCGAGGCGTCTCGGATGCGAGGACTGCTGCAGGGACCGCACAGAGCAGCACGCAGTTGAGGCTGAGGCGGCGAGACACCTTGGAGAGAACGGACATACAGGCTCCTTGCTGTGCGGGATTTAGAACAGAAGACGAGAACGCGCTCGTCACTGACGTGCTGTCGAATCTGCGACTAGATTTCCTGAAATATAAGGGGAAATTGACCTGCCAGACGATGGCCAAGATGCCGCTAAGATACGAGCACTTTCTTTAGACCTCAACCCTTCAACGAAAAAGCCCTGCTATGTATAGCCCTGCACCGACGACGGGAGGCTGGCGCGTCGCCCTTGATCAATGGGTAAGTCAGCCGGTCATTCAGCGTTCTATCATCGTATTGATTGTTGTGAATGCCGCCATCTTGGGGATGGAGACGAGCCCAGCCATCATGGCCGAGTGGGGAACGCTCTTACTGCGGCTCGACAGCATCATTCTTGGGGTTTTCGTTCTAGAGATTGCGCTCCTAATCGCGGCACGGGGATGGCGGTACTTCAAAGACCCCTGGGGGGTCTTCGACGTGATTGTGGTGGGCATTGCCTTGCTGCCGGCCTCTGGGCCGTTTGCGGTGTTGCGTGCGCTACGGGTATTGCGGGTACTGCGATTGGTCACCAAGCTGCCGAGTATGCGGAGGGTCGTGGGGGGCTTGTTGTCTGCCATCCCCGGTCTCGGATCGGTGTTCGCCATCATTGCCATTGTTTTCTATGTGGCTGCGGTGATCGCTACGAAATTGTTTGCACAGTCTTTCCCGGAGTGGTTTGGCAGTCTTGATGCGAGTGCCTATACCCTGTTTCAGGTAATGACCCTAGAGAGCTGGTCTATGGGAATTGCGCGTCCGGTGATGGAGGTCTATCCACAGGCCTGGATTTTCTTTGTGCTCTTCATTCTGGTTTCCACCTTTACGATGCTCAATCTTTTTATCGCGGTCATTGTCAATGCGATTACCTCGGCCCAGGCGCAGGAGAACCACCGGGTAGAAGACGCGATGGTGGCTCGGGTGGATGCCGATACCGTAGTCGTGCAGCAGGAGATGGTGAAGGTACGCGAAGAGATTGCTCAGTTACGTCGCCTGCTCGAACAACGTACTTAGACGCCTAGCGCTTCGATTTCTGAGCCGAAGATATCGATAAAGGCAGGGTGACTAAGCACAGCGGGTACCGTGCCCTCTGTCTGAACTCTACCGTTTGAAAGTAGCACCACATGGTCGGCCAGCCGCCTTAGTTCGTGCAGGCTGTGGGTGACATAGATCACGGGAATCTTCAGTTCCTTATGCATTTGTTCGAGCCAGGGCAGGATTTCTTGGCGCCGTGCGAAATCCAAGGACGCTAGCGGTTCATCTAACAGAAGGATCTGCGGCTGCATCGCCAGTGCCCGGGCAATCGCCACGCGCTGTCGCTCGCCGCCCGACAGGCTGTAGACCGGCCGATGACGAAGATGACCAATGCCCAGGAGCTCGATGGCGTCATCGAGTGCCTGCGCGAGCCCAGGCTTCTTGGCGCGCTTCACACCAAACGCGAGATTGGACCAGACGTCCATGTGATCAAAGAGGCTGGCTTCTTGAAAGACATAGCCTAAGTCGCGCTGATGGGTGGGCACCATGACATCTTGCGCGGTGTCTTGCCAAAGTGCGGTCCCTAGAGCGACTCGGCCTTCAGCCCGCTCAAGACCAGCAACGCACCGCAAAATAGTGGTCTTGCCGGAGCCTGAGGGCCCAAAAAGCACCGTAATGCCCTGGCTCGGAAGCGTGAGGGTGATATCTAACAAGAAGTCTGTCCGACGTAGTGACAGCCGTAGGGCGAGCCCAGTACTCATCACAGCAGGACCCGATCGTGGCGCTTTTTCAGGAGCGCAAGCACCAGTAACACCGCAAAAGAAAATACCACCATGCCCGCCGCCAGCCAGTGGGCCTGGGCGTATTCCATGGCTTCGACGTGCCCAAAGATCTGGGTGGAGACGACGCGGGTCTGGCCGGGGATATTGCCACCAATCATTAACACCACTCCGAATTCACCGACCGTATGGGCAAAGGTAAGCACCGCCGCTGTTACGAGCCCAGGCTTTGCGAGTGGGAGGGCCACAGAAAAGAATGCATCGATCGGCGACGCACGCAGTGTTGCCGCAACCTCCATCGGGCGTCTCCCAATCGCCTCAAAGGCGTACTGAATGGGCTGCACAGCAAAGGGCAGAGAGAAAACAATCGAACCCATGACGAGCCCGGTGAAGGTAAAAGACAGCAGGCCGAGCCCGAGGGCCTGCGTTGCCATGCCAATCCATCCTTGGGGTCCGAATAGCATGAGGAGATAAAACCCAAGTACCGTTGGGGGAAGCACCAGTGGCAGGGTGACGAGGGCGCCGATGGGCCGGCGCCATTTCGACGCTGTCTGGGAGAGCCACCAGGCCAGGGGCGTGGCAATTACAAGAAGAATAACAGTGGTAACGGTTGCGAGCTGAATGGTGAGCCCAATGGCCTGCCAGGCCTCCGCACCAATAGGGCTGCTGTTGTGCTGCATTACGGGGCGTAGCCAAATGATCGCAAGATCACCTGGGCCGTATCGCTGCGCAGATAGTCGAGAAGGGCCCGTGCGGCGATGTTTTGTTTTCCAGCGTCTAGAAGAATGGCGTCTTGTCGAATAGGCTGGTGCATATCTGCGGGAACAATCCAGGCCGAACCGTCTTTGATAACGCCGTTTGTACTGACCTGTGAAAGCGCGACAAACCCAAGGGCCGCATTGCCGGAAGCCACAAACTGAAAGGTCTGACCAATGTTTGCGCCCTCCACGAGTTTAGGCCCCACTAAAGCGGTAAGCCCGAGCTTACCAATCACTTCCATCGCGGCAGCCCCGTAGGGCGCAAGCTTGGGATTCGCGATAGCGATGCGATCGAAGCGGCCAGCACGCAATATCTCTCCGTTGGCATCGACCAGCGTTGGATCTTTACTCCAGAGCACCAGACGCCCAGTTGCGTAGGTGAAACGCGATGCGGCAAGCGCACGTCCTTCCGCTCCAAGCTTTGCGGGAGTCTCATCGTCCGCCGCAAGCAGCACATCAAAGGGGGCGCCATTCTTAATCTGTGCATAGAACTGCCCGGTAGCGCCAAAGGAGAGGGCGAGTCGATGCCCCGTATCCTTCTCAAAGGCCTGGGCAATGATTTTCATGGGCGCAGTGAAGTTCGACGCAACAGCGACGCTGACTTCTGCGGCCTGGGCGCTCGCTATCATGCCCAGAGCCAGGTAGGACCAAAGAAGCCAATGGCGCAGGATCGTCATCATGAGTGGACAGGTATCTTCATAAGGGCGGCGAGAAGCATTGTAACGATCGGGGGAGGCACAAACACAGCGAATGCGATTGGGTTGGGCGACTTTGACGTCCGGGTCGGCCACAGTACAGTAGGGCGTCTATGGTGGCGCTTTGGCCAGGGAGAATCGATGTGAAATTTTCTTCGACAGTCGTGACACGGGTCATTGAAACTGAGATGCCCTTGCTCGACCCCGCGGAACTGTATCCGGACAGCACGCCAGAGATTCTCGCGCGTGAGGCCCACTGGCTGATGCCACGGTTTCAGTGCCCTGAGACCCAAAAGCTGATTCTCACCATGCAGGGTTTTGTCTTGGAGAGTCACGGTAAGACAATTCTGGTGGATACCTGTGTTGGAGACTGTAAGCACCGTGCGCGCCCCTTGTTTGATAACCAGCGGTGGGGCTGGCTGGATCGGTTTCGTGCGGCTGGCTTCGACCCGGAAGGGGTAGACATCGTCTTGAGCACCCATTTGCATGTGGACCATGTTGGCTGGAACACGACGCGCGACGATACCGGCCAATGGCGGCCTACTTTTCCCAATGCCCGCTATCTCTTCACGCGCCCTGAGGTCGACTTTTGGACGGGGTCTTCGGGAGCGGCTTTGTTACCAAGGACTGGCGACTATATTGCAGACAGTGTTTTGCCGATCTTTGCCGCAGGGCTTGCCGACGTCGTGGAGATGGATCACCGCATTAACGAGGAGATTCGACTTCTGCCCACGCCCGGTCATTCCCCGGGGCATGTTTGTGTGGAGGTTGGCCACGGGCAAGATCTGCTGGTCATTGCCGGCGATATTTTGCACACGGTTCTACAGTGCACCTACCCCCTGTGGAGCACTCGGTTTTGTGCGGATGCAGCGGCCTCGCGGGACACCCGGATTCGGTTTTTGCAGACCTATGCCGATACCGAGACCCGCATTGCGCCAGCCCACTTTCCGAGCCCCGGCGTCGGGTATATCCGGTCAGAGGGGGCTGCCTTTCGGTTTGTGTTTGATACCCCGGCGCGATAGCGCCTGTTCATCTTAGGTTCAGCTTGCCTCTGTAAGACTGCGATCTCTCTCATTTAAAGGAGTTATCTATGAAGAAGATGGTGGGTGTAACAGTGGCTGTGATTCTGGCGCTGTCAGGTCTCTGGGCAGGTTCACGACTCGCGGTGGCCTCTCCGGATCACGACCGCGCGCGAAAGGCCTTGCAGTCTGGTGAGATTCTGCCGCTCGATAAGATTCTTGCCGCCACGGCGGAGAAGCATCCGGGACAGGTGCTTGAGGTAGAACTCGAAGATGAGCGTGTGGGCGGCGAGAGGATCTGGGTCTACGAGATAAAGGCCTTAGCACCCGATGGCAAGATTTTTAAAGTGATGGTGAATGCGCGTACCGCGGAGGTGCTGAGTATGCGCACCCGCGACCGGGAGCGTAGCAGGCACTCGGAATCAACAAAATAGTCTGTGTCTTTATGCGCGTTCTCGTAGTGGAAGACGAGCCAGTCCTCGCGAAGCAGCTTCGTGTGGCATTGAGCGAGGCGGGCTACGCGGTAGACGTGGCTTATAACGGCCAAGATGGCTTACATCTTGGCCGGGAAGAGCCCTTCGACGCGATTATTCTCGACCTGGGCCTTCCCCTTTTGGATGGCCTCTCAGTGCTGAAAACCTGGCGGAAGGAGGGCTTGGGTACGCCTGTGATTATTCTGACCGCCCGCGATAGCTGGGCTGAGAAGGTCTCTGGTATTGATGCGGGTGCGGACGATTATCTTGCAAAGCCCTTTCATATAGAAGAGTTACTGGCCCGACTCCGTGGTGTGATTCGTCGGTCTACAGGGCAGGCCGCACCCGTGCTGCGCTGGCGGGAAGTGGCATTCGATACAGTGGCGGGTAGGGTCTGGAATGACGCGCGTCCCTTGTCTCTGACGAGTCACGAGTTCAAGCTCCTGTCCTGGCTCATGCATCATCCGCATGAGGTCGCGAGTCGCACAACCCTGTCGGAGCATATGTATGGCGGGAACGATGACCCGGATTCCAACACTATCGAGGTCTTTGTCGCGCGGCTGCGCAAGAAGCTGCCTAGGGGCATGATTGAGACCGTACGCGGTCTGGGGTATCGACTGGGAGACCCTTGAGGTATAGGAGATGAGCCGAGCATCCGGTTTTCGGAAATGGTGGGGTCAGGTGGGGGTCGGCCGCTCCTTACAAGCACGGCTTGCGTTAGTGAGTCTCCTTGGGGTCTGTACCGCACTGCTTGTCGCGCACTCTGTTCTGGTAGGTCTTTTTGAGCGGCAGGTCACACGACAATTTGAGGCAACCCTCATCATTCAGCTAGACCAGCTCACGGCCGGGGTAGAGCTGGTTGGTGACCCTCGGCAGATCATCGTTCAGGAGCCCAGCGCTGACCCTCGCTGGGGCAAGCCCTATTCAGGCATCTATTGGCAGGTCAGTGCGGTCGCAGACGGCGAAAACGCCCCTCAGGCGGTGATCCATCGCTCACGCTCGCTCTGGGACTTTAATCTCGCGGTGCCTGGCGACGAGCTGGCGTCAGGGGTGGTTCATATTCACCGTATTCCCGGGCCAGCGGGTCAGAGACTGTTGGCCGCCGAGCGCCGTGTCGTTCTGGACGCCGAGACCAAGCCAACGCCAGTGCGCCTCATCATCGCCTCTGATACCCATGAACTTACGGTGTCGGTTGCCGCGTTTACCCGCTCTGTGATGCAGTACCTGGCCGCGCTCGGGCTGATGATGGGGCTGGTCGTAGCGATACAACTGGTCTATGGTCTTGCACCCCTTCGGGCCTTGGAGCGGTCGCTTGGTCGACTGCGTGAGGGCAAAACAGAGACCCTGGACGGCCGATTTCCCTCTGAGGTAGCGCCATTGGTGGGGCAATTCAACACGGTCTTAACCGAGCAGCGACGAAACCTGCAGCGGGCCCGCAGCCTTGCAGGCAACCTCGCCCATGCCGTGAAGACTCCCCTCACGGTGATCGCGAATGCCGCCCAAGACCCACATCTTGAAGGGCAGGTCTTGCGCGAGACGGTACGGCACTATGGGGCCTTAGCTGAAATGCAGGTCGCCTGGCATCTTAAAAGGGCCCGGATGGCCGCGAGCACCACGGGTCAGTACTCCCCCGTGCAGATTGCAGAGGTACTCGAGGGCATTGTTGCGGTAGTGCGTCGCGCCCATGCAGAGAAGCGATTAGCTGTCATGTGCGATATCCCTCAGACGTTGCGTTTTCTGGGTGAACGCGAGGATCTGCAAGAGATCCTCGGCAACCTGGTAGACAACGCCTTTAAGTGGGCCCAGCAGTTTGTCTCGGTGACCGTTGATCGGACCGAGGACCGCATCGTGCTGCTTGTCGATGACGATGGTCCAGGCGTTGCCCCAGAGCGTTACACCGATATCTTGCAGCGTGGTACCCGTCTTGATGAGGTCGTTGCCGGGTCTGGCCTTGGTCTTGCGATTGTTGCCGAGCTGGTGGCGCTTTACAAAGGCCGCATTGCGTTCACTCCGTCGGTGCGAGGCGGCCTGCGGGTGCAGCTTCAGCTGCCTATGGAGATGGCCTAGTGTCCTCTGCCACCATGCGGCGGAATTCCCCACACGGGAGCACCTGGGCACCCAGCTTGGTCGCACGCCGTGCCTCGTCGATATCGTCGGTGACTAAGAAGACCGGGCAGGCCGATATGGGTACTTGTGTTCGAAGGTAGGCAACAATCTCGCGGTCGGCACGATCGGGCCCCGTGCCGCCGGAGTACCGCACGGTGAGTTGGGGGTGGGGGGTCTCTACGGCGGCAAGGGCACCATCGAACCAGAGGGCAATCTGAAGACCCCCCGCCTGTTCGATCTGGCTGCGGAGCCGCTCAATCAGCAGCGCCTTCGCGGCGCTACCAGGACGGCCGTTATCAAAGAGGTGCCGAAAGAGCACGGAGAGACGAAAGACCAAATTGTGGCCATCAATGACGACATGACAGGTAAGCCCAGCCTGGAGTCGGGCGTAGAGGCGATTGGCCGGTAGGTCGGCAAGCACCTCGTCGATCAGAGGGGTAGGCGCCGCAGAGAAGAGGTGCTCCGCGCGATCGGTCAGTGCAGACTGCAGGAGTGTGCCCTCGGTATACCGAATGCTATTGGCACGCAGCATGCGCGCAATCTTTACTCTGAGCGCAGCACAGGTTGGTAGTGTGTCTGCGATCCCGATCTCGGAGGCAAGCGCCGACGCACGAGGCGATAGGGGCAGACCGGTGATGGCCTCCACGGCCTGCGATACCGTGCCGGAGACTAGATCAGTCATTCGCGTACACTCTCACCCGCGCGCAGTCGGTCTGCGAGAGGCTGGCAGAGCGCATCACTCTGAGACATATACCTATCGGAAATGATCATGATCGCCATCACGCGAATTCAGCAGTTTTTGGTCTCTGCAACCCTGGCGGTAGCCTCTCTGAGCAGTCTCGCTGCGGAGGCGGTGTTCACTGTGAGAGATATTCAGGTGACTCAGCCGATAGCGCCTGCCCGGCCTGAGGGAATCAAGACGGGAGCGGTCTTCTTTCAATCGATTCGTAATAATGGGGCCACAGCCGACAAGATGATCTCTGCCCGGTCGGCCGTCGCCGAGCGTGTGGAATTGCATCGTATGGTCATGGACGGCAGCATGATGCGTATGCGGGAAGTGCCAGAGATTCTGCTGCCCCCGGGCGAGGGGCCGTCTTTTCAGCAGGGTAAGGCTGACGCCTACCATCTGATGCTGATCAATCTGAGACAGTCCCTGAAGGAAGGGGATCGTTTTGCGGTGACCGTACGGTTCCAGAATGCCGGCGAATTGGAAATGATGGTGACCGTACAGAAGCCTGGGTCCATGTCGGGAGGGCATGGCGGTCATCATAAACATTAAGAGTTCTTGCGCCTGAGCACATCGACGATGTGCTCAATGAGTGCACTCACCCGATGCGGGATATACCGATTACTCGGGAGTACCGCATAGATACCGAGTGGCTCTGATTCAAACTCCTTGAGTACTTGCTTCACGCGGCCTTGGGCTAGGTAGGGGGCTGCAATGAAATCGGGCTGTCGGGTAATACCGAGCCCTTGGGCAGCCGCCTCGGTGAGCGCCACGCCATTGTTCGCGACGAGTCGCCCACGCACGGAGGCTTGGAATGGTTGCCCTGACTCCTGGTATTGCCAGGTGGTGTGGGTAGACGCGTTGGCGTAGATCAGGCACTCATGCTGTGCGAGTTCAGAGGGGTGCTTGGGTTTGCCATGCTGCGATAGGTAGCTTGGCGCTGCAAAGGTAAGTAGTCGACACTTTCCGAGTGACCGCACGATGTCACCGGGTTGCAGTGTTGCAGTGATCCGAATCGCCAGATCGAGCCCCTCTTCAATGAGGTTGGATTTCTGGTCGGAGAAGTCCATGATGAGTTCGATATGGGGCTGAGCCTGGGTGAAGGCCAGTAACTCGGGAAGTAACTCCTGCAGACCGAACGTCAGAGGAAGCCCCAGCCGTATTCGGCCGCGGGGCAGAGTCTTCTCCTCGTTGAGGCTCGCTTCTGCGGCGTCGACCATGTTGAGGATCACGCGACACTTCTCCAGATAGCTGGAGCCTGCCGCGGTCAGGGTGAGACTTCGGGTACTGCGGGTAATGAGCTTCGTACCGAGATGCTTCTCTAAGGCGGCGATTTGTCGCGTCACGATCGAGCGCGCGACCTGCATCTGGTTGGCCACCGCAATAAAGCTGCCGGCTTCTGCCACCCGTACGAATATCTGCATGGCCTCGAGTCTGTCCATGGGTTGTTTCTCTCTCAGTGGATCTGTCGCCATACCTCGACAGTGTGCTTTGTTGCAATTATCGCAACATATTGATTGCCAGTCGTCTATTTTTTGAGGAGTAGCCAGTCTCTACACTGGCGCTATGAAAAATCTCCTGCCTGTGTTGTTTGTTCCGCATGGCTCTCCCATGTTTGCCTTGGAACCGGGTGCTGCCGGCGCGGCCATGGTGGAGACGGTGCAACAGCTTACGCGGCCACGTGCCGTGGTGATCCTAAGCCCCCATTGGGATACCGCAGACCCTGTGGTGGGAGTCGCGTCACGCCTCTCTACCGTGCACGACTTTTATGGATTTGATCCTCGTCTCTACGAGATTCAGTACCCAGCCACAGGCTGCCCGGAGGCCGCGCACGAAGTGGTGTCGGCGATACGAGCGGCGGGATTCTCTGTCTCTACAGATGCCGAGCGTGGGCTTGACCATGGTGCCTGGGTACCGCTACGACAGATCTTTCCGGATGCCGATGTACCGATCATTCCCGTTTCGATGCAGGCGCAACGGGGGCCAGTACATGCCTATCGATTGGGTCAGGCGCTCTCTGCGCTGGTACAGCAGAACTTTATGGTCATCGGCTCGGGGAACATCACCCACAACCTTCGGGATTGGCAGGTGGCGCGGAGAGATGGTGATGGACCGCCGTCTTACGTACGCGAGTTCTCCGACTGGATCTACGACGCTATGCGCGCGGGACGTATCGATGAACTCCTGGGCTATCGTTCGGTATCACCCATCGCGGCCCGCGCCCATCCGACGCAGGAGCACCTGTTACCCTTATTCACTGTGTTGGGTGCAGCAGGCCGAGCGGCGCAGGCACAGGCGTTTTATCGGGGTGTGGCAGAGACGGTGTTGGCGATGGATGGGTATATCTTTTCCCATTCAGCCGTCTTGATACCCTAAGGGGTAGCCACGGCCTGTGAGCCGGCCTCGGATGATCGCGAAGGAATGTTTTATGTCACGGTTGCAGGTTGTCTGGTTCAAGCGCGATATCCGTCTCGAGGACCATCCGGCGCTGTCGGCCGCTACAGCATGCGGTCCGGTTTTGGGCCTGGTGGTCTATGAGCCATCGCTCTGGGCCTATCCCGATGCTAGCGGGCGTCAGGCAGCCTTTTATGCGGAGTCGCTAGAGAGTTTTCGCGCTGAGGCCGATCGTGCCTCTCTGGCGGTGCTTTTTCTCAGAGGCGAGATGCCGGATCTTCTGGAAGCATTGCGCTCTGCGGTCGGTATATTCGATCTCTGGAGCCACGAGGAGACCGGGAATGCACCGAGTTTTGAGAGAGACAAACGGGTTGCAGCATGGGCGCGTCGTAGCGGCGTGGTGTGGCGAGAGCTTCCCCAGAATAATGTCGTGCGGGGCCTGAAGAATAGAGACCACTGGTCGGCGATTTGGGATCGCCGCATGACAGACGAGCCCCTCGCGGTACCGCGCTTTGATGCGCTCCCTCACCCGGCATTGGAGAACCTGAGAGAGCTCCCGCAGCAGCTGCGTGCGGACAGTCTCTGGCCCTGGAGAGATATGGCCGAAACAGACCGCTGCCCCGCGAGGCAGGCCGGTGGGCGCGCGCAGGGGCTCAGGCTTCTGAAGACCTTTCTGGAGGGCCGGGGTGTGGGATATCGGCGGCAGATGAGCAGCCCCGGAACCTCAGAGGATTCCTGTTCGCGACTATCGCCGTATCTCGCCTGGGGCTGTGTCTCGATTCGTGAGGTGGTGCAGGCCGTCTGGCGTGCCCGCCAGGACTGGCAGTCGGACACAGGTCATCCAGACCAGAAGGCGATGCTTCAGAGCCTGAAGAGCTTTGAGAGTCGACTGCATTGGCGATGCCACTTTATTCAGAAGTTGGAGACGGAGCCAGAGATTGAAATGCGCTGTCTACACCCGGCAACCCGGGGCCTGCGCAATGAGGGCCTGTTCACGGAAGAGGAAGCGATTCGCTTTGAGGCCTGGTCTGTGGGCAGAACCGGTATTCCTTTTGTAGATGCGTGTATGCGGTACCTACAGCACCACGGATGGATCAACTTCCGTATGCGTGCGATGCTGATTTGCTTTGCGAGCCAGCATCTCTGGCTGCATTGGAGAAGAACTGGCGAACATCTTGCCCGCCTATACACTGATTACGAGCCTGGTATCCATTGGCCACAAATACAGATGCAGAGCGGTACGACGGGTATCAACACCATTCGTATCTACAACCCCGAAAAGCAAGCGGTCGACCAAGACCCGGCGGGGTACTTTGTGCGCAGATGGGTACCAGAGCACCTCACCCTGGACTATCCGTTACCCATCGTGGATCATCTGCAGGCGGCACGGTTGGCACGAGAGCGGCTCTGGGGTCTTCGAAAGGGGTCGTTGGCCCAAGTAGAGGCGCAGAAAATCTTTCAGAAGCATGGCAGTCGTCATCCGGCCCGGGATCAACCGCCTCGGCGTCTGCGGGTGAAGCGTGTCGCTGTTGACCCCACGCAGACTGTGCGTGATGACGGAGGGGCAGGGTCTAGTGCCGCCCAGCAGAGCTTTGATTTCTCCTGAGCGGGCCCGCTTATTTCTTCGGACGAAACGCCTTACAGACCGTCTCGTTGGTCAGCAGGCTGGGGCCGCCGATAAGTTCCAGGCCATACGGAATCGCGGCAAAAAGTCCGGACACTTTGATTGCGCCAGTCTCTGGGTCGCGCAGGCCTTCTAGCGTCTCTTGAATCGATCGGGGTCTGCCAGGCAGGTTCACGATGAGCGACCGTCCTCGAATCACTGCGGTCTGTCGCGAGAGAATCGCCGTGGGCACAAAGGCCAGAGAAATCTGCCGCATTTGTTCGCCAAACCCCGGGAGTTCGCGATCGGCGACATCGAGCGTCGCCTCGGGGGTGACATCGCGTGGCGCAGGCCCCGTACCGCCGGTTGTGAATACCAGGTCGCAGCCATGGGTGTCGACGAGGTCGATTAAGGTCTGGGCAATGACAGGGCGCTCGTCGGGAATCAGCCGGTCGATACTTTCCCATGGGCTGATCAGGGCCTTGCCGAGCCAAGACTTCAAGCCAGGAAGCCCTTCATCTTCGTAAACGCCTTGACTGGCGCGATCGCTAATGGAGACAAGACCAAAACGGGCGGGGCGGGAAGTGGTATTCATGCCCGGGATTATTGCCCAGATCGGCACGTGGGCGGGGGGCGTTACGGGTAAGATCTGACCCCATGAAGACGACACCTGCTGACTCCACCCCCTTTTTTTACGACGCCCAGGGCCTTGAGGCGCTGAACCACAAAATGCTGCAGATGGCCAAAGAACTCGGTGCGACCGATGCGTCTACCGAGGTCTCAGAGAGTTCGGGGCTCTCGGTTACGGTACGCATGGGTGCACTGGAAACACTCGAACATACCCGCGACCGTGGGGCCAGTGTCACGGTCTATCTCGGTCAGCGGCGGGGCCATGCGACCACCTCAGACCTCTCTGACCGCGCCCTGCACGACGCGGTGAAGAAGGCAATCGATATCGCCAAGTACACCGCGGAAGATCCGTTTGCAGGGCTACCTGAGGCCAGTGACATTGCCCGTGGCCCCCATGCGGATCTCGATCTTTTTCATGCCTGGTCGGTCAGCCCGAAGCACGCTACCGATATGGCCAAAGAGGCCGAGGCCGCTGCCCGCGCGGTGGATCGTCGTATTCGTAACTCAGATGGCGCCAGTGTATCTGCGAGCCATGGCCAGTTCTGCTCGGCCAATAGCCGTGGGTTTATGGGCGGCTACCCGTACAGCCGACATTTTCTCTCGGTAGCGCCCATCGCACAGGAGAAGTCGGTGATGCAGCGGGACGACTGGTACACCACCAGCAGAGACCCTGCAGCCTTGGCCGCACCCGCGGAGATTGGGCGGTACGCGGCGCAGCGGGCGCTGTCGCGCCTTGGCGCACAGCGGGTCTCGACGCAGCAGGTGCCTGTGGTCTTTGAGGCCCCGGTGGCGGTGGGGCTCTTGGGGGCTTTGGTGCAGGCTCTCTCCGGCTCGGCCCTCTATCGCAAGGCGAGTTTCTTGTTGGACAGCCTGGGTCAGGAGATTCTTCCGCAAGATATCAGCCTCATCGAAGATCCGTTTATTCCCGGTGCAAGCGGCAGTACCCCATTTGATGACGAAGGCGTGCGGGTGCAGTCCCCACGGGTGATCGAGAACGGGCGGGCGG
>CAZKWK010000019.1:0-20144 GCA_964556335.1 uncultured Bordetella sp. | reverse complement strand
GAAAATGTGGCGAAGAACTGGGCCCGGTCGTATAAAGGCCGCCCCTTCGATCGTGGCGAACTGCAGACCAAAGAGATGCCGAATGCCAATGCTGCGGGTCTGCAGGCCTACTACTTCAACATTCGTCGGCCGATATTCCAGGATGTCCGGGTACGTGAGGCCATCGGCCTGGCCATGGATTTCGAGTGGATGAATCGCCAACTCTTCTATGACCAGTACCAGCGGTCTAATTCTTATTTCACGAATACCGACATGGCGGCCCAAGGAATGCCCAGCGAGGAGGAGAAGGCCCTCATGACCCGTCTGGCCCAGCGGGTTGGGCAGGAGTTGCCAGAGTCCCTGCTGGGTGCGGTGCCAGAACCGGCGAAGGTACAGGGCCCCAATGGGCTACGTGAGAACCTTCGGCGTGCCCGCCAGTTGCTCGCCGAGGCCGGCTGGACCATCCAAGAGGGCGTGCTGCGTAACCAGAAGGGCGAGGCGTTTCGGTTTGAGATTCTTATCAACCAACGCAACTGGGAGCGGGTCATCGCCCCGTTCGCCCGAAACCTCTCAAAGCTTGGCATCGTGGCAGAGACCCGTGTCACCGACAATTCTCTGTACAAGAAGCGGCTCGATGACTACGACTACGACATGATGGTGCACTGGTACCTGTCGAGCCAAAACCCGGGAAATGAATTGCTGTTTCGGTTTACGGCTCAGTCCGCACGTGAGCCCGGTGCGGACAACTACATTGGCCTGCAGAGCCCCTTGGTGGATGCGGCAATCTCCCATCTCTTGGGGGTGTCGAGTCGGGCCGAACTCATCACTGCCGCTCGCGTGCTCGATCGATTCTTGCGTCATGGTCACTATGCCATTGCCCACTGGCACAACCGAGTGCATCGGGTGGCCTATCGGCAAGGGTTAGAGAGTCCCGCGACGTTACCGCTTTATTATCATTCCGAAGACTGGGCCATGGCGGCCTGGTGGTGGAACCGCTAAACATTCATTATGTCTCCAGCCCTCTTTCGGTACATCGCAAAGCGTCTCCTCTTCATGGTGCCCACGCTGTTGGGTATTCTGCTGGTCACCTTCACCCTGATTCAGTTTGTCCCTGGAGGTCCGGTGGAGCAGATGGTGCAGATGCTCAAAGGCGACCACGGTGGCGCAGGCGGCGCGGCAACAGGCCTTGCCGTGCCTGGTGGGTCGGCGGCCGGTGACGTAGGGCAGACCGGAGGCGTCTATCGCGGTCGTGTGGGGGTGGATCCCCAGAAGATCGAAGAGATCAAGGCCCTCTATGGGTTTGACAAGCCCGTGCACGAGCGGTTTTTCGACATGGTCTGGGGCTTTTTGCGTCTCGACTTAGGCACGAGTTTTTTTCATAGCCGCAGCGTCTGGGAGCTGATTGTGGAGAAGCTTCCGGTGTCGGCCAGCCTGGGCCTCTGGAGTTTTCTCATCACCTATCTGGTCTCGATTCCCTTAGGCATTGCAAAGGCGGTGCGGCATGGGTCGCAGTTTGACCTTATGACGAGCCTAGCGATTCTGGTGGGCTATGCCATTCCGGGTTTTGTGCTTGGGGTAATCATGCTGGTCTTTTTTGGTGGCGGAAGTTTTCTACAACTCTTCCCGCTGCGCGGTCTGACGAGTGATGACTTTGAACAACTCAGCCTGATCGGCAAGGTGCTGGATTATTTCTGGCATCTGGTCTTGCCGCTCACCTGCCTCGTGCTCGGAAGTTTCGCGGTGATCACCATGCTGACCAAGAACACCATGCTCGAGGAGATACGCAGGCAGTATGTTCTTACGGCGCGGGCCAAGGGCCTCGAAGAGCGGGCAGTGCTCTGGCGGCATGTGCTGCGCAACGCCATGATTCCCATCGTGACCGGATTCCCCGCAGCCTTTGTGGCAGCCTTTTTTACCGGGGCGTTGCTTATCGAAACCCTCTTCTCGCTGGATGGTCTGGGTCTCTTGTCTTACGAGGCTGTGATCAAGCGCGACTACCCCGTGGTGATGGGAACGTTATTTTTCTTTTCGGTGTTGGGGCTGCTTGCCAAGCTCGTGAACGACGTGCTCTATGTCTTTGTCGACCCCCGCGTTCAGTTTGAGGCCTCCCGTGCTTAGCACCGGGCAGCCACTTGAGAGCTTGTCTCCGGGGCAGCGCGCCTGGATCCGCTTTCGTGCCAATCGTCGTGGTCGGATTAGCCTCTGGATTTTTCTCTCGCTTTTTGTGGTGAGCCTGTTTGCTGAGGTCTTGTCGAACGATCGCCCGCTGATCGTCTATTACGAGAAGCAGTTTTATTTTCCACTGGTGGCGGACTACCCCGAGGCCACATTTGGCGGCGACTTTGCCACGCCCACGGATTACCTCGACCCTTTTATTGAGAGCCAGTTGCGGGCAGGGGAGAACTGGGCGCTCTATCCCTTCAATCGGTACAGCTTCAATACGCTCAATTACTTTTCTGAGGCCCCCAACCCTGCGGCCCCCTCGCTAGAGAACTGGTTTGGTACCGACGACCGCGGTCGCGACGTGGCCGCTCGGCTTCTCTATGGTTTTCGTGTCTCTGTCTTGTTTGGCATTGCGCTAACCGCGATTGGTGTCGTGCTCGGCATTTTTTTTGGCGCCCTGCAGGGCTATTTCGCGGGCCGGATTGACCTCTTTTTTCAGCGATTCATAGAGGTCTGGGGATCGGTACCCGAGCTCTATCTGTTGATCATTCTTGCCTCGATCTTCGAGCCCGGGCTGCTCATTCTGCTGGTCATCTTGTCGCTCTTTGGCTGGATGGGGTTGTCCGATTACGTGCGGGCGGAGTTCCTGCGCAACCGCACGCTCGATTATGTAATGGCGGCGCGCGCGCTTGGGCTCTCGAATCTTCAGATTATCTGGCGGCATGTCTTGCCCAACAGCCTCACCCCCGTGATTGCCTTTCTCCCATTTCGTATGACTGCCTCCATCCTGGCACTGACGAGCCTCGACTTCCTTGGTCTGGGCGTGCCCACCTCTACGCCCAGCCTGGGCGAGTTGTTGGCGCAGGGCAAGGACAATCTGGATGCTTGGTGGATTACCGTGACGACCTTCGGGGTTCTGGTGGGCACCTTGTTGCTCTTGATCTTTATAGGGGAGGCGCTGCGTGATGCCCTCGATACCCGTCGTGGCTGACACGCTCACGCCGATACTGGATATTCGGGCACTGAGCCTGCGGTTTCAGGCTGCCGGTGCGCAGGGCCCCTGGGTGGTCGATGGGCTGCACCTCTCGCTGATGCCAGGAGAGCGCCTTGCCCTCGTGGGGGAGTCTGGCTCTGGCAAGACGGTTTCTGCGTTGTCCATCTTGGGCTTGCTGACGGATGTCGAGCATAAGGGCGAGATTCTCTGGAAAGGCGAGGATCTTGCAAAGGCCTCTGATGCACGGATGCGGCAGATTCGGGGCCGTGAGATTGCCATGGTCTTTCAAGAGCCGATGACGGCCTTAAACCCCTTACTTACGGTGGGCCGTCAGGTGGGTGAGGTGCTTGAGACCCACGAGGGGCTCACGGTGGCCCAGGCCCAGGCCCGCGCGGTGGAGTTGCTTGATCGTGTGGGCCTCGATGATCCCGAACGTCGTGCTCGGGCCTATCCACATCAACTCTCGGGAGGGCAACGTCAGCGGGTATTGATCGCGATGGCGTTGGCCTGTCGCCCAGCATTACTGATCGCCGATGAGCCCACGACTGCCCTTGATGTCAGCCTGCGACAGCAGGTACTCGACCTGCTTGCGGACTTGCAGCGCGAAGAGGGGATGGCAATTCTCTTGATCACCCATGATCTCCCCATGGTGCGCCGATTTGCCCAGCGCGTCTGTGTCATGCAGACCGGGCGTGTGGTGGAGCAGGGGGCGGTGGAAGAGGTCTTTCGTAAGCCCACCCATCCGTATACCCAGCGGCTGATTCAGAGCCAGCCCAAGCTCATGGTCGGTCTGCCTGGAAAACGCGATGTCCTGCTCGATGTGCGTCAGCTGCATAGTGAGTTTCTGCTTCCCACGGGGTGGTTTTATCAGCGGTCTTTCACCGCGGTCCATAAAGAGAGTTTCGTGGTCTCACGCGGGGAGACGCTGGGGGTCGTTGGGGAATCGGGCTCGGGGAAGACCACACTGGGCATGTCCATCCTGCGTCTTGGCACAGCCCGGGTTACGGGCCACGTGAAGCTTGGGGAGGCGGAGATTCTGGGCCTCTCGGGTCAGGCCCTGCGGGCGGCACGCCGTAGATTCCAGCCGGTATTTCAAGATCCCTATAGCGCCTTGTCGCCGCGACTCACCATTCGTCAGATTCTAGAAGAGGGGCTGGTCTTACATCATCCGCAGATGACGCGGCCGGAGCGGCTCGATCGGTGTCGACAGATTCTTGATGAGGTGGGGCTCGCGCCAGAGAGTCTGGGGCGTTATCCGCATGAATTTTCGGGTGGCCAGCGTCAGCGTATTGCGATTGCCCGGGCGGTCGTGGTGGAGCCTGAACTCATTGTGCTCGATGAGCCCACCAGCGCACTCGATGTCTCTATTCAGCAGCAAATCTTAGAGTTGCTGGTACGGCTTCAAGAGCGCAAGAAGCTTACCTATGTGTTTATCTCCCACGACCTCGCCGTGATTCGTGCAATCGCCCATCGCTGCCTTGTCATGCAGAAGGGCAAGATCGTGGAGTTTGGGCCAACCCACCATATTCTGCGTGCCCCGCGCCACCCCTATACCCAGCAGCTGCTCGATGCAGCATTTCCCGAAGAGCGTCAGCAGGTCGCAGCGGCGATCGAGCAGGCCGATCGGGTGCCCGGCATCCTACGCGAGGGCCTTCAGCCATCCGGTCAGCCAGGGTAGTAGAGGCGGAAGTAACACGGCCCCCAGAATGCCGTGGATGCCCATGCCGAGGCTGGAAAATGCGCCGGCCTGGGGGTGTACCGAAAATGCCCGCGAGGTACCGATGCCATGGGCGGCCACACCAATCGCAAAACCGCGCACGGTCCAGTCGCGAATGCGGAGCCCATCCAGAATGTAGCGTGCCATGATGGCCCCGAGAATGCCCGTGGTGACTGCATAAATAGCCGTGAGTGTGGGGGAGATACCGGTACTGTCCACAATCCCCATCGCAATGGGGGCCGTGACCGACTTGGCAAACATGGGTAACAGAAGTGCCGCAGGAACATCCAGGAGCAGGCCAATGCCGATGGCGGAAACGATGGATACGGTTCCGCCCAGGGTCAGTGCAAGCAAGAGCGCAGGTACCCGGCCCTGCAGCATCGAGAGTCCTTTCGCGATAGGTACCGCAAGTGAGACCGTGGCGGTGCCGAGTAAGAAATGGATGAACTGCGCCCCTTCAAAATACTTTTCATAGGGAAGGTCGACCGCCACCAACGTACCGACCACAATGAGAATGGCGATCGCCACCGGGTTGGCCAGGGGCGACTTTCCGGTCTTCTCGTAGGCGGTCAGGCCCAGTTGATAGGCCACCAGCGTCAGCACCAGGCTAAAAAGTGGGCTACCGGAGAGATAGACCCAGATTTCCTGAAGATCAGTCACGACGGGACCGCTCACGCCAGTGCAAGACACCCGCTGTCACGCCGATGGCGAGCGCCACGCTCACTAGGAGCGCGAGACCAATCGCCAGGGCGTGATCTGCCAGCTGCGGAATAAAAATCACAACCCCCACGGCTGCAGGAACGAAGAGCAGTCCGAGATGCTGACTCAGGCCCTGAGACACCATTTCGAGATCCGCGTGCGTCTTTTTTCGAATCAAAATAAACAGCAGAAGGAATACGAGTCCTGCCACCGGGCCTGGAATGGGGAGTGAGAGCCCCTTCGAGACCAGTTCCCCTAGGCTTTGGAAGAGTAGAAGAATCACGAGGCCCCGAATCATCTGGGGAAAGTACCGAGGTTTCGGGCGCCCCGCAAGTGGTGGGTTTGGTACACTCCCAGTGCGCGGATCGGTTTGCGCATGGCGTACGTATGCGCACGACTGCTCTCACTGAGTTCAACTAGGAGACTCCATGAACCACTCTACAAAAGAAGTTTCAGAAGTACAAAAGGCAGCAGACGCTGCCGATGCCTCGGTCTCTGGCCGTCGCAAGTTTTTTGGTAAAGCGGCTACGGCGGCTGTGGCTGCGCCGATTGCTGGATTCCCTATGGTCTCGGTGGCCCCGTCCCCGATCGTGCTGAAGATCCAGGGCTCCTGGGGTCCCAATGAGGTCTTCTCCGACATGGCCAAGCAGTATGTCGATCGTGTGAACGAAATGGCTGGCGGCCGTCTCCGTCTTGAGTACCTGCCCACGGGCGCTGTTGTGAAGACCTTTGAAATCATGGACGCTGTGAGCAAGGGCGTTCTCGATGGTGGTCACCATGTGTCTGGCTACTGGTACGGTAAGAACAAGAGTGCTTCTCTCTTTGGTACGGGTCCGGTGAGTGGCGCGACCCCTGAGATTGGCCTGACTTGGATTTATGCCGGCGGTGGCCAGCAACTCTGGGACAAGCTCGTCGCCAAACTTGGCCTGAATGTGGTCGGATTCTTCTCCTTCCCCATGCCCTCGCAGCCCCTGGGCTGGTTCAAAAAGACGCCCCCGAAGAAGGCTGCAGATCTTAAGGGCTTTAAATATCGCACGATCGGCCTGGCGGCTGACATGCTGCAAGAAATGGGCATGGCCGTTGCACAGCTGCCTGGTGGCGAGATTGTTCCCGCGATGCAGCGCGGTGTGATCGATGCGTTCGAGTTTAACAACCCCACCGCAGACATGCGCTTTGGCGCACAAGATGTGGCGAAGTTCTACTCGATGGGTTCGTTCCATCAGGCCCAAGAGTTCTTTGAAATTATTTTCAACAAAGACAAGTACAATGCGCTGCCTGCCGACCTGAAGGCCATTCTGAAGTACGCTGCAGAGGCCGCTTCCTTGGCCTCTACCGCCCTGGCCCACGATCAGTACTCCAAAGACTTACAGGAACTGATCACCAAGCACAAGGTACAGGTCTCTCGTACGTCGGCCGATGTCTACAAAGGCCAGCTGGCCGCCTGGGATAAAGTTACGCCCAAGCTTGAGAAAGAAGTTGATATGTTCAAAGAGATCAACGATTCTTTCAAAGCTTGGTCACGTCGCGTAGGCTTCTACCACTTCACCAACGAAGCGGATTACAAGATGGCCTACGAGCACGTGCAGAAGGTTAAGCTTCCGCGTTAATTTTGTTTTGTCCTCCAGAGAGCTGCTGCGGTGTCCTACCCAGCAGCTCTTTTTATATGTTTTACAGATTATTTATGGGAATAGTTACCGATGATCTCTTGGATTCGCGGAATAGATTCTCTTAACAAGTCGATCGGCCATGCCTTCTCGTGGTGTGTGCTTGTGCTTACCGCCAGTACTTGTTTTGAAGTGTTTATGCGGTACGTTCTGAATTCGCCCACGGTCTGGGCCTTCGACATGAGCTACATGCTCTACGGTGCGCTTTTCATGATGTCTGGCGCCTATGCGCTGTCGCGTGGCTCGCATGTGCGGGGCGACTTTATCTATCGTAAGTGGAAGCCTACAACCCAGGCCCGTCTCGACCTGGTGCTCTATATCTTCTTTTTCTTCCCTGGCATCTTTGCCATGGTCTATACCGGGGGCCAATACGGCTACAACTCCGCCACCCTTTTAGAGTCGAGTGTCAACAGCCCCGCGGGCGTTCCCGTCTGGCCCTTGAAGCTCGTGATCTTTGTCGCAGGCGTCACCCTCGCGCTCGGGGGAATCGCCGAAGTCATGCGCTGCCTCGTCTGTATTCGCGAGGGCAAATGGCCTGCGCGGGAAGGCGATGTTGAAGAGCTTGAAGTAATTCTTCTGCAAGAACATGGAAATAAGGATGCAGCATGAGTGATCCCGTCATCGCCCTGGTAATGCTAGGGCTGTTTATTCTCGTCATTTTTCTTGGGTTCCCAATCGCCTTCACGCTCATGGCCATGGGTATTGGCTTTGGCATGTACGCCTACTGGGATCCCAGCGCGGCTGTCCTGGAGAATCGTATTTTTTATCTCTTCGTTCAAAACACGTTTAGTGTGATGAACAATGATGTGCTTATCTCCATACCGCTATTTTTGTTCATGGGGTACATCATTGAGCGGGCCAACATTCTTGACAGGCTTTTCCTCAGTCTTCAGGTTGGGCTGCGTTTTCTTCCGGGCTCGATGGCAGTGGCCG
Source organism: uncultured Bordetella sp. (assembly GCA_964556335.1). GTDB lineage: Bacteria > Pseudomonadota > Gammaproteobacteria > Burkholderiales > Burkholderiaceae_A > Hahnella. The sequence continues at coordinate 11,995 of CAZKWK010000019.1, read as the reverse complement.
CACTGGTGACCTGTGCACTGTTTGCTACTGCTACGGGTATCGTGGGCGCGGTGGTTACGCTCATGGGTCTCATTGCCTTGCCGGCTATGTTGAAGGCAGGTTATGACCAGAAACTTTCTAGTGGTGTGATTGCCGCAGGCGGTACCCTTGGCATTCTCATTCCGCCATCGATTCTGCTTATCGTTTATGCGGCCACTGCCAGTGTCTCGGTGGTGAAACTCTATGCCGCCGCGCTGATCCCGGGATTCTTGCTTGCCGGGTTGTACTTGGTCTACGTCATTACGCGGGCGGTGATTAATCCCTCCCTCTGTCCCAAGCCGAAAGATGTCGCAAATTACACGGTGATGGAGAGCATCATGATGGTGCTTAAGGCTTTTGTGCCGCTCTTTGCACTCATTATGGCTGTGTTGGGAAGTATTCTTTTTGGTCTGGCAACGCCATCCGAAGCGGCTGCTATGGGTGCTTTGGGCGGCATCATTCTTGCGGTGGTGTATAGGGCATTTACTTGGGGACGGCTGCGTGAGTCCGTCTACTTAACAGCACGTACGACCGCCATGGTCTGCTTCTTATTTGTCGGTGCGGCTACCTTCTCCTCAGTTTTCTCGTATCTTGGCGGAGAGCACATTGTCAAAGAAGCCATCATGGCCCTCGATCTCACGACAGTACAGTTCCTTCTGCTATCCCAACTCATCATCTTCATCCTGGGCTGGCCCCTGGAGTGGTCTGAGATCATCGTGATCTTTGTGCCAATTTTCCTGCCTTTGCTGCCCCTCTTTAACGTCGATCCCATTTTGTTCGGCATCCTGATTGCCATTAATTTGCAGACCTCGTTCTTGACCCCGCCCATGGCGATGTCGGCCTATTACCTGAAAGGATAGATGTAGGTGAGCTATGGACGATCTTTAAGGGCTGCTTCCCGTTCGTGGGTATCGTTATTCTCACCCTGGCGCTCACCTACATCTATCCCAGTCTTGTGACCTATCTGCCCGACCAGTTCTTTGGGCAGGCGGAGGAGATCCCGTACGACCCGAATGACGAGTCGGTGGTCGATCCGAGTGTGTTTAAGAGTTTGTAGTGTCCGACGCGAAGCCGACTGCCGAATTTCTGGCCAGCGACTGGCGCTCTGCGCTGGCCTCTGGCCGGCTTGATATTCGTCAGGGGCTGTCTGCGCATGCAGACTTTGTGGACCAGGCAGACGACGCGATTGCGGCGTTTGTTGCCACCGGCGAGGCTGAACTCGAGGCCCAGATCGAAAAACTCGAGGCTGTGAAGCAGGCGGGTCAGGAGCCTGGCCCGCTCTTCGGCGTACCCGTAGGCCTCAAAGACATCATTGATACGGAAGACTTTCCGACCTGTTACGGAAGTCCCGTCTACGAGGGGCGTTACGCTATTGCCGATGCCACGATCGTGCGTCGGCTGCGACTGGCGGGCGCGGTGGTGCTCGGCAAGACGGCCACGACCGAGTTTGCGACCTTTCATCCTGCGGAAACCCGTAACCCCCACAATCTAGACCATACCCCTGGGGGTTCTTCGAGCGGCTCCGCGGCCGCGGTGGCAGCCGGCTTCGTACCTGTGTCGATCGGTACCCAGACGAATGGTTCGGTGATTCGTCCTGCCTCGTATTGCGGCGTGTACGGCTTCAAACCTAGCTTCGGACTCATTCCCCGTACAGGAGTCTTTGAAACCGCTCCGTCGCTCGATCAGATCGGGTTCTTCGGGCGCAGTCTCGAAGACATTGCCTGTATTGCGCAGGTGGTGGCGGGAGACGATGGTCACGACCCTGCTACGAAGGGGCGTTCTCCGCATCGGTTTTACGATATCTGCCGCGAGGAGTTTCCGATTCAACCGCGGTTTTGTTTTGTGAAGACGCCGTGGTGGGAGTCGGTAGAGCCAGAGGCCCGCGAGGCCTATGAGGCCTTCATTGATCTGATGGGCGCAGAGTTAGATATCTTGGTGTTGCCTGATATTGTCACCAAGGCAGTAGACTGGCATGCCCATGTTTACGAGTCTGAGCTAGCGGCAGCACTTTCGCGTGAGTGGCTACATCATCGGTCGGGTCTGAGTGCCGCCTTACAGACGCGTCTTGCGAAAGCCCAGGAGTTTAAGGCGGTTGAGTACCTCAATGCCCGCTCGCGCATTAGCCACGTCACAGAGGCCTTTGGCGAGTTTTTCGACCAATACGATGCCATTCTCTGCCCAGCAGCACTCGGCACGGCACCCAAAGGACTCGCGTCGACGGGTAACCCCATCATGCAGACGGTCTGGACTTTCGGAGGTCTTCCCTGTGTGAATCTGCCCTTCCTTACGGGTGCCAATCAACTACCGCTTGGCGTACAGGCGGTAGGGGCATTCAACCAGGATGGCCGACTGCTTCGGGCGTTGCATTGGCTCGTGAAAGAATTTGATCAAAGGAGTTCTGCGCTATGAGCAACAAGACCAAAACAGAGAACGCCGCAGGGCGTGTGGTAGAGACCAAAAAGACCAAGATTGGCGGCCTGATAGGCCTGATACTCCTTCTGGCCTTCTTCACCCCCTATGTAGTGATACTCCCCCAGATTGATATCACCTTGATTCTGATTGGGGGAATGGTGCTCGCTGTGATTGATTTCTTCAGCGCGCACAACGGCTAGATTTACGCTGCCCCCACCCGGGCGGTACGGGCCCCGAGGTAGCGCAGCACCACCAGCGCTACCAGACCCAATGCCATGACCCAGAGCGAAATATGTACCGCCTCTTTGCTCGCTGCGTAGCTAATGCTTGAGTACGCGAGATAGCCACAGGCAAGGCAAAAAACCAGCGGTGTTATCGGATAGAGTGGCACCCGAAAGACCTCGGGCCGGGAATTGCCGCTGAGTGGGTCGCGCCACCGAGCGATAAAAAGCGACACCCCCACAAGAAACAGAAAGCTCCAGAATACGGGGGCGGTGAACTCGACCATGGCCTCAAAACCATCCGCCTGAAAGGCCCCGAACAGAATCAGCGCGAGGCTGATCGCAGCCTGCACGAGGTAACTGGTAATCGGGGCGCCACGCTCCCCTTGCCAGTGGCTCAGACCCCGCAACGCGTTCCAGTCTTTGCCTAAGGCATAGTTGGTACGGGCACCAACGATCATGGTGGCGTTAATACTTGTGAGCGCTGCGATAGCCACCATCAGGCCCAAGGCCTTCTCCGCCCAAGGGCCCACCAGTATGCCCAATACATCCGCGCCGGCGGCCTTACTTCCAGCAAGGCCCGAAAGCCCCAGTCCCCAGAGCAGCGCAATATTTACCAAGAGGTAAATGCCGGTGATGATGGCGAGACTGATGACGAGCACCCCCACAATGGCTCGCGGCCCACCTTTGACTTCGGAGGAAATATAAGCAGCCTCATTCCAGCCCCCAAATGTGAGCAGTACGAAGACCATGGCGAGCCCCAAGAGGCCCAGGGGGGGAGAGTTTGCAAAGGCAGCCGTAGGAACCGTCTCTGGTGTCGCCGCAGAGAAACCCGCCACCACGATGGCGAGCAGTCCCACAAGTTCCAACACAATTAGGGCCGTCTGGATGCGTGTGGAGGCCTGTAGCCCCACAATATTGGTGACTGTGAGGAGCGCAACGATGCCAAAAGCCCAGAGGGCAGAGGAGTATTCGCCGAGGCTAAAGACCTTGGACATGTAGTCGCCAAACACAAAGGCCAGAAGCGCGATGGATCCCGTATTGATCACCATGGCCTTCGCCCAAGCGTATAAGAACGAGAGGTCTTTCCCGTAGGCCTTGGTGAGAAAGTGGTAATCACCGCCCGCGTGGGGGTAGCGGGTGCAGAGCTCGGCATAGCAGAGCGCACCCGCCAGGGAAATGAGTGCACCAAAGATCCAGACAGCCACCAGCCAGCCGGCATCCTGGGTAATGCCAGCCACCATGCTGGGGGTCTTGAAGATTCCGGCCCCCACGACAATGCCGACGACAATGGCAATGGCGCCCAGCGGTCGCAAGACCTTCTGCGGCTCCGCGGCGATTCCTGCTGATAACTCAGTGGCCATACGAGACCTTTGTGTGCAAAAGAGAAAGAGAGAGGGCGTTGTGGGCCCGTTCTGAGGTGGTTACTGCCGCTGCCCTGAGACGTCTAGGGGTGTGGCGGTGGTAACCAGCTGGCCCGTGAGTTGTGATCCATTGACCGTGGCCGTTACGGCGATCTTGGATTTCTTGTCCGCCGCCGGGTACTCAAACCGCATTTCGGCACCCGACATGCGGCCGGATTCGATGGGCAGGGTCTGCCCGCCCACGGAAATTGTGCCTTCGAGTTTTTGATTCTTCTGAACCAGCTTGAGTTGCGCAGGCTTTGGCTGACCTGGGATCTTAAGGGACCAGTTACCCTCTACCCGGGCCGGAACGACCCAATAAAAGCCGCGTGCCACCGATGTCTGGATGGTCTGATCGGGCTCCCAGTCGCCCATGTCAAAGGAGTGAGAGACCACCCGGGTACCGGGTTTCATCTTCTGGATGATGGGCTTGAGTCTCAGATTGAGATCGGGCAACAGATAAAGGGTGACGACGCTTGCCTGCGTGAAGTCCTCTAAGAAGATGTCGCCACGGATGATCTTGACCTTCCCACCAACGCCCGCACGCTCCGCATTACGCTGGGCCAGGGAGGCCATATCGGGGTTGAACTCGATGCCCACAGCTCGTGCACCGAACTGCCGGGCCGCCGCAATCGCAATTTTTCCGTCGCCGGCACCCAAGTCATAGACCAGATCGTCTGACGAGACATTGGCCGTCGCAAGCATCTTGGTCACCATCTCATCGGGCGTGGGCACCCAGATGACGTCTTTTCCGTCTTGCCCCACCGAGGGCTTGTATTTGTCGTCACCATACTGCTGGGCAGAGGCTAGGCCATTGGCCAAAACGAGTACCAAAACAAACAGACCGCTCAGAAGGCTTCGAAGGGCAGGGGCGTGCATGAAGGATCCTTTGGGGAGAGAGATAATGATAGGAAGTAGAAGGGTATCGCAATCCTGACGGGAGGATATTTGGACGCAATTTTTCTGGTTACGGCACCTTTTTTTGGGCTGGTGTTGATGGGGTACGTGGCCGCGCGGGTGGGGCTCGTGCCATTGTCGGCCATTCCGGGGCTCAATAGCTTTGTGCTTTATTTCGCCCTACCCTGCATGCTGTTTGAGTTTGGGGCTAAGACCCCCTTCGAAAAATTAGTAGATCCCCGAGTGGCACTGGTCTACGGGGTCTCCGCGGTGGTTCTGGTCGCGGTGGCGGTAGTCTTGGCCAGACGAAACAGGCTGTCCATGAAAGACGGCGCATTCGGGGCGATTACCGCAGCCTTTCCGAATGCAGGCTTTATTGGCGTTCCCCTTCTCGTAACCCTGATGGGGCCCCAGGCGGCCGGCCCGGTGATTCTGATGATTGCTATCGACATGATTGTGGTCTCTTCGGGCTGCCTTGCCCTGGCGGAGTCTGACCACAAGGGCGGCGCCTGGGCTACGCTGCGTTCGTCCTTAAAAGCAATTGCCCGTAATCCCATGCCGATTGCCATTGTTGCCGGCGCGGTGTCCTCGGGGCTCGGCATGTATCTGTATGGGCCACTAGAGAAATTGGTGGGACTGCTGAGCAACGCGGCTTCACCAGTGGCCTTGTTTACGATTGGCGCGGTGCTCTGGCGTTCCGCCGTCTATGCCCAACGGGCGGACTTTCAACACCAGCCCTACCTGGATGTGGTGGTGCTGAAACTCGTGGTCCACCCGCTCATGATCTGGGGTCTGGGCCTGGGTCTTGCCGGGATAGGCTTTGGCCCGGATCCGTTTACCTTAGCGGTGATGGTGCTCTGCGCCGCACTGCCCTCGGCGAGCAACGTCTCCTTGCTGGCAGAGCGGTTTGGTGCCGACAATAGCCGTATTGCCCGAATCATTCTGGTCACAACCGTGATCTCGTTTTTTAGCTTCTCGCTGGTGGCCTGGATGCTGGGTGTGGAGGTCTGACAGGACAGCCATCGGTAGAGCATGAGGCAAGGGCGTGAGGCTCTGACAATAAAAATATCCCAAGGGCGGGGGGAGGTTGGTTGACGATGGATGCGGAACGGCGGCAAATCCTTAGGCGGGGCCTGGGCCTGGGTGGGCTGAGTCTGGGGGCGCGTATGGGTCTCGGTGCGGGCGGGGTGGGTCTGGCCGCCGGGGCGCTCATTCCCTCGGTAGGCGCCTTTGCAGATCCGGGGGGCGGCCGCATCCGTGGCCCTGATGTGCCAGACATTCGGCCCGAGCGGCTTACCGAGCGTGTCTACTACCTCTACTCCAAGGACGGATTTCCTACCCCAGAGAACAAGGGGGTCATGTGTAACATCACCTTTGTGGTGACTCAGGCGGGGGTTGTGGTGCTCGATAGTGGCGGGTCGGTGCAGATTGGCGAGATGGCCCTGCGCATGATCAAGACGGTAACGCCCAAACCGGTGGTGGCGGTCTTTAATTCGCATTACCACGGAGACCATTGGCTCGGTAACCATGCCTTTGTCAATGCCTATGGCCCGAATCTCCCAATCTATTCGTTGGCTGAGAACATGCGGATCGTGAAGGGCGTGGAAGGCAGCCTCTGGCATCGACTTATGGAGCAGTGGACCAACCAGGCCACCCTGGGCACGAAGATTGTTCCGCCCAATCGCGTCGTTGAGCATGGGCAGGAGTTGTCATTTGGGGATACCCGTCTGCGTATGCATTTTTATGGCAAGGCCCATACGCCGTGTGATCTCTCCGTCGAGATTGTGGAAGATCGCATCACCTACGTCGGCGATGTGGCCATGCAGAACCGGATTGCCAATATCGATGACGGCTCTTACCCCGGAACCTTCAAATATTACGAAGGCCTACGGGCCAACATACGTAACGCCAAAGACCATCTCTGGCTCCCCGGTCATGGCCGTCCGGGTAAAGACCTCCTCAATGACTATGGCATTCTGCTTTCGGGGATCTGGGAGACCTGCCTAAAAGCCGTGGAGGATGGGAAAGACCTGTCGGCCGCCAAGGCACTGGTGCTTCAAGATCCGCGCGTGCGGTCACGGGCTGCACGCACCGCAGGCTTTGACAGCAACATTGGTAAGTACACAAGCCTGGCCTTTCTGGAAGCTGAAAAGCTTGCGTTCTAGCGGCTGCAGCTCGGCGGATTGACGATGAGCCCAAGCCCATCGGCATCGATGATCTGCACATAGCGTTGCTTGACCTCGACGAGTCCGTCGTCGACGAACTTTGAAAAGGTACGGCTGACGGTCTCGAGCTTCATGCCCAGGTAGTTACCGATTTCCTCGCGGGTCATGCGCAGAACGAGTTCTGACTTGGAGAAGCCCCGGGCATGCAGCCGTTGTGCGAGATTGAGTAGAAAGGCGGCGAGCCGCTCTTCGGCCCGCATACTGCCCAATAACAACATCACCGACTGGTCTCGCACGATTTCGCGGCTCATGATCTTGTGGACATGGCGCTGTAGCGAATGAAACGCGCGTGAGAGTTCTTCGACCTGATGAAAAGGCATGACGCAGACCTCCGCGTCTTCGAGAGCGATGGCGTCGCACGAGTGGCGGTCGTTCACAATCCCATCAAGTCCCATGATCTCCCCCATCATCTGAAAACCAGTGACCTGGTCGCGGCCATCGGGGGTGGTGATACGGGTCTTAAAGAATCCTGATCGCACCGCGTAGAGCGAGGAGAAGACATCCCCTGCGCTATAGAGCGCGCTACCTCGCTTGATTTTCTTGCGGGCGGAAATGAGATGGTCGAGCTTGCTAAGCTCTTCCTGTGACAGGCCCACGGGGAGGCAGAGTTCACGGAGATTGCAGCTCGAGCAGGCCACTTTTAGGCTCGTAGCATTCATGATTTGATTTTCATCAAAGGCAGCACCAGGCGCTTTCGTCAGACTAAGGCCCAACGATAACCTGATTTCTACGAATGGGAAGCCCTGTGCATCAATTCATCTCCAACGACCTGTTGCGTCAGTATGACGTCCCTGGCCCCCGCTACACGTCTTACCCTACCGCAGACCGGTTTGTCGAGGCGTTTACGCAAGAGGATTACATCCAGGCGCTTTGCCAGCGGCGCGGCGCGGGCCAGTCCTTCCCTCTGTCGCTGTATGTCCACATCCCATTCTGTGAGTCGGTCTGTTACTACTGCGCCTGCAACAAGGTGGTGACCCGCCAGCACGGGAGGGCGGCAGAGTATTTACATTACCTTGCCCGTGAGGTTGATCTGCAGGTGCGCCATTTCGGGCAGGGCCATACGGTGAGTCAGTTGCACCTTGGGGGCGGTAGCCCCACATTCTTGTCGGATGCAGAACTCACCGACCTGATGGGGATGATTCGCCGGCATTTTGTGCTCGTACCTGGCGGGGAGTATTCCATTGAGGTGGATCCGCGCACTGTTACGAGAGACCGTTTATCGCACCTTTTTGGCCTTGGCTTTAACCGCCTGAGTTTTGGGGTGCAAGACTTTGATCCTACGGTGCAGAAGGCTGTGCATCGTATCCAGCCGGCCGAGCAGGTGATTGCCTTGGTACAAGACGCCCGGGAGATTGGATTTGAGTCGGTTAACCTCGATCTGATTTATGGCTTGCCCATGCAGACTCCGGAGTCATTTGCGCGTACCCTGGCGCAGGTAAGCGATCTGCGGCCTGATCGCATTGCGCTCTATGCTTACGCGCATCTGCCAGCCCGCTTTAAGCCGCAGCGTCGCATCATCGCAGCCGAGCTTCCAACAGCCGCTGATAAGCTTTACATGCTCTCGGCATCTCTGGTGGCCTTTATCGACGCGGGCTACGTCTATGTGGGTATGGACCATTTCGCGCTGCCCGAGGATGCATTGGCTGTGGCCAAGCGCCAGGGGCGGCTGCATCGAAACTTTCAGGGCTACAGCACGCAGCCTGACTGTGACCTGATTGCGTTAGGGGTGTCTGCCATTGGCCGCATGGGCGGCAGCTACAGTCAGAACGCAAAGACGATTGAAGAATACAAAGATGCGCTCGACCAGGGCCGTCTGCCGATTGTGCGTGGGCTTGCCATGTCGCGCGACGACCTGATTCGCAAGTCCGTCATCATGTCGTTGATGTGTCAGGGCCAGCTCGACTTTCAGACCTTTGAGGCCACCTATCTCATCGACTTTGCCAGCTATTTTTCTCGCGAACTCGAGGCGCTCGATGACCTCGCCACCCAGGGTCTGGTGGCGCGCGATGCCACGGGAATTCGAGTTACCGAGGCAGGCTGGTTTTTGGTGCGCGCGATCGGTATGGTCTTTGATCGCTATCTGCAGGGCGATCTTGACCGTGCGCGGTTCTCAAAGATTATCTGAGTCTTTTTGACGGGGATCTTGGCGAGGTGGGGACAAATCCCCTTTTTGTGCACGCTGCCGTTTCCGGCGTAGCCGCGAAAAGACCGCCACACGCCAGAGTCCAATGGTAACAACGTAGGAACCAACGGACCCCACGACAGCGAAAAGAGTCATACCCAGGAGCCATGGCTTCAGGACGTCTCCAACGCGATGCCATTGAGAGATTTTCTCTGGTTCGATCGGCAACATGCCTGCATCAAGGGCCGCTACCGAGGCAGGGTCTACGGTCTGACCAAGAAGTAGAGTGCCTACCTGGTAGCCTAGGATGTAGATAGGTGCGTAGGTAAACGGGTTTGTCACGAGAGTGCTTAGAACAGCAACGGGAATGTTTCCGCGGAAATAAATTGCGGTAACTACCGCCCCAACGCTCTGGAACACGGGAATGATGAAACCCCAGAAAACCCCAATGGCAACACTTTTGGGCACGGTTTTACGATTGAACTGCCAAAGCCAGGGTTGATGGAGAATGGGTCCTAGCCATTTAAGTAAGCGACTAGAGTGAATAGACTCCGGTGCGGGAAGCCACTTATTGAAATACTTTTTCATGATGGCGCGGATTTTGGCAGGAAAATTGACAGGATGGGGGTCTTTGCTACCGAGTTTTTTTGCATGCCCAGAGTCGTGTAACGGACCCATCGGACGGTAGCAGAGCCGAGAGCGGCCGGCACCCGCTATGAGTACAGACGTTATAGTCTTCTGTGAAGAAAGATCGTGTCAGGCGCAGCGACGAGAGGGGCCCTGTATCAGGCTCGTAGGCATACCACCCATCTGTAAGACGGCTTTGGGGACCTGGCTCCATGCCAGCGCCGGAGCCTTTTACCCTTGCAGTCCCTGGCTTGATGGCTAGCCCCGAGGCCATCGTGTCATGGGCAACGACCAAATAGTCCTCCTCCCAGCGCTGTTTTTCTCTGGAATGCTCCCATGAGAGGGTGAAAGAGTCGGTTCGCAAAAAAACGATATGCGTTGCGAATGAATCTGGAAGGGGAAATGCTTCCTCAGGTAGACCCGTGATCAGAGACTCCAAGGCCAGACAGATACCGACCCAAAAACTTGTTACGGGCAATTAGGTTGCTCCAGTGGGAAGTCGTGACCTCTATGGCTGCGACGTGCTCGTCGGGTGTCGAGACACTGTCTGTCGGTGTTGCCAGATATGCCTACCCCGGAAAAGCGCCACCATCAGGAGACCGAGCTCGTCGGTCACTGGCAATGCTACGACGAGCAAGCTCGCGCCAACAATCGCCCATAGGCGTTCCCACCAACTCAGGGGCGCCAATAGAAATCCAATAGCGCCCGCTCCCCACATACCTATTGCAACAAGTGCCTTAAATACTACCCAAGTCGTGTCTAGCCAGGTACCTGATTGCAGCATGAGGGCGGGGCTGTAGACGGCCATGTAGGGGACGATAAATCCCGCCATCGCAATCCGTACGGCCTGGATACTGATCTTGAGCGCTCGCTCTTTTGCGATAGGCGCAGCCGCAAAGGCGGCCAGCGCTACCGGGGGCGTGAGGTCTGCCATGATGCCGAAATAGAAAACAAACATATGCGAGACGATGAGCGGCACGCCGAGTTCGAGCAGAATGGGGGCAGCCAGCGAACTCGTAATGATGTAGTTGGGAATGGTGGGGATGCCCATGCCGAGTACCAGGCAGGTAATCATGGTGAGAAAGAGGGCGAGAAAGAGGCTGCTCTCACCAATGCCGATGACCTTGCCGCCCACTTCTGCCGCCACCCCTGTGAGGTTAATCATGCCGATGATCACGCCCACCAGAGCGCAGGCGATTCCGACCGGAAGGGCATGGCGGGCGCCATCGACCATGGCCTTGAGCGCCAGAGACCGGGTATCTTTGCCCTGGTGCACCGCATAGCTCCCGCCGATGAGCAAGAGAATAAGAACAAAAAAGGTGCCGATGCCGTAGGCAAAAAAGCCCGAGCAGGCAATGGCCAGCAGCATCCAAAAGACCACCCGCAGCAGCGTTCCGCGAATGCCGGAGGCCACGCAGACCCCGAAGATCAGAATGATGGTCAGTGCCAGTCCGACACTACCAGAGAAGAGTGGGGTGAAGCCGGAGAAGAGCAGGCCCACGAGGCCTGCGAGGGGGAGAATGAGGTACCAGCGCTCCTTGATGGCGGCAAACGGATCAGGACAGTCCTCTTTGGGCAGGCCGAGTAAGGCGCAGCGACCGGCTTCGAGGTGGACCATCCAGAAGGCGGTAGTGAAGTAGAGCAGGGCAGGAATCAGGGCGGCGATACAGATCTGGATGTAGGGCACATTGATGGTCTCGGCCATGATGAAGGCGACGGCACCCATCACCGGGGGCATGATCTGTCCTCCCATGCTGGAGGTGGCCTCGACTCCGCCAGCAAAGGCTGGTCGATAGCCGAACTGCTTCATGAGGGGAATGGTGAGCTGCCCGGTGGTGACCACATTGGCCACGCCTGATCCGTTAATCGTGCCCATCAGGCCCGAGGAGATCACCGCCACCTTGGCCGGCCCCCCACGGGTGTGGCCCACCGTCCCCATAGCAAAGTCGGTAAAGAGCCGGATCATGCCCGCCTGCTCGAGAAAGGCGCCAAAGAGAATGAAGAGGAAGATGTAGGTGGAGGAGACGTAGGTGGGCGTTCCATAAATGCCTTCTGTGCCAAACCCGAGGG
>CAZKWK010000018.1:0-20245 GCA_964556335.1 uncultured Bordetella sp. | reverse complement strand
GGTGAGGACAGCCCGACGCTCCTCGAACTCAATACGTCGCCGGGGATGACCGACCACTCCCTGGTGCCGATGGCGGCTGCCCAGGCGGGGTTGGACTATGCCGCCCTGGTGCGCACGATCCTTGCCGGGGCGCGACTCAAACTGCGGGGCGCATCATGAGTTGGATCGGCCGATTCTGGAATTCTCCGGCCGCAATGCACTGGGCCAGTAGCGTGGCCATTCAGGTCTCGGTCTTGGCAAGCCTCTTGGTGGCCGCCGTCTGGCTCGCTGGGCAGCCTGTGTTTGCCCTGCGATCGGTCCAGGTCCTTTCTACAGGCCCGCAGATCTATCACCTCTCCGAAGACGAGATTCGTCAGTCGGTACAGAGTACGAGTGTGGGCACGGCCCTTACGCACCCCCTGGCCAACCTGCAGTCCTCGCTGCAGTCGTACCCCTGGGTGCGGCAGGCCTCCGTACGTCGGGTCTGGCCGAATCGCCTGATGATCTGGATTGAAGAGCACGACCCCGTCGCCATCTGGACCGATGGTCGGCTGATCAATCGGCAGGGCGAACTCTTTCGGATCGATCAATCCCCGCGGGCCGTGGGCCTCACCCCTGGCTGCCGACTGCCCACGCTCTCCGGTCCGGTCGGCAGTCATGACCGTGTTCTAGAACGCGCCCAGATGCTGGAGCAGATCTTTGCGGATAAGGGGATGAGTCTTGATCGGCTCTCGCTGTCTGACCAGTTCTCCTGGCGGTTGGTGCTGCATGACGGACCCGAGGTCGTACTCGGCCGAGACACCCTGCCACGGGGTCCGCAGGAGCGGGTGATTGCCTTTATTGATCACCTGGGCTGGCTCAACCAGGCCCTACAGAAGCCGCCCGCAGGCCGATCGCGAGAGCAGGTGGTCTCCGCAGACCTGCGCTATGCCAATGGCTTTGCCTTTCGGACTTCCTCGGCGCTGCCCTCGACGCGTGGCGATGGCCTGCGAACGGAGGCGCGCGAACTCCCCCACTGCCTCATTACCACGCGAGAAGGACGACGTACCCATGACGCGTGATCCCAAGAACAACCTTCTGGTGGCCCTTGATATTGGCACTTCGAAGATTGTTGCCGTAGTGGCCCAGGTGGATGCCGATGACCAACTCGATGTGATTGGTATTGGCCAGTCGGACAGTCTGGGTCTAAAGAAGGGCGTGGTGGTGAACATCGATGCCACGGTCGACTCGATTCAACGGGCGCTCGAGGAGGCCGAACTCATGGCCGACTGCAAGGTGGAGTCGGTCTGGACAGGTATTGCCGGTAGTCATATTCGCAGCTTCAACTCTAGCGGCATGGTGGCGATCAAAGAAAAGGAGGTCACCCAGGGCGATGTCGAGCGGGTGATAGAGACTGCGACGGCCGTGAGTATTCCCGCCGATCAGCAGGTGCTCCATGTCCTCCCTCAGGAGTTTGTGATTGATGGCCAGGAAGATGTGCGTCAGCCCCTCGGTATGAGTGGGGTCCGGCTCGAGGTTCGGGTGCATATCGTCACCGGTGCGATTTCGGCCGCCCAGAACATTGTGAAGTGTGTGCGTCGGTGCGGGCTCGAAGTCAGTGAGCTCATGCTGCAGCCCCTGGCCTCAAGCCACACCACCCTCACGGACGATGAAAAGGAATTGGGTGTGGCCCTGGTCGATATTGGTGGCGGTACGACCGATATCGCCATTTTCTCGGGTGGCGCGATTCGACACACCGCGGTCATCCCCATCGCGGGGGACCAGATCACCAATGACATTGCCATGGCCCTGCGCACGCCCACCAAAGAGGCCGAAGAGATCAAGCAGCGCTATGCCGTGGCCAAGCAGTCGCTGGCCAACCCCAGTGCGAGTTTTGAGGTGCCAGGACTGGGAGACCGTCCGCCGCGCCTGCTCTCACACCAGTCGTTGGCGGCGGTCGTGGAGCCGCGGGTCGAAGAACTCTTCTCGCTGGTTGCTCAGGTGATTCGCGAAAGCGGCTACGAGGAACTCCTCTCCTCCGGCATCGTGCTCACCGGCGGGAGCGCGCTGCTGCCGGGCCTCGTTGAGCTCGGAGAGGACGTCTTTTTGAAGCAGGTCCGTGTGGCCCGTCCCAGTTATTCGGGCGGCCTTGCAGACCTGGTGAGTAGTCCCCGTTATGCCACTGCGATGGGACTACTTGAAGAGGCACGCAGGCAGTGGCTACGCGGCGGGCAGGTCGTCAGGCAGACGGGTGGGTTCCGTGACACCTTCGCCCGCATGAAGTCTTGGTTTATGGGCAACTTTTGATTTTCACGAGGAAAGAGAGGCAAGAATGACTTTTGAGATGCTAGAGACACAGACCCAGGGCACCGTTATTAAGGTGGTCGGGGTGGGAGGCGCCGGCGGCAATGCGGTGTCCCATATGATTCGTAAAGGGGTGCAGGGGGTGGAGTTTATCTGCGCCAATACCGATGCCCAGTCGCTCGATCGTTCGAAGGCGCACCAGGTCTTGCAGCTTGGCAGCACCGGTCTTGGGGCAGGTGCTAAGCCCGAGGCGGGAAAGGCCGCGGCCGAACAAGATCGCGGTCGGATTGCGGAGCTGCTTTCCGGTGCCCATATGGTGTTTATAACGGCGGGCATGGGGGGCGGAACCGGCACGGGCGCAGCCCCCGTGGTGGCGGAGGTGGCCAAAGAACTCGGCGCCCTCACGGTAGCCGTCGTGACCAAACCTTTTTCTTTTGAGGGCCCCAAGCGCATGCAGGCTGCAGAGCAGGGCCTGGCGGAACTGCAGGGCAAAGTAGATTCGCTCATTGTGATTCTCAACGAGAAACTCGAAGAGGTGCTTGGCGATGACATCACGCAGCTTGAGGCCTTTTCCGCCGCAGACGATGTACTCAACAATGCAGTGGCTGGAATCGCAGAGATCATCAATGTCGAGGGACTCGTCAATGTGGACTTTGAGGATGTGAAGACCGTCATGGGTGAACAGGGCAAGGCCATGATGGGCACCGCCTCGGCCAGTGGCCCCGACCGCGCCCGTATCGCGGCCGAGCAGGCTGTGCGCAGCCCGCTCTTAGAGGGTGTCGACCTCTCCGGCGCACGCGGCATTCTGGTCAACATCACGGCGAACGCCTCGCTCAAGCTCAAAGAGACCAAGCTCGCCATGGAGACCATCCGCACCTTTGCGGCAGAGGATGCCACCATCATCTTCGGTACCGTGCACGACGATTCCATGAAAGAAGATATGCGGGTCACCGTCGTGGCCACTGGGCTCGGCCGCTCGGTGCGACGGCCTACCCTGGTGCCGCCCATCTCGGTGCCAGTCCTCAAGACGGGCACCTACGATGGCCTTTCGGGTCCGGCACAGTCGGTCTCTGCCGACGCGGCGAGCACCTCTGCAGCAGCACCGGGCACCGACTATGCGGGCTACGACCAGCCTGCGATCTGGCGCCAACCGCCGCGCAGCGAGGCGGCCGCGCGCGTACTCGCGCTTGAGGAGGGCGGCATGGACAAGCTCGATATCCCCGCGTTTCTACGGAAGCAGGCAGACTAGCGCCTGGATTACCCTAAACTCTCATTCCTCTCTCACCTCCTGGGCCTCTGCCTGGTCCCGGAGGTGTTTCTTTTATTTTTTTAAGGAGTCTCTATGGCTATTGCAATTGGACAGGCCCTGCCCAACGTCACCCTCTATGAGTTCATTGAAGAAGAGACCCCCGGCTGTGCCGTCGGCCCCAACGCCTTTCAGGTGGGCGATATGGTGAAGGGCAAGAAAATCATCGTCTTTGGTCTGCCAGGTGCCTACACGCCCACCTGTTCGGCCAAGCATGTGCCAGGCTATGTCGCGCATGCTGCGGCACTCAAGGCCAAGGGTATTGACGAGGTCTGGTGTGTCTCCGTGAATGACGCCTTCGTGATGGGCTCCTGGGGCCGCGAATTGAATGCCCGCGGTACGGTGCGTATGTTTGGCGATGGCAATGCCGAGTTCTCAAAGGCGGTGGGCCTGACCCTCGACCTGACGGCCCGCGGCATGGGCGTGCGTTCTAACCGCTATGCCATGCTGGTGGATAACGGCATCGTGAAAGCACTGCACGTCGAAGAACCCGGAAAGTTTGAGGTCAGTAGCGCTGAGGCGATGCTGGCAAAACTCTAAGCCCATGCTGCGACAGCGCACGCTGGGTCAGCCGGTCAGTGCCCAGGGCATTGGCCTGCACGGCGGCCAGCGTGTGCGCCTGGGCTTGCGCCCGGCGCCTGCCGACAGCGGCATTATCTTTTGTCGCACCGATCTGCCGCCACCCAATACCGTGACCTCCCAGGCGGCCGCGGTGGGCGACACCCGCATGGCCTCCACCATCTCCCAAGGGGCCGTCCGGGTCGCTACCGTAGAGCACCTCATGTCTGCCCTCTCGGGGCTGGGAATCGACAATGCTTTAGTGGAGGTCGATGGCCCCGAGATTCCCATCATGGATGGCAGTGCAGCGAGTTTTGCTTATCTCATCCGGTCTGCAGGTATCGCAGAACAGAATGCCCCCAAGCGCTTCGTCGAGGTGCTCGCGCCGATTGAGGTGCGGGAGGGCGAGAAGTTTGCTCGGCTCGATCCCTACTTTGGTTTTTGCCTGTCTTTTTCGATCGACTTTCAGCATCCCGCGATCGACCAGACCGGGCAAGAGGTCACGGTTGATTTCGCCCAGACTTCTTTTACTGAGGCGATTGCCCGGGCCCGCACCTTTGGTTTCATGAAGGATGTCGACACGCTGCGGTCCAAGGGCCTTGCCTTGGGTGGTAGCCTGAACAACGCCATCGTCATGGATGAGACCCGGGTCTTGAACGAAGGCGGCCTGCGCCGCCCGGATGAGTTCGCCATGCACAAGGCCTTAGATGCCTTGGGTGATCTCTACCTATTGGGGCGGCCACTTCTGGCCCGGTACAGCGCCTACAAGTCCGGTCATGGACTCAACAACCAACTCTTGCGGGCCCTGCTCGATGCGCCCGCCGCATGGCGCGAACGGGTCTTCAACACGCTGTCGGAGGCGCCCGCCGCCTGGGCCCGTCAGTGGTCCTGGGAATAGAACGCCCGCAGTCGCGCGAGGGCAGGGGCAGGAATGGAAGGTCGAGCGGGAGCGGTGGGCCGTGGGCTCGCAGAAACCGCCCGCTGCGCCACGATTTTTAAGGCCGTAATCTCCGGCGTCTCTCGCTGAATCTGCGTGCGCAGGAGCGGCTCCAGGAGTCGCAGCTTCGACATCGCCGCATGGTTCGTGACGGTAATGACTAGGGTCTTCCCCTTGCTAAGGCCCTGGGCCGGCGCAAGGCGGGCGGCCACGATGGTGGGCACTAGTCTTGCCTGGCCCTCTTGGTTGAGCACCGCCTGTATCTGGGTGGCGAAGGCCTGGCGCTCCGCCAGCGCTGCAGAGGGCCCTAAGGCCCGGGCAATCGCCGTCTGGAGCAGGGTCACGCCTGGTTGCATGACGCCCATGCTACCCTAGAAAGATTATGTTTAATCGCCTCCTGTCCTCGCTTTTCGGCAGTCGAAACGACCGCCTACTCAAGAAATACCAGGCCCGCGTAGCGGCTATTAACGCCTTAGAGCCCGGCCTTGAGCAACTCTCCGACGCGCAACTCGTTGCCAAGACCACAGAGCTCCGTGCTCGCGCGCAGGCCGGCACAACGGTCGATGCGCTGCTCGTCGAGGCTTTCGCCGTCTGCCGCGAGGCGAGCCGCCGGATATTGGGCATGCGGCACTTCGATGTCCAGCTCGTGGGTGGCATGGTCTTGCACGAAGGCAAGATTTCTGAGATGCGTACCGGCGAGGGCAAGACCCTGGTGGCCACACTGCCGGCCTATCTCAACGCACTGACCGGCCAGGGTGTGCATGTGGTCACCGTCAATGAATACCTGGCCCAGCGCGATGCCCAGTGGATGGGAAGGCTCTATGGCTTTCTGGGACTCACGACCGGCATCAATCTCTCCGGGCTCAGTCACGAAGAGAAGCAGCAGGCCTACCGCTGCGACATTACCTATGGCACGAACAATGAATTTGGGTTTGACTACCTGCGCGACAACATGGTCTCTGAAAAGGCCAACCGTGTGCAGCGGGTCTTGTCGTACGCCATTGTGGATGAGGTCGACTCGATTCTCATCGATGAGGCCCGCACGCCGCTCATTATTTCCGGTCAGGCAGAAGACTCTACCCATCTCTACCAGGCCTTAAATGGCCTACCGAGCCTACTGCATAGGCAGCCTTTGGAGGATGGGCCGGGTGACTACTTTCTGGACGAAAAAGGTCGGCAGGTATATCTGTCTGATGCGGGTTTTGAGAAGGCCGAACAGCTGCTGGCCGAGATGGATTTGCTGCCCGAGGGTGCGAGTCTTTACGATCCCGCCCACATCAGCCTGTTGCATCACTTGATGGCAGCCCTGCGTGCCCACACCCTGTATTTCCGTGACCAGCACTATGTGGTGCAGGGGGGGCAGGTGGTGATCGTGGACGAGTTCACGGGCCGGCTCATGCCCGGACGCCGCTGGTCCGACGGCCTGCACCAGGCGGTAGAGGCCAAAGAGGGGGTCGAGATCGAACCCGAGAACCAGACACTGGCCTCGATTACGTTTCAGAACTACTTCCGCATGTATCAAAAGCTTGCCGGTATGACGGGTACCGCCGATACCGAGGCCTTTGAATTCCAGCAGATCTATGGCCTGGAGACCGTCATTGTCCCTACCCATCGGCCCATGGTGCGTAAGGATCTACAAGACCAGATTTTCCGCACGGTAGAAGAGAAATTTGAGGCCATCCTCGCCGACATTAAGACCCGACATGCAGCACGTCAGCCGATCTTAGTGGGCACCACCTCTATTGAGAATTCCGAACTCCTGTCCGCCGAACTCACCAAGGCGGGCCTAGACCATCAGGTCCTCAATGCCAAGCAGCATGCGCGTGAGGCCGAAATCGTGGCCCAGGCGGGTCGGCCTGGCATGATCACGATCGCCACGAACATGGCGGGTCGCGGTACTGACATCGTGCTCGGGGGGAATATCGAAAAGCGCGTCGAGGCCCTGCGGGAGAGTTCTGGGCTCGATCCGGCCGCCTTAGAGGCCCAGATAGCGGCCCTGCGGGCGGAGTGGCAGCCTCTGCACGACCAGGTGCTCGCCTCAGGTGGTCTGCACATTATCGGTACCGAGCGTCATGAGTCGCGGCGCATCGATAACCAGCTCCGCGGTCGCGCGGGCCGTCAGGGTGACCCAGGGTCGTCTCGGTTTTACTTGGCCATGGACGATCCGTTGTTGCGCATCTTTGCCGGTGACCGCATGAAGACCATCATGGATAAGCTCGGGGTTCCCCGTGGTGAGCCCATTGAAGCCGGCATGGTCTCCCGCTCCATTGAAAGCGCCCAGCGCAAGGTGGAAAACCGTAACTTTGAGATTCGTAAGCAGCTCTTGGATTACGACAACGTGGCCAATGAGCAGCGCAAGATCATCTATTCCCAACGCAACGAGATCCTGGAAGTCGAGGATCCCATCGAGTTGGTGACGCGTCTGCGTGACGGTGCTATGGAGTCCATGGTGCGCAGCTATGTGCCGTACGAAAGTATCGAGGAGCAGTGGGATCTGCCGGGACTGCAGGCCGAGTTACAGAAGGCCTATGGCATCGTGATTGATCTGCAGGCAGTCGTGGAGTCTCAGGAAGAGCTCGATGATGCAGGCGTGGTTGCCTTAGTGACCAAGGCGGCCACAGACCTCTACACCGCAAAGTGGCAGACAGTCGGACGAACCGCATTCTCGGGCTTTGAGCGGTCGGTGCTCATTCAGCATCTCGACCATGCCTGGCGAGAGCATCTGGCCGCCCTCGATCTGCTGCGGCAGGGCATCCATCTGCGGGGCTATGCCCAAAAAGATCCCAAGCAGGAATATAAGCGCGAGGCCTTCACCCTATTTGAGCAGCTTCTGGAGCGCGTGCGAGATTCGGTCACCCGACTGCTTATGAATGTCGAGGTGCAGACCCAGGAGCAGGCAGAGGCCGCTGCCCGGGAGGCCCAGGAGCGCGCCGCAGCGCTTACAGCTTCGCAGATGCAGTTCACCCATGCGGACTTTAGCCCCGAGGCCTCGTTTTCTGCGGAGGATCCTCAGGCGCTCGCCTTGGCAGCCCAGGACGCCGCCCCCTCGGCGCAGCCTTCTGCCCCCGCATCCGGGGGGTCCTCCACCTCCGCCTCCGCCTCGGCCTCTGCCTTTCCGAAGGTCGGCCGCAACGATCCTTGCCCCTGTGGTTCGGGAAAGAAATACAAGCACTGCCACGGATTGATCCAGTAAAGAATCTGGGGAGGAGCGCCTGCGGGCGCCCCCTCTGTTGAGCAAGTCTTCACTAAGACAAGGGGGGATCCCCGTGATTGCCCCAATGGGTAGGGGCGCTGCTTTCGTGCAAAGTAACGAGTGATCCAGCCCTCAGGAGTACCCATGAAGTCTCGCGATTTTCACTACGAGCGCCCCAGTTCTCTGGCGGGGGCGATACAAATGCTTGCGCAGCACGGCCCGAGCGCACAGGTACTTGCCGGTGGTCAGAGCCTCGTGCCTGCCCTCAACCTGCGGCTTGCGGCCCCAGAAATCTTGGTCGATATCCAAGACTGCGCCGAACTCCGTGGTCTCCAAGACATGGGCAGTACGATTCGTATCGGCGCCCTGACAACCCACGCGCAGATTCAGTCCTCGGCGTTGGTGGCCCAGCATATTCCTCTGCTCGCAAAGGCGGTCCCTTATGTGGCCCATGTGGCGATTCGAAACCGGGGCACGATCGGCGGCAGCCTGGCGCTTGCCGATCCGGCGGCCGAGTATCCGGCAGTGGCCCTGGCCCTGAATGCAACCCTGATCGTTCGCAGCCAGAGTGGCGAGCGCAGAATTTCTGCCGAGGGGTTTTTTAAAGGCCTCTACAGCACTGATCTGCAGCCCGGAGAGATCCTGGTGGCGGCGGAGTTTCCCAAGGCCACGGGCGCTGACCGCGCTGGCTTTTATGAACTCGCACGTCGTCGCGGCGACTACGCCATGGTCGGCTTAGCCGCCCAGGTCGTCCTTGCTGCAGGAAAAGTAACGTCGGCGCGTCTGGCCTATTTTGCTGTTGCGGATCGCCCCGTACTCGCGGCCGCCGCCGCTGCACGGTTGGTCGGTGCCCCGGTGGGTGATGGGTCTGCCGTGGCTGCTTCCGTCGAGGCTCTGGCCTCGGATCTCGACCCCATGCCCGACCTACAGGCAGAGACGCAGACCAAGGCCTATTTGGCCGGTGTGGTGCTTCGGCGTGTCATTCAACAATTAGGAGCCTCCTCGTGAAGCCGCAAACTGTCTCTCTCCGCCTTACCGTGAATGGTGACCCTGTGGAGGCCGATGTCTCTCCCAGCATGCATCTTGTGGATTTTCTCCGCGAGCGTCTCGACCTCACCGGCTCGCACCTTGGCTGTGAGCATGGGGTCTGCGGCGCCTGTTCAGTCATGGTGGACAACACCCTGGTGCGTGGCTGCCTGATGCTCGCCTGTCAGGCCCAAGGCAAAGAGGTCCGCACCATTGAGGGCATCTCCGATTCGGGCGATCTCAAAGAACTGCAGCAGGCCTTCCTGCAGCACAACGCGCTGCAGTGTGGGTTCTGTACGCCAGGCATGCTGCTCACCGCGCTTGATTTGGTGCGACACCATCCCGATGCCAGCCGCGAAGAGATTCGCGACTACATCTCGGGCAACTACTGTCGCTGTACGGGGTATCAGGCAATTGTGAATGCGGTCGAGTCGGTGCTCACGGCCCGTAAGAAGGCGGTTACCGGTGGTGCTGCCTCTGCTGCATCGGTGATGTCCTAACGAACTCTCCAGGGGTCTTCCATGAACGCGCGTGCTGAACTTCCTTTAGATCTACAGACGGTCGAGAAGACCGAGGGCTATATTGGCAAGCCAGTGCCCCGTGCGGGCGCCAAGCGCTTGGTGCAAGGGCGTGGCAGCTATATCGACGACATGCGCCTGCCTCGTCTGGCCCATGTGGTCTATTTTCGTAGCCCCTATGCCCATGCGCGTATTCGTAGCCTCGACCTCTCCAAGGCACGGTCTGCCTCGGGGGTCATCGCCGTCTTCTCTGGCCAAGACCTTGCGGCCTTCTGCACCCCCTGGGTGGGCGTCTTGGGCCATCTCAAGGGAATCAAATCGGCGCCCCAGCATCCGCTTGCTATTGACCGTGTCTGTTGGCAGGGGGAGGCAGTCGCGGCCATTGTGGCCAAGACGCGGCGACAGGCCGAAGATGCGCTGGATGTTGTCGAGGCCGAATTCGAGCCCCTGCCTGCGGTCACTGATATGCGGGCGGCGTTGCGCGGCGACTATGTGATTCACCCCGACCTCGGCGACAACATCTGTTTTCACCGTGAACTAAAAACCGAGGGGTTTGATGAGGCCTGGGCGAAGGCCGACCATGTGGTCGAGAAGACCTACGATTTCTCGCGTCACACCGGGGTCTGCATGGAGCCGCGCTCCATTCTTGCCGACTACAACCCTGCGGATCAAAGCCTCACGGTCTATCACGCCACCCAGGCGCCCCACATGATGCAGGACATCTTCTCCAAGCATCTCAACATCCCCGAATCTAATGTGCGGGTGATCTGCAAAGATGTCGGGGGCTCGTACGGCATCAAGGTGCATGTCTACCCCGACGAGATGGCAACGGCCGCAATTTCTGTGGCCCTACGTCGTCCGGTCAAGTTTGTAGCCGACCGCATGGAGTCGTTTATTACCGACATCCACGCCCGTGAGCACACGGTCACGATTCGCATCGCTGTGACCCGAGACGGTGAGATTATCGGCTTTGATCTTGACGACCTCACGGGCATCGGCCCCTATTCGGTCTATCCACGTACCAGCGGTATTGAAGGCAATCAGGTGGTCAACCTCACCGGTGGCCCGTATCGCCACAAGCATTACCGTGCGAACCTCAATGTGGTCTTTACCAACAAGAATGTGACCTGTCAGTATCGGGCCGTGGGCCATCCGATTGCGGTGGCGGTGACTGAGGGT
This sequence comes from uncultured Bordetella sp., assembly GCA_964556335.1. GTDB lineage: Bacteria > Pseudomonadota > Gammaproteobacteria > Burkholderiales > Burkholderiaceae_A > Hahnella. Next base: position 9,266 of record CAZKWK010000018.1, on the reverse strand, counting down.
ATCGTCGACGAAGCGGCCCGCGCCATCGGTATGGATCCTGCGGCCTTTCGCGCTAAGAACATGATTCCCGACGATGCCTACCCGTATCTCAGCTTTCCGTCGGGTATCAAGTTTGAGGGCCTCTCCCATCAGCAGTCTTTGCAGAAACTCCTCACGCTCATGAACTACCCCGCGCTACGGGCCGAGCAAGAGGCCTTGCGCGCGAAAGGCATCTATCGGGGCATTGGTATCGCCGCCATGATTGAGGTCACCAACCCATCGCCTGCCTTCTACGGAGTGGGTGGCGCCCGCATCTCAGCACAAGACGGTGCCACGCTGCGCATGGATCCGCAGGGCATGATCATCGTCACCTGTAGCGTTACGGAGCAGGGCCAGGGCACGGAGGCGGTCTTCGCCCAGATTGCGGCCGATGCGGTAGGGGTCTCGATCGATAAGGTCCGTGTCATGACCGGTGACACCAGCGTGATGCCCTATGGGGGCGGTACCTGGGCCTCCCGCGGGGCAGGTATTGGTGGTGAGGCGGTGCTGCAGTCGGGCAAGGCCTTACGGTCCAATATTCTCGATATCGCCGCGGCGATCCTTCAGGCTGACAAGGCTACCCTTGATGTACGGCAAGACCATGTGGTCGACAAAATCACCGGCGCGATCAAGATGCCCTTGGCCGAGGTGGGCCGAGTGGCCTACTTCCGGCCCGACACGCTGCCGATGAAGTTCCAGTCCGAACTCACCGTCACCCGGCACTACACACCGCGCGAGTACGGCTTCACCTTTACCAACGGAATCCAGGCCTCCTACCTGGAGGTTGACCCCGAAACGGGCTTTGTCACGCTGCTCAAACACTGGTGCGTCGAAGACTGCGGTACGGTCATCAACCCCATGCTGGTGGATGAGCAGATTCGTGGGGGGATCGTGCAGGGTATCGGCGGCGCACTCTTTGAGGAGTGCATGTACAGCGAAGACGGGCAGATGCGCAACGGCACGATGGCAGAGTATCTGGTGCCCATGGCAGCGGAGATGCCCGATATTGAGGTGGCCCACGTTTCTACGCCCACCCGGTCGTCAGAGTTGGGCGCGAAGGGGGCGGGAGAGGCAGGAACCGCCGGCGCGCCTGGGGCCATCATGAATGCGCTCAACGATGCCTTAATCCCGCTGAAGGCCTCCGTGACGACCCAGCCGTTCACGCCGGAACGCGTTCTGAAAGCGCTTGGCAGAATCTAACAGGATGGTGTGACGCTCTAGGGCCCCGCGACCCGATCAGCCCCAGGGCCTGTGGCGCCCGAGAACCCTCTACGCTGCGCGTTTCCCGGGCAACAACACGGCCGCCATGGCCGCCAGAATCAAGGCCAGGGCCAAGAGATCTTCCCAGGTAATGGCCTCAGACAGCCAGAATGCCCCGCCAAATACGGCGATCACGGGCACCAGCATGATGGAGAGCCCACTCGTTACCGCAGAGAGTTTGCGGGCCACCGTGAACCAGGCCACATAGCCTAGGGCAAAGGCAATGAGGCTGTTATAAAAAACGCCTGCCCATTCGATCGCCGAGGGCCAGCGCCAGTCAGACACTTCGGTGGCGACCGCAATCACAAAGCCCAACACGCAGGAGATCGCCAGGGACCAGAAATTGAGCACCGAGGTCGAAATCGACAGCGGGGAGTGCTTGATCATGGCATTGCCAATACCCCAGAAAATTGCCGCCGAGAGAATAAACACGAGGCCTAAGGGCTGCCCAGTGAAGGCCTGAATCTCATCGACTGCCAGCAGATAGGTGGCCGCCAGCGCAAGCACCACCCCGACGACCGCCCGGGCTGTGAGACGCGCCTTATAGACCAAGGCACTTGCCAGGAGGGCCCAGACAGGCATGGTGTAGCCGACAATTGCAGCTCGCCCCGAGCTCAGCAGCGTAAGACTAAAAATGAGTCCGGTATGCCAGAGCAGCATATTAAAGATGCTGATCTTCAGCACGAGTGCCCGCTCCTGACGAGGCACTGCGAACGACTCCTTTCGATACAGCACATACAGACCCATAAAGATCAGGCCAAAAAAGAAGGTAATCGCTCGAAAAGTTGCGGGGGGATAACTCGAGACGACAAACTTCATGACCGAGTAGTTGAAGCCCCAGGCAAGCGTCACAAAGAGGATGAGCAAAAGATCAATACGATTGATCGATGGATTCGCATGAGACGATGGGGTCATGAAGAAGGGCCTTGGCCTAAGCACGAGAGTTCTGGATTATCCTCCACCCATATCAGATACCCCTGTGCGAAAGACCGCGCAGGGAGGCAAATGATCAGTCTCAGGTGGTTGTGCGATACGCAGTGATTAACGAAAGAGGACGCGTCTATGACATCAAGCCCAGTGATTCCTATGCTGCCTGAAGACCATGGGCAGCCAGCCGATCTGGTCGCCGCCATTCGGGCGCGTCGCGGTGGCACCCTGCTCAAACTCGATCGCATGCTTCTGCATAGCCCCCCCTTGGCTGAGGGCTGGAACATTTTTCTTGGTAAGGTCCGCACCGATCTCTCGGTACCGATCAAGCTGCGCGAACTGGTGATGTGCGTGGTGGCGGTCTTAAACGGCGCTAGTTTTGAGTACGAGCACCATGCGCCCATCTTTGTGAGTGCAGGGGGTACGACGGCGCAGGCCGATATGCTGGCCCAGGTGGGTACACCAAACTTTTCTATGCAGGCGTTTTCCGCCTTAGAGCAAAACGTCATCTCATTGGCCCAGGCCATGACCCGTGATCTGCGGGTTGCTCCGGAGATTAAGTCGGCCTTGGTGGCTGAGATCGGGATTCAGCAGACGGTAGAACTGGTGGGGGTGGTCGCGACCTACAACATGGTCTCGCGTTTTCTGCTTGCGCTCGATATTCATGCAGACGACCCGGTGCTGCGGGATGAGGTGTTCCAGGCACGTTGACGTAGTACGCCCAGAACGCTCAGGATCAGGAGTACTGCCACCAGCGGGGCCCAGCCTGTTGCGCTGTAGATCCAGCCTCCGAGCCAGGAACCCACCGCGCCCCCGGTAAAGAAGGTCGCCATAAAGAGGCTGTTTAGACGGCTTCTCGCTTCAGGCGTCACGTCAAAGACCTGGCGTTGGCTTAAGACAAGCTGCAGCGTGAGACCAAAATCCAAGAGGGCCGCGGCCAATGCGAGCGCGGTAATGGCGGCGATTCGGTGGTCGAGTAGTCCCAGCCCGGCAGACAGACAGCCCAGCACAATAATGCTGGTGGCCCAGACCATCGCCTGGGCCGATCGGCCCTGGTCTGATAGTCGACCTGCCAAGGGCGCAGCAACGGTGGCGCTCACCGCTGCCAGAGAAAAGAGCCCCAACTCCAGTTGGCTCAGGCCCAGGGGGCCATTGACGAGTTGGGCGGGCACGCCCGTCCAGAAGGCACTAAAGACCGCAAACGAGATCGCCTGTCCCAGGGCCCGATGTCGCAGTACGGGGGTCTCCTTCCAGAGATGCACCTGCCCCCGCATGTATACCCAGAGGCTACCGTGGGCCACCCGCGGCATGACAGGCAGAATTTTGGCAAAGGTGGCAATACCCACCGCCATCAAGAGAGACGAAATAAGAAAGATGGTCTGCCAGTGTCCGGTGGATCCAGCGAGGCTCGCTAGGGGACGAGCAAGCGTGACGGCAATGGCGATTCCCGCGATTAACAGGCCCAGCGTCTGGCCGCGTGTCTCTGCCGGTCGCAGACCGGCGATTGCCGGCAGGAGCACCTGAATGGCACTGAGGCAGAAGCCCAGGCAGAGGGTGATTACCAGAAGTACGGCCCAGTCTCGAAAAAAGGTGAGTGCCAGAAGACAGACCACGGCGCCAGCCATGAGCTTGAGCAAGAGCCCACGACTCTCGATACGATCTGCCAGGGGCACGAGGAGGAGCAGGCCGAGTCCGTATCCCGCCTGCGAGACGGGAATAAAGCTTGTGGCCTGCCATAGGCTCCAGCCCATCTCCTTGGCCATGTAGGGGGTCAGGGGCTGGAAGTAGTAGAAGTTCGATACGAGGAGCCCTGCGAAGACCGCGCAGACGACGACTGTTGAATAATTGATCAGCACTGATGTATCTTAAGCGATCTGCTTAGGAGCCCTCGTTATGTCGACATCTTCGTCTGCCTCGCCCGCTACACCCGCATCCCGCTCGTCACGCAAGGTCGTGATCACCTGTGCGGTGACGGGGGCCATCCACACCCCCTCTATGTCCCCCTATCTGCCCATTACCGCAGACGAAATTGCCCAGGCCGCGATTGAGGCAGCCGATGCGGGTGCCGCGATTGTGCATCTACATGCCCGCGACCCTCAGAATGGCCGGCCCGATCAGACGCCTGCGGCCTTTGAACCTTTCCTGCGCGAGATTCATCAGAAGTCTGATGTCGTCATCAACATCACCACCGGGGGCGCGCCCACCATGCTCGTTGAGGAGCGGCTCAAGCCCTGCGCCCATTTCAAGCCCGAGGTGGCCTCGTTGAATATGGGTTCGATGAACTTCGGTCTCTACCCCATGCTCAATCGCTACAAGGAATTTAAGTACGACTGGGAGCGGCCCTATCTTGAGGGCTCGGACGAGCGCATCTTCAAAAATACTTTTCGCGATATTGAAAACATTCTGCGCGCCTGCGCAGACAATCACACCCGGTTTGAGATCGAGTGCTACGACATCGGTCACCTCTATACCCTCTCGCACTTTGCAGACCGAGGCCTCATCAAGCCCCCATTTTTTATCCAGTCGGTCTTTGGCATTCTGGGGGGAATTGGTGGTCATCCCGAAGATGTCTCGTACATGCGTCGCGCGGCCGACCGACTGTTTGGGAATGACTATGTCTGGAGTGTGCTCGGGGCAGGAAAGAATCAACTGGCGATTGCGGCTCAGTCGGTATCGATGGGCGGGAATATCCGTGTTGGCCTCGAAGACTCGCTCTGGATTCGTCCCGGGCAGCTGGCAAAGAAGAATTCTGAGCAGGTGGCAGCGGCCCGGCAGATCGTCGAGGGCCTGGGCTTGAGCGTGGCCACGCCTAACGAGGCACGCGCGATACTCCAACTCAAGGGCAAGGCCGCCGTGAACCTCTAAAGCACATACCCTTCAAAACCCGTACACTTCTTATATTCATATGTTTTCCGAGATCCATATGTCTCTTAATAAGGGGTGCCGTTCTGAAGAAGCTTGCCAAGTCTGTTGCACCCAAAGATTCCCCATCAGGTTCTCGCCTAAGCCCAGAGGTTCGTCGACAGCAGATTCTTGAAGCGGCCATTCGGTACTTTGCCGAGGTGGGCTTTGCGGGGCAGACACGCGAACTCTCTCGGCGTATCGGGGTCTCGCAGCCCCTGCTCTATCGCTATTTCCCCTCAAAAAATGACCTCATAAACGAGGTCTTCGATGCGGTCTTCATGAAGAAGTGGGACCCGCAATGGATCCGCGACCTGAAAGACCGAACCGTTCCCCTGCGACAGCGACTCATCCGCTTCTACACCCAGTATGCAGCGAGCACCTATCGCCCGGAATGGATTCGCATCTATATGTTCGCGGGGCTCGCCGGGATGGGGCTGAATCGCAACTATCTGGAGTTCGTCCGTAAGCAGCTGCTGCTGGTCGTGGCCGAGGAATTGCGCAATACGATCCTGCCGCGATCGTTGCGTGCGAAGGCGCCAAAGGTCTCTGCTCGTGAGATCGAGATGGTCTGGAATCTGCACGGCAGCATGTTCTACTGGGCCGTACGTCGCAATATCTTCAACATCAAGACCCCCGCACCCTTCGAGTTACGTACGGCCGATGCGGTCGATATCTTTCTGGCCGGCGCGGCCGCGGTCTACCCGAGTCTGCTCCGCCCATCCCGGGCCGCATAGTATTCCGTAGCCCGTGTGCTCCGAGCGGGGGCAGACTGGCCCCCATACTTCAGCCCTCGGTGATCGCCTGCTCAACAAAACTTGGCTGAATCTGGCGTCTGGCTGTGGGTTTTCGCCGCGGGGCTTTGAAGACGCTAGTAATTGCCCTTATAGACGGAGGGACAAAACTCCTGAATAGTCGGTGTCTGGTAATCGTGATGTAAGACACATCCCCTTTTCATTTTTCTGAGCACGGTCCACCGTGCCCGAGGAGACAGTATGGACAAGATGCGTAGAAAGGTCGTTGGCGCTGCTGGTGCTTCCATGGTGGCGGCCGCATTGCCCGCCACGCCGGTATTTGCCCAGGCGGCACCCATCAAAATTGGTATGAGCATGCCCCAGACCGGCGGACTAGGGGGCGGTGGTCAGGCCGCACTGGTGGCGTTGCGCCTCTGGGTGGACGATGTCAATGGTCGTGGGGGCCTTCTGGGCCGCAAGGTAGAGTTCATCGCCTACGACGACCAGTCCAATCCCGCAAACACTCCGGGAATCTACTCTAAGCTGCTCGACGTGGATAAGGTGGATCTGCTGATTGCCCCGTATGCCACCGTACCTACGGCGCCCATCATGCCCCTGGTCAAGCAGCGCGGTAAGTTGCTTATGGGTAATTTTTCCTTCCAGGTCAACGCCGATGTGAAGCACGACATGTGGTTTAACAACGCGCCCTGGAATGACTCAGAGGGATGGTCCAAGGGGTTTGTCGAGGCGGGTGTTGGCGCTGGCGCTAAGAGCATCGCCGTTGTGGCCTCCGACCAAGACTTTGCTCAGAACCTCGCAGACGGCGTTCGCGCCTATATCTCCAAGCTCAAACTCAACAAGGTATACGATCAGAATTATCCCCCGACCACCAAAGACTTCTCCACCATTGTGCGGGCGGTTCGTGCCTCAAAAGCCGAGATGGTGTTTATTGCCTCCTATCCGCCAGATTCCGCGGGTATCGTCAACGCTATTCACGAGATAGGCGTTGGAGACCAGGTTCGGGTATTGGGCGGTGGTATGGTGGGGCTCGGCTTTACGCCGATCATGATCAACCTCGGCAGCAAGCTCAATGGCATTCTCAATTTCAACACCTATGTTCCGGGAATGAAAATGCCAGGGATCGACGACTTTTTCCGTCGTTACACCGAGCGAGCGAAGGCACAAAAGGTCGACGAACTCGGCTTTTACCTGCCGCCGTTTAATTACGCGATTGGACAAATGCTTGAGCAGGCAATCAATGCCACGAAGAGCATCGATGATCGCCGGCTGGCCGATTATTTCCGCAAGAACGAGATGCAGACCATTGTGGGCCCCATCCGGTTTGATGCCAGCGGAGAGCGCGCCAATCAGAGAATCGTGACTGCGCAGTTCCGTGGCGTGAAGGACAAAGACCAGGAGCAGTTCCGCTCCCCCGATCGGCAGATCGTGATCTTCCCGCCAGCAGATAAGTCCGGAGACTTGATTTCCCCGTACGAGAAGGCTCAGAAGTCTTAATTCCACCCGAAACGGGGTTGCATCCAGACACGACTCGCGTGTCGTGCAACCCCTTACTTATTCTCTATGGCCTTCTCCTTCGACCTGCTCCTTGAAGCCATTATTTTTGGCATCTTGCTTGGCTGCTTCTACGCCGCTGTTAGCATCGGCCTGTCGGTGGCTTTTGGCCTCTTAGATGTTCCCCATGTGGCCCACCCGGCCATGCTCATTCTCGGGTCCTACGGGGTCTATCTGCTCGGCCAATATGGGATCGACCCGATTCTCGCTGGCCTTATGCTCACGCCCTTTTTCTTTCTCTTCGGGGCAGCGCTCTATCGTATGTATTACGAGACCTTTGAGAAGCGAGGCAACTCGGCTGCCGTCAGTGGCTTAGCGTTTTTCTTTGGTATTGCCTTCATTATTGAGGTGCTGCTGGTGGTGGCCTTTGGTGTCGACCAGCGGTCTGCCGAGGCCACCTATATTGGCGGCAGTCTGAAGATCGATGACTTCCGTATTCCGTATCGCCTGTTGGTGGCGTTTGGCGTTGCGCTCTTCCTCACCGTTACGCTCACAGCGTACCTTTCAAAGACCTTTACCGGGAGGGCGATCAAGGCCGTGGGTCAAGATGAGGCTGCCCTGCGTCTGATGGGTGCCGACCCGGTAAAGATCAAACAACTCGCATTTGGCATTGCCACTGGGGTGAATGCGCTGGCCGGTGCCATGCTCATCATCGTTGCTCCGGTGGAGCCCACCATGGATCGCATCTACATCGGGCGCACCTTCTGTGTGGTGGTCTTGGCGGGCCTTGGCAGCATGAGCGGTACCCTGGCGGCCGCCCTCATTCTTGGCGTTACCGAATCCATCGTGTTGATGTTCTTCGGCGCATCCTGGGCACCTGCTGTGGCCTTTGGTCTCTTGCTGGTGGTTCTTGCGGTTCGGCCCAAGGGCCTTTTCGGACGGTAACTGACGATGCGATTCTGGATAGTCTGTCTGGCAGTAATCCTCGCTGGCTTTGGGCTGGTGATGTCTGGCGCCAACGAGTACCTGTTTTTCGCGGGCTTCGTGGTGCTGCAGGCGATTGTGCTGGCCACGGCGTGGAACATTCTGGGGGGCTACGCGGGCTATGTGAACTTTGGGGTTCCCGCCTTCGTCGGGGCAGGGGCCTACTCTGCCTTGGTGGTGCACCTCTCGCTGGATGCCCCCCTCATCGTGCAGATCGCGATGGCAGCATTGGTCTCAGGAACCCTCGGCTTTGCGGTGGGGGTCATCTCTGTGCGACTGCGGGGCATCTTTTTCTCTATTGCCACGGTCGCTTTGGTCTTCATTCTTGAAACCGTGGTCATCAACTGGCGGTATGTCGGTGGCGCTACTGGTCTGCAGCTCACCCGCCCCACCGATGTCTGGCCTTTTGAGAGTTACACCCGTATGCTTTTCTGGGTGATGGTGATCATGGCGGTTGCCTCCATTGCGATTGCCCGATACATCCAAGATTCGCACATTGGGCGCGGCCTGCGGGCGTTGCGCGACTCGGAAGAGGCTGCGGAGTGCACAGGCGTGCCGACGCTGAGGCTTAAGCTCATTGCGTGTACGGTCTCAGGGGCGTTGTTGGGTGCAGCGGGCGCCCCAATGCCCATGTACCTGAGTTATATCGAGCCTTATTCCAGTTTTAATCTGGTCTATGCAGTCTCTGCCCTGGCGATGCCGATCATTGGCGGAATGTCGCACTGGGTTGGTCCACTGATTGGCGCGGTGCTCCTCGCCTCTATTCAGCAGATTGTCACCGTCACCATTTCCAGTGAGCTGAATGTTTTGGTGGTGGGGGTCTTGTTGGTCTTCTTCGTAATTGCCGCACCTGATGGCATTGTGGGACTCTACAGAAAATGGAAAGCATCCTCGAAGTAAGCAAAGTCGCCAAGCACTTTGGCGGATTCA
>CAZKWK010000017.1:18406-20970 GCA_964556335.1 uncultured Bordetella sp. | reverse complement strand
GGTGACGACCGTGAACAAGGTGACGGAGGGACGGCCCCATGTGGTGGATCTCATTAAAAATGGCGAGATCGTCTTCATCGTCAACACGGTCGAAGAGCGTCGCAATGCTATGGCCGATTCGCGCTCTATCCGTACTACGGGGCTTGCCCAGCGCGTGACCACCTACACCACCCTTGCGGGTGCCAGGGCGGCCGTTGAGGGAATGAAGGCTATGGCCGAGGCGCGGCTAGACGTTTATGATCTTCAGTCTATGCACAAGGACCTCGCCCTATGAGTAACACGGTTCCTCTCACGGTACGCGGCGCGGAGCTGCTGAAGACCGAACTCCATCGGCTCAAGCACCAGGAGCGGCCCGCCGTTATTAATGCCATTGCCGAGGCGCGGGCGCAGGGCGATCTGTCTGAGAATGCCGAGTACGATGCCGCAAAGGAGAAGCAGGGCTTTATTGAGGGGCGGATTGCCGAACTAGAGTCCAAGCTCGCGATGGCCCAGATCATCGATCCCAAGACGCTCGAGCAAGACGGACGGGTTGTTTTTGGCACCACCGTACAGCTCTCCGATCTCGATTCCGAAGAGACCATGGTCTACCAGATCGTTGGTGAAGACGAGGCAGATCTCAAGAAAGGCAAGATCTCCATCTCCAGTCCGATTGCGCGGGCGCTAATTGGCAAATCGGTGGGCGATGTGGTGATGGTGCAGGCGCCCAGTGGGGGCCGCGAGGTGGAGATTCTCGAAGTCCGCTATGAATAAGTCCCCGGCGCGGGCATCTGGGCCGTGGGCCTTGAGGGCTGTCGTATTCGACGTCGCCCTCGGTACTCTCTAGAAGGCGCACCCGGTCTGGCCAAACACAAGTCCAATCCTGCCTGGATTCACCGACACGTCACCGATCCGTATGTGCGGCAGGCCCAGCAGAAGGGGTATAGGTCCCGGGCGGCCTTCAAGCTCATCGAAATTGATGAAAAAGACCGTCTGATACGTCCTGGCATCACGGTTATCGACCTGGGCGCAGCGCCTGGCAGCTGGTCGCAGGTACTGCGAGAGCGCCTTGCCCTAAAGGCCGGTCTCGGGGCAGGGGGCGCAAAGCCTGCCGAGGCGACCGTTACCGAGCAGGGCATCACGGCAGAGCCCAGTTCAGGGATCAGAGGTCGTATTTTTGCGTTGGATGTGTTGCCTATGGACCCGATTGCGGGCGTGGAATTCATTCAAGGCGACTTTCGTGAAGAATCGGTCAGCCAGATTCTGGCCGACCGACTGCAGGGCCGGGGGGTGGATCTTGTTTTGTCCGATATGGCCCCCAACTTATCGGGTGTGGGTGTGGCCGATGCCGCGCGTGTGATGCATCTTGGGGAGTTGGCGATGGTGTTTGCCGAGCAGCATCTAAAGCCCCACGGGGCCCTCTTGATAAAGACCTTCCAGGGCAGTGGGTATAGCCAGCTTGTCGAGCAGTTCAAGAAAGTCTTTAAGACCGTGGCGCCTCGTAAGCCCGGGGCCTCGCGGGCAGAGTCGTCCGAAGTTTTTCTCTTGGGGAGAGATTTAAAAAATCAATCGCTTAAGGGTGAAACGAAGGAATAAGACGAGTATCCTAAGAATATCGATTTTTTCTTGCTGGCACGGGTGTCCCAGCAGATCAGTGGGCCAGCGGTCCAAGGAGTGATGCGTTGAACAATGTCTTTTCTAAAGTAGCCATCTGGATGGTGATTGCCCTGGTGCTCTTCTCTGTCTTTCGACAGTTTGAGGGCAACCAGCCGCGTGGGCTTGAGGTCTCTTATTCCCAATTTATGGAAGAGGCACGCCAGGGGCGTATTCGCACCGCGGTTATCGATGGCAATACCGTCCGTGCCATGACCACCGACGAGCGGCCCATTGTTGTAAATGCGCCACAAGACCTCTGGATGGTCTCTGACCTTATGAAATACGGCGTGGCTGTATCGGCTAAGGCGGCAGAGCAGCCCTCGCTGCTCATGAGCATCTTCGTCTCCTGGTTCCCCATGTTGCTGCTCATCGCCGTCTGGGTCTTCTTCATGCGTCAGATGCAGGGTGGGGGTCGTGGGGGTGCTTTCTCGTTTGGGAAGAGCAAGGCCCGAATGCTCGATGAGAACAACAACACCATTACCTTTGCCGATGTCGCAGGCTGCGATGAAGCCAAAGAAGAAGTCCACGAACTCGTGGAGTTTCTGCGCGATCCTTCGAAGTTCCAAAAGCTTGGGGGCCGCATTCCGCGCGGCGTGCTCATGGTCGGTTCGCCGGGTACCGGTAAAACCCTTTTGGCCAAGGCCATCGCGGGTGAGGCTAAGGTGCCCTTCTTCTCCATCTCGGGCTCTGACTTCGTTGAAATGTTTGTCGGCGTGGGTGCTGCTCGTGTGCGCGACATGTTCGAGAATGCCAAGAAGCATGCGCCCTGTATTATTTTCATCGACGAGATCGATGCGGTCGGGCGGCCCGAGGCACAGGCACACTCACCCGCAGCGTAGAAACCGGTCACCGGCACGCTCGGCTCACCATTCTGTGGCACCACGACTTCGCCACGGAAGTTGGTCGGGATACCGCCCATCTGATAGTGACAG